>JBEVLT010000458.1:0-21564 GCA_040509055.1 Chitinophagaceae bacterium
TGAGCGGCTTAACAGTTTTTATTGACGATCCGGGCCTGATTTCACTATTTTTCCGTCATAAACCTACTGCATGCAACGGCAAGTACTACTGGTACCGGTTCTTATCTTTTCTTCCCTGCTGTGCTTTGCACAACCCAATAAATTTTCGCATAGCCTGGCGGAATACAATATTTCCCTGCAGGTCGATACCGCTGCATGGCGGCGTGTCACCTATGCGGAAATGGCCACTATTTACCGGCGACATAAGGCGGATTTTGACGATTTCCTGCAGGCGCAAAAAGCGATCGCCCTGTTTATTTTCGTACCCAAAGATTCTACAACAATAAACGATCAGACTTCCATTACCGTTACAATTGATTCACTCCGCGGGTCAACCGGATATGTACAAACGGTGAGAGACACCATCGAAAGCAGCGCGATCCGGCTGCAAAACCTGCAGGGAGGAATGAACGATAAGCCGGATCACGGGTCTCCCTATTTTGATAAGACGACGAACTCACTGATCTCAAAACATTCCGTGATCATTGTAAAACGGGGTGAAGGGATCAGCGAAAACAATAAAGTCGGCTACCTGGTGGTTCAGCAAAAGGAAGTGGGCCGGAAAAGGATCATGATCGAGTACCGCTGCTTTACCAGCGACGAAGCGCATTATTTTCCATTGTTTGAAAAAATCATTCCCTCTTTCAGGTAAGACCACGACTTCGCGATGCTTTATTCCACTGCTTTTTCCTTCACCACCACCAGGTCGCCGATCTCCACCTGCATGGGCAGCAGCCCGATCTTCACCACGGCGCGCTTACCACGCAGCTCCATCACTTCGCCCACCTGGTGATTGCGTTTCATCTTCACCTTATCCCCTACTTTGATATCGCCACCCACTTCGGCAAACTTCGAATCGATCTTTTTCTGCATCTTGCTCACCGCCTTCTGCTCGTTCTTTTTGAACAGCAGGGCATACATCTGTTTGATCACTTTGTTCTTGTCCTCCTCCTTTCGCCACTCGATCAGCAGTTGCTTCAGCTTTCGCTCCATGTCTTTCAGGTAAGCGATCCGCTCTTCCGACACGCGGTTCTGCTCCTTCAGCAGTTCCACCTGCTGGCGGTGCCGTTCGCGGCCCATCACCTGCTCCATCTCCTTTTTCAGCCGCTCGTTCTCTTTCAGCAACTGGTGTAGCTCTTTTTCCTTCTTCTCCAGGTCGCGCAGGTCCTGCTCGGTACGGTTCAGCAGCTTATCCAGCCGGAACTGGTCTTCATCCACCAGGCTCCTGGCGCGGTTGATCAGCGCTTTGTCGAGCCCGATCCGCTCGGCAATGGAAAAGGTATAGGAACTGCCGGGCTTGCCGATGATGAGCTTGTACTGCGGCTGCAGGTGCTGCTCATCAAAAGCCATGGCGCCGTTGATGATACCGGGTGTTTTGCCGGCCATCACTTTCAGGTTCAGGTAGTGCGTGGTCACAATGCCGAACGCATGCCTGCGGCCCAGCTCCTGCAGGATCACTTCGGCAAAGGCGCCGCCCAGATTGGGGTCGCTTCCGCTACCCAGCTCGTCGATGAAGAACAACGTTTTGCCATTCGCATTCTCCATGAAATGCTTCATATGGATCAAATGGCTGCTGTAGGTGCTCAGCTCAAACTCGAGGCTCTGCGTGTCGCCGATATGGATCATCAGCTGCTTGAAAATGCCGAACTGCGAGGATGGGTGCACCGGCACCAGCAGGCCGCTCTGCACCATCATTTGCAGCAGGCCCACCGTCTTCATGGTCACGGTCTTACCGCCGGCATTGGGTCCGCTGATCACAAGGATCCGGTTGGCCTCGTCCAGCGTAATGTTGACCGGGATAACCGGCTTGCCGGCCCGGCGGTTGTAGAGATACAGCAGCGGGTGATAAGCCTGCACCAGGTGCACATGCGCCTTGTCGGCCACCAGCGGGTATTCGCCGTTGATGTCCAGGGCCAGCTTGGCCTTGGCGCGGATAAAATCATATTCGCCGGTAACGGTATGGTATACGAATAGCAGGGAGGCATAAGCCGACAAACGGGCCGTCAGCTCCCGCAGGATACGGTATACCTCCTTGCGCTCATCGTTTTCCAGTTCGGACACTTCGTTGTTCAGCCCGATGGTCTCTTCCGGCTCCACGAAAGCGGTCTTACGGCTGTCGCTTTCGCCGTGCAGGATGCCTTTTACGGTCCTTTTCTGCTCTGCAAATACGGCCACTACCCGCCGGCCGTTCATAAAGCTTTCTTCGATCTCCGCCAGGTAGCCCTGCTTGTTGAGGCGCGCCACGATCTTTTCAAACATCCGGCGCAGTTCATTGCGCTTGCGGTACAGGCTCATGCGGATCTGCCGCAGCTCGTCCGATGCATTGTCCTTCACCTGCCCGTACTCGTCCAGCACCTCGTCGATAAGGCCAATGATCGCCTTTTCGTAGTAGGTATCCCTGATCACCAGCGCCAGCGCCGGGTAGGCGGTTCTCCGTTCGGCATCGAACCAGCGAAAGATCTTTTCCATGCTCTCGGCCAGCTTTCGCAGCTGCATCAGCTCTTCACCGTTGAGCACGGCCCCGGGCACCGACAGCAATTTCAGCTCCCGGGCCAGGTTGAGCACCGTATCGTTGGGAAAATAAATGCTGTTTTGCAGCAGCTGGCGGTATTCGTGGCTTTGTTTCAGCTCCGTTTCGATAAACTCCCGGCGGGTGTGGATGCGCAGGTTCAGCGCTTTCTGCCGGGCATGATCGGCCTGGCAAAAAGCCGCCAGCAGGCTCCTCACCTTATCAAATTCCAGTTGCAGGTATGCCGATTCAGGGTATAACTTCATGGTCCGGTAGCGGATTAAAAAATCCGGTCCGCAAAGGTAATCGTCCGCTGTGTTAAAGTGTATAAACTTTCAAACCGGAATATTGTTATACCCGTACCTGCTGCTGTGAAGAATAGAAAAAATGACCGAAAATTGATCCATATCATGAAACAGCAACTGTTTGCAGCAATCAGCCTGGCCGCCGTGGCGCTTTCCTCTCTTTCGTCCTGCGCCCAGCAATCGCCGGCTACCGGCCCCAACACTAATACAATCAGCAATATGAACCATACAACAACAGCCAATACCAATACCGACACCGCCACCTTTGCCAACGGGTGTTTTTGGTGTACCGAAGCCATTTTCGAACAGCTGGATGGTGTGATCAGCGCCGTATCCGGCTATACCGGCGGCCAAACTGAAAACCCGACCTACAAAGAAGTATGCGCCGGCACCACCGGTCATGCCGAGTGCCTGCAAATCACCTACGATCCCTCCAAAATATCCTTCGACGAGCTGCTGGAAGTATTCTGGGAAACCCATGACCCCACCACCCTCAACCGGCAGGGCAATGATGTGGGCACCCAATACCGCAGCGGTATTTTTTACCACAATGCGGAGCAAAAAGAAAAAGCGGAAAAGTATAAGGAAGCCCTTGACAAAAGCGGCGCATTTGACAAACCGATCGTGACGGAGATCACGCCCTTCACCAAATTCTACCCCGCAGAAGACTATCACCAGCAATACTTCGACAACAACGAAAACGAAAACCCCTATTGCCGCATCGTCATCCGCCCCAAAGTAGACAAGTTCAGGAAAGTATTTAAGGACAAGCTGAGGCAATGAGCCGGGGGCCTGAAACCGGAAGCAATAAGTTAAAAGCATAAAGCCCGCCTCAGACCCGGGACCTCCGGTTTCTGATTTCGGACTCCTACTTCATCCTCACTCTTCGCAGCTCCAGCAGGTTCAGCGCATTGGGATTGAATCCCTCCACATGGTTCTGCACCAGGTGTATCACTTTGTCGTACCATAGCGGAACGATGGGTGCATCCGCGATCATCAGCTGATCGGCCTGGCGGTACAAGCGGTAGCGCAGCGAGTCGCTGGTCTCCTGCAGTGCTTTTTCAAACAGGGCATCAAACTGCGGGTTCCGGTAGCGGGTATAGTTGGGCGGTGCCGGGTTTTTGGAATAAAAAACGGACAGATAGTTTTCCGCATCCGGGTAATCGGCGATCCAGCTGGCCCGGAAGAACAGGGCGCTGGCATTGGCCGTCATGTCCAGCAGCAATGATTTTTTCACGGTTTCCACCTGCACGCGTATGCCCACTTCGGCCAGTTGCCGCGCTATGTAATCGGCCAGGTCGGAGTACACGGCGATCGTCAGCAGCCTGATCGCCGGCAGGCTGGCGCCACCGGGAAATCCCGCTTCGGCCAGCAGTTGCCGGCTTTTAGCAGGATCATACGTATATCCTTTTACCTGTACGGAATCGAAGGAAGGCAGTCCGGCGGGTACAAACCCGGATTCGGCGGTGGTACCCAGCGAGTTGCGGAGGTACAGGATCATTTTGCGCCGGTCGAACCCGTAATTGATCGCCTGCCTGATCTTTTTGATGCGCAGCGGCGAACCCTGCACCAGGGGGTTGGCCGGGTCCACCAGGATGCCGAAATATTCGGTGTTCAGGTAAGGACTTGTATGCAGCCGCAGCTGGCCCTGCCACTCCTTTCGCAGCGTGCCCTGCCTGGTCAGTACTTCATCTTTGAAAGAGGGATCGATATCATTGATAAAATCAAGCTTTCCCTGGCGGAACAGGAGAAATTCGGTGGCCCTGCTGTCGTAAAACGTCACTTTGATGCCGTCCAGGTACGGAAGCCGGTTGCCGGCACTATCTGTTTGAAAGTAATGGCCATTGCGTGCCAGGATCAGCGCCTGACCCTCTTCCCATGCCACCAACCGGAAGGGGCCTGTGCCCACCGGGTGGCGCCTGAAATCGTTGCCGTATTTTTCCACGGCTTCCTCCGGCACGATGGAACAATACTGCATGGAAAGAATACCGAGGATAGGATGATAGGGCCGCAGCAGTTGCAGCCGGAACGTGGTATCATCGATGGCTGTAAAGGGATTGCGGTCTGCCACCTTGCCATTGAATATCCAGGCGCCTGGACTGGCCGTCCGCTTGTCCATAATCCTGGAAAAGCTATACACCACATCCGCAGCGGTCAGCTTTCTTCCCTTTCCCTCCGGGAACGAAGGATCGTCATGAAAAAACACATCGCTGCGCAGGTAAAACGTGTATACCAGCCTGTCCGCAGACACCTCCCACCGCCTGGCGAGCGACGGAACGATATGCAGGCTGTCATCGGTCTCTACCAGCGTATTGAACAGCTGGTGAGCCGGCCACATGGTAGACTGGTTTTTGGCAAAGGCGGGATCGAGCGAAGCGATGCCGGTCACCTCGTTGTAATGAAAAACGGCACGGCTGGTCTGTTTTTTACCCGAACAGGCGGCCAGGAGCAGGCAAACGGCTCCCAGCAGGACATGTATCACCTGCCGGCGGTTTATTACTTTAACATCCATGCCTTACATTTACGGCTAAATTTACAATCCAAACACATTCGTCCGTGAAATACTTCTTTACCGCTGCCGGTCTGTTCCTTGCTATCATGTCCTGCTCTGCACAATACACGCACCAGGATACGCTGCGCGGAAGCATCGGCCCGGGCCGCAATTGGTGGAATGTGATCCATTATGCCATTGCCGTAACGCCCGATTATGCCTCCCAAACCATCCGCGGTGTCAATACCATTACCTTTCTCGCCTCCGGCGAAGCAAAGAAAAAGGTGATGCAAATAGACCTGCAGCAACCGATGCAGATCGACAGCATCAGGGGCGACGGTTTCCGGATCACGAATTACCGCCGGGAAGGAAATGTCTATTACGTAGAACCGGGAGACAAGTATTTTGCACCAAGGCCCCGCCAGCGGGAGCAAAACCGCTACACGCTCACCATTTACTTTTCCGGCAAGCCCAGGCGTGCCGTGAACCCACCGTGGGACGGCGGCTGGATCTGGACCACCGATGCCATGGGGCGGCCCTGGATGACCGTAGCCTGCCAGGGACTGGGCGCCAGCGTATGGTATCCCTGCAAAGACCACCAAAGCGACGAACCGGAAAACGGGGCCAGTCTATCCATCACCGTTCCGGATACGCTGGTAGCGGTGGGCAACGGCCGGTTGAAAAAAAAGACGTCCCTCCGCAACCATACCGCCACCTGGGAATGGGAAGTGAAGAGCCCGATCAACAACTACACCATTGTTCCCTATATCGGCAAATACGTTAACTGGACCGGGGCCTATGCGGGTGAAAAAGGTAAACTCGACTGCAGCTACTGGGTGATGGATTACAGCGTGGAGAAGGCCAAAAAGCAATTTGGCCGCGATGTACCCCCCATGATGAAATGCTTTGAATACTGGTTTGGCCCCTACCCTTTTTACGAAGACAGCTATAAGATGGTAGAAACCCCGCACCTGGGCATGGAGCATCAAAGCGCCGTGGCCTATGGCAACCAATACAAGGACGGCTACCTGGGTATGGACCTGTCCGGCACCGGCTGGGGATTGAAATGGGATTATATCATCATCCACGAAACCGGTCATGAGTGGTTTGGCAACAATATCACCACCGACGATATTGCCGACATGTGGGTGCACGAAGGATTCACCGATTATTCCGAGGTCCTTTTCGTAGAATGCCAGTATGGTAAAAAAGCTGCTGATGAATATGCACGCGGCATACGCCAGAACATACAGAATGACAAACCGGTCATCGGCCCCTATGGCATCAACAAAGAAGGCAGCGGCGATATGTACGCCAAAGGAGCCAACCTGCTGCATACCATCCGGCAGGTGATCGGCAACGACAGCCTCTTCAGGCAGCTGCTCCGCGGGCTGAACAGGGAGTTTTACCACAGCACCGTCACCTCGGCCGATGTGGAACAATACCTGTCGCGCCAATCCGGAAAAGATCTTTCCATAATTTTTGAGCAATACCTGCGTACATCCCGTATACCGGAGCTGGAATACAGGATAAAAGACGGCGCCGTGCAATACCGGTGGGCCAACGCCCTCGTCGGGTTCGATATGCCGCTGCTGGTTTCATTCGGTTCTGCAGAGCAATGGATCCATCCCCGCACCGATGGCTGGCAATCGCTTGCCATTCCTGCCGGTCAGGATGAAAACCGCTTTACCATCAATCCAAATTTCTACATCACCAGCAAAAAAACAGACTAAGACCGGCAGACGCCCGTAAGCGTCCGCTGTTCGCTTTCATTTCCTACCACTACCTTTACCGCATGAGCAGGATCCGCCGGCAAAGTATTATTGCTTCCATTGTTATTTATATCGGTTTTGCCATCGGCCTGCTGAATACGTATTTCTTTACCAAACACGGCATTCGCAATTTTACCCCGGAGCAATATGGCCTTACGAGCATCTTCATCGCTATCGCTACGATGATGATGGCGTTTGCCTCCATGGCCATGCCAGCGTATATCTATAAGTTTTATCACTACTACAACGATCACCTGCCTCCGCGCAAAAATGACATGATCACCTGGGCGCTGATCGTCAGCTCCATTGGATTCCTGTTCGTAGTGCTGGCAGGCTGGGCATTCAAAGATCTCGTGATCCGGAAGTTTGGCGAGCACTCCCCCATGCTGCTGGTTTATTACAACTGGATATTCCCGATGGGCCTGGGCCTGACCATCTATACCGTACTGGAATCCTACACCTGGAATATCGGCAAACCGGTGCTGACCAATTTTCTGAAAGAAGTGCAATGGCGCTTGCTGGCCACCGTGCTTATCGTGCTCTTTTTCATGAACGTGATCAAAGACTATGATCTTTTTATCAAGCTCTATGCGTTTACCTATCCAGCCATTGCGGTCACGCTGTTCCTGTACCTGGTGCTTACCAAAAAGATCCACTTCACTTTTCGCGCCAGCAAGGTAAGCCGCCGCTATCTTTCTAAAATTGCTGCGCTTTGCGCCTTTGTTTATTCCGGTACTGTTATATTCACCCTGTCACAGGTATTCGATTCCATCGTCATTGCCTCCGTATTGCAGGACGGGGTGGCCAAAGCCGGCATCTTCGGGCTGGCGCAGATATTCACCAGCGTGATCCAGGCTCCGCAGCGGGCCATTATATCCGCTTCCATTCCCCACCTGGCCCGTGCCTGGAAGGACAAGAACATGGCATCGCTGCAGCGCATCTACGAACGCTCTTCGCTGAACCAGTTCATCTTTGCAAGCGGTGTATTCGTTCTCATTGCCCTCAACTATACCGAACTTATTTACACCTTCAACCTGAAGGAAGATTACCTGCTGGGGTACCACGCATTCCTGCTGCTGGGCATCACACGCATCATCGACATGGGCACGGGCGTCAATTCCCAGATCATCGGCACGTCCAACTACTGGAAATTCGACCTGCTGAGCGGCATGGTCCTCCTGGTGCTGATGCTGCCGCTCACCCTGCTGCTGACCCGGCGTTATGATATTACAGGGCCCGCTATTGCCAACCTGGTCTCCATATCCGTATACAACCTCATTCGCATTATTTTCCTGTGGAAGAAGTTCAGGCTGTGGCCGTTTACCATCCAGACGCTTTATACCTTATTGCTGGCTGGCGGCAGCTGCATGATCTGCTACTTCCTGTTCAGGCATGTACATGGGTTTGGCGGGATGGTGCTGCGGTGCGCCGCATTTATACTGCTGTACGGGGCTGCCGTCATCGGTTTCCGGCTATCGGCCGACATTGAACCGGTGCTGCAAACGATACGCAGAAGACTGGGATTGATCGACCGGAAAGAATAACATTACCGGATGCTGGCGCCCGGCTTTTCTACCCTGCCGGCGCCTACAAAACGCCTGACATAATAGGGTTCGTACATGTCGCTGATGATAACGCCGGACGAGCTGGAGGCATGAATAAACTTATTGTTCTGAAGGTAAATGCCTACATGCGAGATACCTCCCGTGGTATTGAAAAATACCAGGTCGCCTTCGCGCAGTTCGGTAGCAGAAATGATATGAGAAGATTGGTATTGCTCGCGGGCTGTACGCGGTAATGGCACCGCGAAGGCGGAAAGATAAACGGCCTGGACAAAAGCGGAACAGTCGATCCCGCTGCGCGTAGTGCCGCCCAGGCGGTACCTGGTACCATACCAATCGTCGATATGGGCAAGCAGTGCATTGTTATCCAGCAGTTCCACCTCCACATTCAGGAGCACGGCATATTTCAGCTGCAGGGCCGAAGCATTCTCGATCGTGGGGCGGTAGAAAGAAGCATTCCCGGTCCTGGCATTATTGTCCGGTATATTCGTATTGGCCGAAGGACCTGCGGTCTTGCCGGCCGGTTCGTGCCGGGGTGCCGGAACGGCACCTGTGGACACATTTATATCGTCCAGGAAATTGATATTGCTTTTCTTATCAGCTGGCGCCGCAGTACGGGAGGCTGAAGCATTGCCGGACTGCAACGGTTTCAGGCTGGAGCAGCTGGTCAGCGCAGCAAGAATCACTAAAGCAGGCAGAATGGTTTTGACCATGGGTTAGTAATTTCGGATGATTCGCCGGTGCTGCGTCTTCTTCACAGCACATTCCTGCAAAAATATAGGTTATAAATGTGAAAAACCAATGTTGCTGTAACGAAATAAAGAAAAATAATATTGTGCGATCACCTTGATAATGAGCCTTTGTGATTCATTCATCTCTGTTTTTTCTCCTGATACATTACAATGTTTATGCAACTAAAGCCAGCCCGGTGCACCCCGATGTTTAGTGCACAAGAAATAAACATTGCTTCTTTCATTGCCTAAACTATCGGAAATTTGCCGTTTCGACACGACGATCGACCATGAAATTTTCCCATCTCCACGTACACACCCAGTTTTCCCTGCTGGACGGCGCAGCCTCCATCCAGAACCTTTATAAAAAGGCGATCACCGACGGCATGCCCGCCCTGGCCATCAGCGATCACGGCAACATGTTCGGCGTGTTCGAGTTCGTGGCAGAAGCTTATAAGCACAAGGACGAAAACGGCAAGCCGAAAGTAAAACCGATCGTTGGCTGCGAGTTTTACCTGACTACGGACCGGCACCAGAAAACCTTTACCAAGGACAAGAAAGACCAGCGTCATCACCAGATACTGCTCGCAAAGAACGAACAGGGCTACCGCAACCTGATCAAGCTCACCTCGCTGGGCTTTATCGAGGGTATGTACAGCAAGTATCCCCGCATCGACAAAGAGCTCATTCTCCGCCACCACGAAGGGCTGATCGCCACCACCTGCTGCCTTGGCGCCATGGTACCACAGGCCATCCTGAAAAAAGGAGAGGAAGAGGCTGAAAATGAATTCAAGTGGTGGCTGAACGTATTCCAGGACGACTATTATGTAGAACTGCAGCGGCATAACATGCCTGAGCAGGACAAAGTGAACCTGGTATTGATAAAGCTGGCCCGCAAATACAACGTGAAGATCATTGCGAGCAACGACTCGCACTACGTGGAGCAGTCCGACTTCAACGCCCATGACATCCTGCTCTGCATCAATACCGGCGAAAAAGTAGCCACCCCGGCATTGCGCGAGTTCTCCGACGACGATGTGCTGGTGAAGGACAAACGCTTTGCCTTTCCCAACGACCAGTTCTACTTCAAGACCACGCAGGAAATGACCAGGGTATTTCACGATCTGCCGGAAGCGATCGATAATACCAACGAGATCGTAGACAAGATCGACCTGCTGAACCTGAAGAAAGATATCCTGCTGCCCTTTTTCCAGGTGCCGAAAGAATTTTCGTCGCAGGATCAATATCTTGAACACATCACCTGGGAAGGCGCAAAAAAAAGATACAACGAGATCACCCCGGAGATCGATGAACGCATCCGTTTTGAGCTGTTCACCATCAAAACGATGGGCTTTGCCGGCTACTTCCTCATCGTGAGCGATTTTATCCGTGCAGGGCGCGAACAAAAAGTATATATCGGGCCGGGCCGCGGCTCGGCAGCAGGATCGGTAGTGGCCTATTGCACCGGCATCACCAATATCGACCCCATCAAGTACAACCTGCTGTTTGAACGTTTTCTGAACCCGGACCGGAAGTCGATGCCCGATATCGATACGGACTTCGACGACGAAGGCCGGCAGAAAGTGATCGACTACGTGGTGGACAAATACGGCAAGAACCAGGTGGCGCAGATCATCACCTACGGTACCATGGCTGCCAAAATGAGCATCAAGGACGTAGCCCGGGTAATGGACCTGCCGCTGGTCGAGTCCAATGCGCTGGCCAAGCTGGTGCCGGATCGCCCCGGCATAGAGCTCAAGCGCGTACTGCATGCGCCGCTCAAAGCGAAGGACGGTGAAAAGTCGCTGGAAGAAAAAGACGGGTTGGGCAACGACGACCTGGAAAACGTAAAAAAGCTGCGTGAAATCTATAACGATGAAACCACGGTAGCCGGCAAAGTATTGCACGAAGCCGAAAGGCTGGAAGGGTCGGTCCGCAATACCGGTATCCACGCAGCCGGCATCATCATCGCGCCCAAAGACCTGACCGAACTGATCCCTGTAGCTACGTCCAAAGACTCTTCGCTGTGGGTGACCCAGATCGAAGGCAGCATCATCGAAGACGCAGGCGTTATCAAGATGGACTTCCTGGGATTGAAAACCCTGACCATCATCAAGAATGCCCTGCAGCTGATCAAACAGAACCATGACCTGACGATCGATATTGAAACAGTAGCGCTGGACGACCAGAAAACTTTTGAACTGTACCAGCATGGCTCCACGATCGGTACGTTCCAGTTCGAAAGCCCCGGTATGCAGAAATACCTGCGCGAGCTGAAGCCCGATAAATTCGGCGACCTGATCGCCATGAATGCCCTGTACCGGCCGGGCCCGATGGCCTATATCCCGGACTATGTGAACCGGAAACATGGCCGCGATCCCATCTCTTACGATCTGCCGGAGATGGCCGAATACCTGGAGGAAACCTACGGCATCACGGTATACCAGGAACAGGTGATGCTGCTGGCGCAAAAGCTGGCCGGCTTCAGCAAGGGCGACGCCGACGTACTGCGCAAGGCGATGGGAAAAAAGCAAAAGTCCATCCTGGACAAGATGAAGACGCAGTTCATCGATGGCGCCAAGGCCAGATCGCTCCCGGAAGACAAGCTGGAAAAGATATGGACCGACTGGGAAGCCTTTGCCCAGTACGCCTTTAACAAATCGCACTCCACCTGTTACGCGTTTGTCGCTTACCAGACCGCTTACCTGAAAGCGCACTATCCCTCCGAATACATGGCGGCCGTGCTGAACAACGCCGGCAGCATCGACAAGATCACCTTCTTTATGGAAGAGTGTAAGCGGATGGGCATCAAAGTGCTCGGCCCCGACCTGAACGAGTCGTTGAAAGGCTTTGCCGTGAACCGGAAAGGCGAGATCCGCTTCGGGCTGGGCGGACTGAAAGGCGTGGGCGAAGCTGCCGTGGAAAGCATTATTTCCGAGCGGCTGAAAGGGGGGGCGTTTGCAAACATTTTTGAGTTTATCAAACGGATCAACCAGCGCACCGTCAACAAAAAAACGCTGGAAAGCCTGGCCTATGCCGGCACCTTCGACTGTTTTCCCGAACATCACCGGGCACAATACTTCCACATGGCCGAAGGCGAGGCCGTAACCGGGCTGGAAAAAGTGATCAAGTACGGACAGGTGATCGCGGCACAGAACGCTACCACCACCAACACCCTGTTTGGCGATCTGCCCATCAGCATGGAGATACCCCCGCCTCGCCTGGCCGACCGTGCCACCTGGTCGCTGACCGAGAAGCTGGGTTATGAAAAAGAAGTGACCGGTATGTTCCTGAGCGGGCACCCGCTGGATCACTACCGTTTTGAAATGAAGCACTATGGCCTCACGCCCATGAATGAGTTCAACGAGTTCAGGGACTCCATCAGGCTGCAGCCCAACCCGGGCCGCATGTTCCGCGTGCTGGGGCTGGTGGCCGATGCCCAGCACAAGATTGCCCGCAGCGGCAACAAGTACGGCAGCTTTGTCATTGAAGACTATACCGGCAAAACGGAAATCGTGCTGTTCAGCGAAGATTACCTGCGCCACTCCCCCTTCCTGCTGCAGGGACAAACGGTTTATATCACCGGCTATTTCAAGCAGCGGTACAACAAGGACGAGTACGAGTTCAAGCTGACAAGCGTATCGCTGGCCGAGACCATGAAAAAGCAGCTCACGCGCCAGGTGAATATCGAAGTGCACCCGCAGTATGTGAACAGCGATGTGATCGGCTTCGTGGAGAAAAACCTGAAACATTACCCCGGGCCGTCTACCCTGCGGTTTGTGCTGAAGGAACCTCGCAACAACATGAAGATCAGCCTGGTAACATCCGGCAAGGGCATTGAAATGAACGAAGAGCTGATCCATTTCCTGGAGGAAAAGCCGGAACTGGACGTGCAGGTAGAACTGGTAAAATCCTGACCGGTGGCTGATTCCGTATATGCCATCCCGGCCGGTGGATCCGGACAAAAATTGCAGGGTTTTGCACAACTTTATGCCAACCTTGCGGGTTATTATGGATCGGAACTAAATTTGCAGTTCCAACCGTATAGAAACACTAAAAATTTTAAACTCAATACAATGGCAAAAGAATTCAACGATGCAAACTTCCAGTCGGACGTACTGGCTTCTGATAAACTGAGTGTGGTGGATTTCTGGGCAGAATGGTGTGGACCCTGCCGGGCGATCGGGCCGGTGATCGAAGAGCTGTCAAAAGAATATGATGGCAAGGTGAACGTGGGCAAGGTGAACGTAGACAATAACCCGCAGGTATCGATGAACTACGGGATCACTTCTATCCCTGCCATCCTGTTTATCAAAGGCGGCCAGGTCGTGGACAAACTGGTTGGCGCACAGGCCAAATCAAACTTTGTGAAAAAGATCGAGGCACATATTTAAGCCCCTCTTCTTTTTGAAAAAAACCTGCCCGTCGGGCAGGTTTTTTTATTCTTGCACCCGATCCGTCCTTGTTAATGGCTTACCGTTGCAGCTGCAGCCGGATCATGCTTATGCCTGAAGAAAATGGCAAATAATACCGCTACTACCAGCGCATAAATAGCAAAGGAAAGCCAGATGGGCGACCATTGCCTTAGAAAAACGGGGTCCTGTAAAACACCGTTTGCCAATACCTTATTCCCCTTCAGGATTTCCTGGATGGCAGGATTACTTACATCGGTGATGTTGAAATGCTTCAGCAGGCTTTCCGTGTCTGCAAATTTCAACGTGTAATAGGTATCTATTACATAGCCGCTTATTTTACTTCCGAGAAAGGCGCCGATCCCGTTGGTCATCATCATAAATACCCCCTGCGCACTGGACCGGATAGCCGGGTCGGTAGTGGTTTCCACAAACAACGAACCGGAAATATTGAAAAAGTCAAAGGCCAGTCCGTACACGATACAGGAAAGAACAATCATCCACAAGGCATCTTCCGGATTACCATAGGAGAATAAGCCGAAACGGATGGTCCAGGCCAGCATGGAAAACAGCATTACCTTTTTAATACCGAAACGTCGCAGGAAAAACGGGATGGTAAGAATAAACACTGTTTCTGCGATCTGCGAAATCGATAAAATAATCGTGGAATATTTAACCACGAAAGAGTCTGGCCCGTATTGAGGTACCTTCTTAAAGTCGTCGAGAAAAGTGTCCCCGTACATATTGGTGAGCTGCAATGCCGCTCCCAAAAACACAGAGAAAACAAAAAACAAAGCCATTTTGTACCGGGCAAAAAGCGAAAATGCGTTCAGCCCCAGCAATTCGATAACAGAAGCTCCTTTGGCCAGGCGCTTTTTCGGCGGGCATTTGGGCAGTGTAAACGAATAAAGACCCAGGGCGATCGCTGCCGCAGCCGCTATGATGAACTGGTTTGCATTCGCTTTGCTGCCGGTGAGGTTGGTGGTCCACATGGCAGCGATGAAACCGATAGTTCCCCAGACCCTGATAGGCGGAAAAACCTTTATCACGTCGAAGCCTTCTCTTTTCAGGATAGTATAGGAAATAGAATTAGACAGGGAAATGGTGGGCATATAACAGATCATGGCCGCGAAAATGACATAATAGAGTGTTCCTGCATCCCTGACCTGCGGCACATAAAACAGAACAGCTCCGTACAAAATATGCAGGACGCCATAGAGACGTTCCGCATTGATCCATTTATCAGCAATAATACCAGTCAATGCCGGCATGATGATGGATGCAATCGCCAGCGTGGAAAAAATGGCTCCGAACTGAACCCCGGTTCCCATCTCGTTGGAAAAAAAATAAGTAGCAATCGTAATAAGCCAGGCCCCCCATACATAAAACTGGAAAAAGCTTAGAATGGTCAGTCTTAATTTGATATTCATGAGGCTTGTTTTGGTTAAAGCAATAAAGAGGGAAGATAAGGATTTAGCCTTGTAAAACCTTGGCCGTATACGGTGCTACACTACCCTCCGGCCGGCCCGCCACACGACCGGCAGCAAACTTTCGGGCGCCGGTATTGTTCTTCTTCTGCACCGTACCTTTGCGGTGCAAAACACAGCCCGATATGCCCGAGATTTTAACGACCCGTATTTTAGCCGGGGCCGGTATCGATACCCGCCTGGCTTTCATTGCCGAAAAAGTAAGGAACAGCGAACGGATCACCGGGGAAGAAGGCCTGCTGCTGTTTGAAAAAGGCAGCCTGGGCTTCCTGGGTTCACTGGCCAATGCGGTGCGCGAGCGGCTGCACGGCGATACCACTTATTTCAACCGCAATTTCCATATCGAACCCACCAACGTATGCATTTACTCCTGTCATTTCTGTTCCTACAGCCGGCTGTATGCCCACCGTGATGAAGGCTGGGAACTGAGCCAGCAGCAGATGCTCGATATTGTAAAAAGCTACGACGGCAAACCGGTGACCGAGGTACATATCGTCGGCGGCGTGCACCCCAAAATGAACCTGGAGTTCTTTGCCGAACTGATGCGGAAGATCAAAGCACACCGGCCTGATCTGCATATCAAAGGTTTTACGGCCGTGGAGCTCGACTATATGTTCCGCAAGGCAAAAATGAGCGTAGACGAGGGGATGAAATACCTGCATGAAGCAGGGCTGGATTCGCTGCCCGGCGGCGGCGCCGAAATCTTCCACCCGGACATCCGCCGGCAGATCTGTGCCGATAAAGTAGATGGAGATGGCTGGCTGCAGATCCATGAAGCAGCACATCGCCTGGGCATGCACAGCAATGCCACTATGCTGTATGGCCACATCGAGCAATATTCGCACCGCATCGATCATATGGAACAGTTGCGGCAGTTGCAGGACAAAACAGGAGGCTTCAATACCTTCATCCCGCTCAAGTTTCGCAACGGCGACAACGATATGAGCCAGGTAAATGAATCCAGCCTGGCGGAAGACATGAAGATGTATGCCGTGGCCAGGATCTACATGGACAACTTCCCTCACCTGAAAGCCTACTGGCCCATGCTGGGCCGGCAAAGCGCGCAGCTGACCCTGTCGTTTGGGGTAAACGATATCGACGGCACCATCGATGACACCACGAAGATCTACTCAATGGCGGGTTCGGAAGAACAAACCCCGGCTATGAGCACCGCACAGCTGGTCACGCTGATCAAACAGGCCAAACGGAAACCGGTGGAACGGGGCACCCTGTACAACGTGATCCGCGACTACAGCGACCTGGATATAAAGGAGATCGAAGCCAATCCGCTGCTGAACTAAAGCTGCCTGCAACACTACGGGAAACCACTTAGGCGTCAATATTTTTTCGCGGGCCTGCTTTTCTTTTGTAAATTTCATATGCCAATACTGGATTGCCATGTGATCGCTGTGGCCGTGCACAGCCTCCTGGCTTCATATTTAAAAACTGCCCGGATGAACAAAATCTCTTCTATTCTTGCCCGCAAAGGCGCTTTTGCCGTCAGCGTATCGCCCGCCACTACCGTACTGGATGCGCTGAAGATCATGGCCGAAAAAAATATCGGCTCCGTCGTGGTCACCGACCAGGACCGCTACCTGGGTATCGTAACCGAGAGGGACTATTCCCGCAAAGTGATCCTGAAAGGCAAGCACTCTGATGATACGCTGGTATCCGAGATCATGTCGGGCGACCTGCCATCGCTGCAGCCGGGCGACAGCGTGGAGCATTGCATGTCGCTGATGACGCAAAACAATATCCGCTACCTGCCGGTATTTGACAACGGGCAGCTTTGCGGCATTATCTCCATGAGCGACGTGGTGAAAGAAACCATCATGGCGCAGAAAGAAACGATCACTCACCTGGAAAGTTATATTCACGGGCAGGGCTGATCACCGGCCTGGCCCTAACACTCAGGCAGGCTCAGGGGCACATGGATGGCAAGCCCCCCGTCAGCCGTTTCCTTGTATTTGTAGTTCATATCCTGGGCCGTGTCCCACATGGTTTTGATCACGGCATCCAGCGATACTTTGGCAAAATCAGGTGTGCTTTGCAGGGCCAGCTGCGAAGCCGTGATCGCTTTGATGGCTCCCATGGTATTGCGCTCGATGCAGGGTATCTGCACCAGCCCGGCGATCGGGTCGCAGGTCATGCCAAGGTGATGCTCCATCGCGATCTCGGCCGCCATCATGGCCTGGCGCTGGCTGCCGCCCATGGCCTCGGTAAGCGCCGCTGCCGCCATGGCCGACGATACGCCGATCTCTGCCTGGCAGCCACCCATGGCAGCCGATATGGTAGCTCCTTTTTTGAAGATGCTGCCTACCTCGGCGGCCGTAAGCAGGAAGCTGATGATCCGGTTTTCCTCACCAGCAAAAAAAATAGTGTAGTAGAGCAGCACAGCCGGGATCACACCGGCGGCACCGTTGGTAGGCGCCGTTACCACCCGGCCGAACGAAGCATTCTCTTCGTTTACCGCGAGTGCAAAACAGCTCACCCAATCGAGGATATAGTGAAAGGCCGACCCGCCGGCACGAATGGCTGACAGCCAGCCTGCAATATCGGTATACGAAGCGCCGGCCAGCAGTCTTTTGTTCAGCGCCGGGGCCCGCCGCTGCACATTCAGCCCGCCGGGCAGCACGCCTGCGGTATGGGCCCCGCGGTAAGCGCATTCCAGCATCACCTGCCAGGTATCCAGCAACCCTTTGCGGGTAGCCGCCTCGGGCCGCCAGGCCGTTTCGTTTTCCATTACTATTTCGTAAATGGCCATGCCCGTTTTGCGGCACCAGTGCAGCAGGTCATCAGCCGTATTGACAGGAAAAGGCAGTTGCGCACCGGAAGCAGCCGCACTGTTTTCGCCCTCCTTCTTTACAAACCCGCCACCAATGGAATAGAAAGTTTCGCCGATAGCCTCACCGTTTTGCAAGGTGACCAGGAAGCTGAGCGCATTGGAGTGATAGGGAAGCGTTTCGGTGACCAGGAACTCGATATCCTCCCGGGGATCGAACGCCACTTCGTGCAGGCCGGCCAGCACAAGGCGGCTCATCGCAGCAATATCATTTATTTTGGGCTGGATGTTGGCAACGTCGATGGTTACAGGATCGTCGCCGGCCAGGCCCAGCTGAACGGCAATATCAGTACCGTGCCCCCTCCCTGTTTTGGCCAGGGAACCGTACAGCAATACTTTTACCGTGGCCACCTGGTACAGCACGCCGCGGCTCTCCAGCGTATGCAGAAAGCGCTGCGCAGCGCGCCAGGGGCCCAGCGTATGCGAGCTGGAAGGTCCCACGCCAATCTTAAAAATATCGAAGACCGATATCGGTTCGTATGACAAGTCACTCAATTTGTAAACAAAATTAAATGAAAAGCCCCGGGTGGTTCCGGATTTCATCCGGCGCCGCTCCGGGGCCTTAGCAGGTAGTATTGGTTACGTTTGGTGTTATTGCACGTCGATCAGCTGTATTTCGAAATAAAGAATGGCATCTCCGGGCAGCGACTGATAAGGTTGACAGCCATAGGCCAGAGCAGAGGGCACGATGAGGCGGATAGTGCCGCCACGCTGGATCAGGGGAATGCCGAGCTGCCAGCCTTCGATAAGCCCTGTCAGCGGCCAGGCTGTAGTATTGGGCACATCCTGCCGGTCGAATACAGTGCCGTCCAGCAGCTTGCCTACATAAGTGATAACGATTTTGGAATTCCGCGTCGGGAAACCGCCGTTACCCGGGTTCAATATCTCGTAATACAGCCCGCTGGAATGCGGAACGGCATTGATACCATTGGCGGAGGCGAAAGCCTGTATCTGGGCCGCTTCTGCAGAAGGAGGATTGGGCTCGCAGGTTTTACTCTTCAGGCAGCCTGAAAATAAAAACACCAGGACGCAAAAGGCAGTAAATAAGCGAAATTTCTTCAATATGAGCATGATAAAATGATTCAGGTGTCTACAAGACAATCAACCGGTATGTTATGCTGCAAGGATACGAAAAACTATCCCTTTTCTTTGCGCGAAATCAATTCGCGGTAATGCTGCTCGTTCATATCCCACCGGTGCCGGGCAGCAAATATGGTAATAAATACCACGATGAGCACCACCGCCACCAGTAATACCACGATGATGGAAGGATCCGTCCGCAGCTTCATATCGGCCCGTTTGTACCAGCCTGAAAAAGCATTGAAGGCGATGGCCAGCACCAGCAAAGAAGCCGTCGGCAGGCCTACCGAAGTATATCGCCACACTTTCTTTTTCCGCAGCCGGTTAGCTCCCCAGTATGCCACAAATTTTTTTTCTTCCTCCGTCAGCATAGCGGCGCAAAGGTAGGGCATTATGCGCCTGAGATTCCTGCACGGGCCATTCAAATTATCTTATATTGTGCAACAATTTACAGGCTGTGAAATTAGCATCCTTATTCGCCCAATATCTGTACACCCATCACCGGCTCGATCTGCCGGGTATTGGTACGTTCCATCTCGACCCGGCTGTGATCACTACCCTGGAAAACACCCGGCAACGGTCTGCCATGGCCGAAGGCATCAGCTTTGATAACAACCCGGCCACCAGGGAATCCCCGGAACTGATCACGTTTATTTCCGCGCATACCGGCAAGATGAAAGCGCTGGCCAGTTCGGACCTCGAATCGCACCTGCAGCTGGCGCAGCAATTTCTCAATATTGGCAAGCCCTTCGTGCTGGACGGCATCGGCACGCTGGTAAAGAAAAAACCCGGCGAACTGGAATTTGTTCCCCTGTCCGTATCAGCTGAAAAAATAAAACAAAACAAAACACAAGACACGGCCCCCGCGGCCATGCAGGAACCATCAGCCCCCTACGAGCCCTTTATCGATGCACCCCCGCGCAAAGGCCGGTGGAAAAAACCTGTTTTTGCCGTGCTGATCCTCCTGGTTGCAGGCCTGGCATTCTGGGGAGCTTATACCGTGTACCATTCTCCCGCACCGGAAACAACTGATCCCCTGCCCGATGCGGTGAACCAACCTGCACCACAGCAACCCGCACCCGATACAACCCATACGCCTGTTGCCGTACCCAAAGCTGCGGTACCGGAGTATTACGATTATATCCTGGAAACACCGGGAAAAGAAAGGGCCCTGCGGCGTTATGCCCAATTGAAAAAGAACGGTTCGCCGGTACAGCTGGAAACGCGTGATTCGATCAGATTTAAATTATTCGTGCGTATACCGGCAGCCAATGCTGACACGGCACACATCGCCGATTCACTGCGCATTTTATACGGGAAGCCGATTTATATCGAACAGTAAAAGAATCTCATGGCCCGTCCCACCCCTGCTTTCTGGAAACAACATTTGCACATGACGGAACATGTGGAAGGAGGTGCCTTCAGCGAAGTATACCGCTCTCCCCTGTCCTTTACCCGCGAACAGCTTCCTGCATCGTTTTCCGGCAGCCGGTATGCCTGTACGCATATTTATTTCCTGCTGGAACAGGGCCAGTATTCCGCCTTTCACCGCATTGCTTCTGATGAACTCTGGCATTTTTACAGCGGCGATCCGCTGATCGTGTATGAAATTGACCAACAGGGACAACTGAAAGAACACCTGCTGGGCAGCGATCCGCAGGCCAGCGAGTCGCTTTTTTGCGTCATCACGGCCGGCAGCTGGTTTGCGTCAAAAGTAGCCGGTGAAGGAGAATATGCCCTCGTAGGCTGTACGGTAGCCCCGGGATTTGATTTTGCCGACTTTGAACTGGCGGAAGCAACCGCCTTGTCCGCTATCTACCCGCAGCATGCAGCGCTTATCAGGACATTGTGCCGGTAAAACAACCTTCTCCTACTCTGTAATCCACTCAAGATAATTATCCCTTGCGATCCTTGTAAAAACAGCATCTGGATAAGCAGTGGCAAAAGCAGGCGGCACTTTCATCTTCTTATCAGGGGAATATTTGAACTCATGCGCAGTTATCCTGCCCTCGTATGATTCAATGAAATCTACCTCCTGCTGGTTGTAATTTTTCCAGAAATAGTATTGCCTGTTATGGCCGAGGTAAGCATTTCGCTTTATCCGTTCAGCGATCAGGCAGTTTTCCCATAATGCGCCTGTATCGTTTCTCAATCCCGGCAACCTGAAATCGTTGATGATGGCATTGCGGATACCATTATCATAAAAATACCACTTCGAACCTTTGGATATTTCTTTCCGGGGGTTGGTGCTGTAGGCGCCCAGCCGGTGCACGATAAATACTTTCGCCATACTCCTATTAAGTAGTTGATTTTCAAATAATACCATAAATAAAA
>JBEVLT010000459.1:0-30488 GCA_040509055.1 Chitinophagaceae bacterium
CGGATCAACCATACAGGTCGGCCATAACACCATCGGAGGTGATAAAACCTTTATTATCGCCGAAGTAGGGGCTAATCATTGCCAGAGCCTGCAGCTGGCTTACGATCATATCGATGCGGCTGTAGCCTGCGGCGCCGATGCCGTCAAGTTCCAGTCTATCAACCTCGACGAGCTGTACTACCAGCCTTCCGAAGCTACGGTGGCGCTGCACAAACAGATCGATTTCCCGGAAGAATGGCATCCGCTGCTGAAGGAATACTGTGATAAAAAAGGGATTGTCTTTTTTTCCTCACCTACCTACCTGAGGTCGATCGACCTGCTGGAAGAAGTGAATGTATCGCTGTACAAGCTGGCTTCGGCACAGGTAGGCACCTTTCCCCAGTTGGTAAAACGAGTGGCGGCCACCGGCAAACCGGTTATTTTATCTACCGGCCTGGTGAGCTATTCCGAGCTGGAGCGGGTGGTGAAGATCTTCAACGAAGCCGGCAACCCGAACTTTATTATCCTGCATTGCAACAGCATTTATCCCACACCGTTTCATAAAGTGCACCTGCAGCTGATGGAGACCTACCGCAAGATGTTTGGCTGCGTGGTAGGCTTTTCCGATCATACGGAAGGGATCGCGATCCCAACGGCAGCCGTCGCGCTGGGCGCTAAAGTGATCGAAAAACATTTTGTGCTGGATAAGACCATGCCTTCGCCGGATGCGCCGATCGCCATCGAGCCGCCGATGTTTAAGGAAATGGTAGATGCTATCCGGGCCGTAGAACAAGCTACCGCACCCTATTCCCGCACGGAGATCTATGCCGAGGAAAAGGGTTTCAAGGACAAGATCGCTACGCGGCTGTTCCTGAAAGCCGATAAAAAGGCCGGCGAAACGCTTACCGAATCCGATTTTAATTTTTTGCGATACACGGAAGGGATCGATTGCCGGTATATGGATACGGCGATCGGCAGGCAATTAAAACGTGATTTGGCGGCAGGCTCCGTTCTCCAATCAGCTGATATCGGGTGAAGCAGCTGAATAGCATCGAATTCAGTAACGATACCTGTCATTTCAGGCAGATGCAGTTTGCGCCGGTGCTGGCGAAAAGCAGGCATCTGGTTTAATCATGAATACAATGAAAAAAATTCTTGTCATCGGGTCCGGCTGGGAACAGTATGCCCTTATTCAAACGATCAAAGAAGAAGGTCATTCGGTCATTGCTACGAATCCGAAGATGAATGCGGACGGCTTCAAGCTGGCCGATAGTTATTATGTGAAGGACAGCCGCGATATCAAAGCCCATATTTCCATTGCGCAAACCCACGGTATCGATGCGGTGGTGACGGACAACTGTGATTATTCTTTTTATACGGCTGCCGTGGTCGCGTCCAAACTAAAGCTGCCGTTTGCAACCATCCGGTCGGCCATTTATTCCAACGATAAATTTGAGCAGCGCGAAAGCTGCAAGCGCACCGGCATCGGGCAGCCCGAGTATTACAAGGTGAAAAAGCCGGACGAGCTGTTTGCGGCGGCGCACAGGATCGGGTACCCTATCATCCTGAAACCGGTCGACAGCCGGGGCACTTTCGGGGTGACGATCATCAACAACGATGAAGAGCTGGAAGCCGCCTTCTACGACGCCATCGATAATTCGCCTTCCCGCACGCTGATCGCAGAAAAGTTTATCCACGGCACGCTGGTAACGGTGGATGGATTTTGCTTTAAGAACGGGCACCGTGCTCTTGCCGTAGCCTCGCGCAGGTTTGAAGAAGGACCAAAGCCTGTTACCAAAGAGATCATTTACCCGGCACAGTTTACCGACGAGATCAACCTGCGGCTGCTGAAGAATCACGAGGCCGTGGTAGAAAGCCTGGAATACAGCTATGGCCATACGCATGGTGAATATATCCTGACGGCGGACAATGAAATATTCCTGGTGGAATGTACCAACCGGGGCGGAGGCGTCTATACCTCTACCGTGATTGTGCCCCTGCTCACCGATATTAACCTCAACCGCATCCTGCTGCACCAATCGCTGGGCGATGATGATTTTGAGGCAGAGGGCACGCGGCTGGAATCGATGAAACGGTCGGTAATCCTGACCTTCCTCGACTTCGAAGTAGGGCATGTGATCAAAAAGATCAACGTGCAGGAAATGCTGGACAAGCCGTACACCGTACGGTTCCGTTCCTTCTACGGGGAAAATGATATGGTGGAGTCGATCGAGAATTGTGCTTCGCGCCACTCCATGCTGGTGCTGCAGGGCGATGATGCAAAAGCGGCACAGGCTAACCTGTCAGCCTTTAAAGAGGCACTTAGGGTAGACTACTACAAATAATGTTATGATCAATATTGTTGAAAATACACTGCGGGACGGTTCTTACCTGATCGATTTCCAGTTTGACAAGGATCAGACAGCTGCTATCACCGGTGGACTGGCCCGGCTGGGATTCGAGTATATCGAGGTGGGGCATGGACTGGGACTGGGCGCCTGGAACAATCCTAAAACAGGACTGGCCCGGCAATCCGATACGGAATATATACAGGCGGCAAAAGCCGCGGCGCCGGATGCTAAAGTAGGCGTGTTCTTTATCCCCGGTATCGGCACCAAAGACGATATCGACCGGGCCATCGACAACGGTATCAGCTTTATCCGCATCGGCAACAATGTAGACGGATTCGAACGGGCGCATGATTTTGCCGTATACGCCAAGTCCAAAGGTTTGTTCGTGGCCGTGAACCTGATGAAAAGCTATGGTGTCAAATCCTACGAGTTTACCACCATCGCCCGCGAGATCGACCGCTGGCAGGTAGCCGATGCGATTTACCTCGTGGATTCGGCCGGCTGCATGATGCCCGAAGAAGTATTTGAATACATCGACCGAACCAAGGAAAAAGTAAGCACACAGCTGGGATTTCATGGACACAACAACTTGTCGCTGGCCATCGCCAATACGCTGCAGGCCGTCAAAGCAGGCGCCGCCTACCTGGATACCTGTATCCGGGGCATGGGCCGCAGCGCCGGCAATGCACAGACCGAGATCATGGTCTTCCTGCTGCAGAAGATGGGCATCTCGCCGATCAGCACGGATATCTACCAGTTTTATGATTTTGCCAATGAGTTCATCGTGCCGCTGATGCCGGTGAGCCAGGGCCTGTCGGACGAAGAGATCCATATCGGTATCAGCCGCTTCCACACCAGCTTTATGCCGATGGTAAACAAAGTGGCGGAAACATTCAATGTCGACAAAAAGAAAGTGATCAAGATCGTTTCCGATATCAATTGCATTAACCCCTCCGAGCAATTGTTTACGGACATTGCTTCGCAACTGGTCAACCGCTCATGAAGAAAGAACTGGAAGAAATATCCGAGATGATGGTGGCCCGCTACTCCAACCGGTACAAAAAGCTGGGCTACGATATGCATACGCTGGGCTGGGGATCGAAGGAGCAGCAGGAGTACCGTTTCCGGCAAACCCTGTCCGGCATCGAATTCAGCGCGGATAAAACGCTGATCGATATCGGGTGCGGCTTCGGTGATTATTTTGCGTTTTTAGCGGCAGAACAGCTTCCGGTAAAAAAATATTACGGATGGGACATCAACCCTGACCTGATCGGTGAAGCAGCAAAGATCTGGGAGAAAAATCCGGCCGCGGCATTCAGTGTGGTAAACATCAGTACCGGGCAGCCGGTACCGGCAACAGCCGATATCGCCATCATGCTGGGCCTGCTGAACCTGAACCTGCAAGGGAAAGTGGATAATTACGAGTATTCATCCGGCCTGATCAAAAATGCCTTTGCCTGTGTGAGCGAAGTGCTGGTGGTAGACTTTCTGAGTGCGCAGCTGACGCCGGATTATCCCCAAGAGGACTTCATATTTTACCATGAGCCGGCTAGAATGCTGGAATTTGCGCTAACGCTGAGCCCGAACGTGGTGCTCAGGCACAACTATGCACCCATCCCGCAAAAGGAATTCATGCTTTTTATTTATAAATAAATCATGAAAGTATTCGACTTCAACATACACCTGCCCAATATCCGGCATGAGGATGTGAACGTGGTGATCAACCAGGACCTGAACCTGCAAATGACTGATGTATTCGAGGGGCTTGACCTGCATGCGGAATTTATCAACCGTTCGGCAGGGGCTAATTTCCTGTTGTTCAACACGGGTCTTTTTAATGAAGGCGGCGCGGCAGCAACCTTTTCGGATCAAACGGCTGCGTTGAGAAACAGCAGCAGCTTCACAGCGCTGACCGATTTCCGCCGCTACAACGTGCATGAGTACCTGGATGCGGTGAAGGCGGCAGGAGTGAAAGGCATCATGTTCAACTCTTACCTGCAGCAGATCGCCGATGCGGATTTCACAGAAGTGTACAAGGCCTGTAAATATGCCGAAGAGCTGGGCCTGTTTATTTGCATCGATGGCAGCTATGGCACTTCCAAGATGTACAGCTACGACAACCTGAAGCTGGCCTGTTTTATCGCCGACCTGGTGACCAAAGTGCCGATCCTGATCATTCACAGCGGCGGCTACCGCGTGATGGAAGCCATGCTGCTGGCATTCGATAAAAAAAATGTGTGGCTGGACACTTCTTTTTCACTGCCGTTTTATATCGGGTCTTCACTGGAAAAGGATTATGCCTTTACCTATAAAACGGTGGGCACACACCGGATCGTATTCGGCTCAGACTATCCGTATGCCAATGCGGAAGCGGCGCTGGACATCCACCTGAAGTTTTTTGAAAAGCATGGTTTCAGCGCCGGCCAGGCAGAAGATATTTTGTATAATAACTCCCAGCGCCTGTTGCACCGTGGATGACCTGCTGATCCTGACAGAAGGGGGCGAAGGAATCGGCCTGGGGCATATCACCCGTTGTTCTGCCATTGCAGCGTGGGTGCAAAAGCAGGGAAGAACCTGCAGGATGGTGATCGACTGGCATGGCGGGGGCCATCATCCCGGGAATGTGGAAGAAGCGAACTGGATGGATTGGGAAGTGGCCAATGCTTCCTTTCGCGCTGTGCTGGTAGACTCCTACAAAGCGCAGGCAGCAGTGTACCGGAAGATCAAAAGCTTTGCAGAACGATTGGTGGTGATGGATGATTATCACCGGCTGCCGGAATACGGGGCTGACCTGATTGTCAACCCGAATAGTTACGGTGACAGCCTTACGTATGCTGAAAAATCGGCAAGCGGCAGTCAATATGTGATCCTGCGGCAAGCGTTCCGCGAATGCACAGAGAGGTACGCGCTGCGTGAGGAAGTGAAAAATATCTTCGTTACCGTTGGCGGAACGGATATCCGGTCGATGTTGCCGGCGCTCGCTGCCATCCTGGAAAATACGGATCGTGAAGTGGTGTTTGTTTGCGGGAATGAGGCCACCGCGCAGGCTATGAACGACCGGTTTGGCGGCAACCCCCGTTTCAGCTTTTACGGATTTGCCGGGCCGGACCTGATGTGCCGGCTGATGCTGGATAGTGATGTAGCCATCTCCGCCTGTGGGCAAACCCTGCATGAGCTGGCTTACCTGGGTGTTCCTGCAATTGGTATCCGCATTGGCGATGACCAGCTGCTGAACCAGCAGGCGTATATCAATACAGGATTTCTTTCCATGGCCATTGACTGGGACAGCGGGGAACTGGAAAGTTTGCTGCAGCATGAACTAAACGGGTTGAATAGCATGGAAGCAAGAGCGGCAAAAAGCAAAATCGGGATGAACATCATAGACGGGAAAGGAGTAGAAAGGATCGCTCAACTTATTTTTCATGGCTGATCAATTGACATACCGACTGGCGAAGCCAGAGGACAGTCGCCTGTATTTTTACTGGGCCAATGACGACGCGGTACGGGCCAACTCGTTTTCGCCCGGCAAAATAGAATGGGAGATACATGAGGACTGGTTTCGTAAAAAACTGGCCGCCGATGATTCTTATTTGCTGGTTTTTTTTGCCGGTGCTGACGCGGTAGGCCAGGTGAGGATGGATCGGGGCGCTGGCAACGTTCTGGAGATCGACGTCAGTGTAGACAAGGCATGGCGGGGTAAAAAAATCGGGCATGCGATTATGATGACTATCAGAGAAATCTCGGATAAATACTTTCCTTCGATGCGGATAAAAGGAATTATACAGAAACAGAATATTGCTTCTGTCAGGGCGTTTGAATCGGCTGGGTTTTTGAAGGAAGAAGAGGTGATGGTGAAAGATATTCTATGTGACGTTTTTTATTTACATTGATGGAAGAATTGCTTACAATAAAAAAGCTAATGGTTGAAAGGCAGCGAAAGGATCTGCCTGGATAATTGATGGAAAAAGTTAGGGTGGAGGGGCTGCTCAACTTATTTCCGATGAGTATTCAATTGACATACCGGCTGGCGGCACCGGAAGATTGCCGCCTGTATTTTGACTGGGCAAATGATGCAGATGTACGGGCGAACTCTTATTCGCCCGGCAAAATAGAGTGGGAAAACCATCAGCGATGGTTTCATAAAAGGATTGCCTCTCCCGATTCTTATATGCTGGTCTTTTATGCCGGTACAGAACCGGTAGGGCAGCTGAGACTGGACCGCATCAGCGACACAGACCTGCTGCTGGACCTGAGCGTAGACAAAGCATGGAGGTCCAGAAAGGTCGGGAAGCAAATGATGGCGGCAGGAAGGGATATCCTGGTCAAGTTTTTCCCCTGGATGCGTATCAAAGGCGAGCCGCACCGGGACAATATTGCTTCTATTAAAATGCTCGAGGCCGCCGGGTTTGTAAAGGTGGAAGATGTGATGGTCAACGGTGTGCCCGCCTTTCTCTATTACCTGTACGGAAATGATGGAACTATTCCGCAATAAAAAGATCATGATCGTAGTGGCTCATCCTGACGATGAGCTGCTGGGCCTGGGTGCATCCATGAACCGGCTGATCGGTGAATACCACGTGCAAACGCATGTGGTGATCCTGGGCGAGGGGATCACGTCCCGTTCTGATAAAAGAGATACCGAACGCTGGCAAAAAGAGCTGGACACGCACCGGCAAAATATTCATGCCGCCCAGCAGGCTATCGGCTATCATTCGGTGAGCATTCACGATCTTCCGGACAACCGCTTCGATACGGTGGCCCTGCTGGACATCATCAAGATCATCGAAAAAGAGAAGCAGGCTTTCCAGCCGGAGATCATCTTCACCCATCATGGCGGCGATGTGAACATCGATCACCAGCGTACGTTTGAAGCCGTAATCACAGCCTGCCGTCCGCTGGATGGGGAGAATGTGAAAACGATCATCACGTTCGAAACGCCATCGGGTACAGAATGGAGAGCGGCTACGGACCCGCGTCATTTTGTCCCCAACCTGTTTGTCTCCGTTTCGGCAGACAACCTCAAGGCCAAGATAGACGGGATGGAAAGCTATGAGTTTGAAAAACGGCCGTACCCGCATCCCCGTTCGCAGGAGGCCCTGATCATCCAGGCGCAGCGCTGGGGCATCGTGGTCGGGTGTGAATATGCAGAGGCGTTTTGCCTGGTTCGCAATATTTGTTTTTAATCCGAATTCCTGTAACAGGCGTTTGCCGGTCGGCACCGATGAAGTCACCCTTTTTTATTAACGAAGTATACGGGCTTGGATACTGGTTGAAGGATTACGCGTATTACCCGAAAAGCTGGCCCCTGTTTACATTTATGGATCACGGGATGGCGCTTTCGGACAGGATCACGCCGCACGAGGTAGAGAACCCGGCACCGCTGATCTTTAAGTTTTCGCCCCGTGCGGTGAAGCTGTACAAAAAAGAATCACGTAAGCCGGTATACAATATCGTCAACCCCTTTGTTCACTACCGAAGAAGCCGGAAGATCGGTGTCACAAAAGAAGCGAAGGGCACACTCTTTTTTGTAGCGCATTCCACGAGCGAGATAGACGACCTGACGGACTGGGAAGAATATATTAGCCAGCTGAAAAGAATCCCTGAACAATTTCATCCCATCGATGTGTGCCTGCATCCCACGGACATGGCCAAGGGATTGGATCGTGTTTTTGAACAACATGGCTATAAGGTTTATACTGCAAGCGACCTGGCTTCTTACCGGTATACGATCAACTTTTACGATATCCTGCGCAACTACCGGTATTCGATGTCGAATATATTGGGGTCTTACTTTTTTTATTCGGTAGAAATGGGGATTCCCTTTTCGTTATACGGCGAAGAGCCGAAATATTTTAATAAGGCAGATAAGAATATAGAGCAGGGCAACTATACCAGCTACCAGCACTTTGATACGTATAAAAAAGCAAAAGCACTTTTTTCCGGCTTCCATGCTGCCATCAGCCCGGAGCAGGAAACATTTGTTACTTATGAGCTGGGGATTCATGATACCATTTCACGGGGCAAAGCGTGCTGGCTGGTGTACAAAGCGCTGGTGTTGTTTGCCCTGCGTCAACCCCGCACCTTTCTTAATACATTGAGAGGAAGGTATAACTGACCGGCTTTATTCTGATAAAACACTGTAACCTTTTTGCATGCTTCACTCGCTGAAAACAAAATACCTGCGGCCGCTGATCGATGCCACCGGGAAATGGTTCCTGCGTAACCGCGATGCCGAGTACCGGTTGTATAAAAAAGGGATCACACCGCGCAGCGAGCTGTTCCGGTTAAAATACACCCGTCAGCCGGTGACGGAATCGATCCTGTATGACCGGCGGGTGAAAGTGACCGATGCCTTCTGGTTCCTGCACTCCCTGAAAGAGATATTTGAAGAAGAGGTATATAAGTTTGAATGCACCGGCCCGGCTCCCCGCATCCTGGATTGCGGTGCCAACATCGGGTTGAGTGCGATCTATTTCAAACGGTTGTTCCCGCAGGCCCGGATCACGGCGTTTGAACCGGATGAAGCTATTGCCGGCATGATGAGGCATAACCTGGCCGCGTTCGGGTACACTGATGTAGCGATCCAACAAACAGCCGCCTGGACCGAAAACACGATCCTGAAATTTAACGCCACGGGCGGACTGGGCGGCACCCTGGTAGAGGGCAATGCCGCTGCTGAAAAAGTGGTAGAGGTAAAGGCTGTCCGCCTCCGCGATTACCTTGACGAAAAAGTTGACTTTTTAAAGATCGATATCGAGGGCGCCGAAGCGGATGTGCTGAAAGACTGTGCCGATAAATTATATAATGTGGAACGGCTGTTCATGGAATACCACAGCGCACCCGGCAAACCGCAGGAGCTGGGCGAACTACTGGGTATTTTGAAACAGGCCGGTTTCCGGATTTATATCAAAGATGCGTGGAATAACCTGCCTTATCCTTTTCTCCACAACCATTATCAACCTTTCTATGATCTGCAGTTAAATATTTTTGCTTACCGGGAAAAATAATATGGTAATACCCGTGGCACCCATAGTAATCATTGAATGTACTTGTTTCAATAAACGGCTGACAGAACCTGATTATGCTTTTTAACTCCGCTGAGTACGCCGTTTTTCTTATCCTCATCTTTTTTATCTACTGGTTCCCGCTCAGGAGCAGCATGCGGATGCAAAACTTCGTGCTGCTTGTTTCCAGTTATGTGTTTTACGGATGGTGGGACTACCGCTTTGTTTTCCTGCTGGCGTTCTCCACCTTTCTTGATTACTACACGGGACTAAAGATCGAGCAGGCGACCACGCAACGAATGCGAAAAGCCTGGCTGGTACTCAGTGTAGGCATCAACCTGGGTTTTTTAGGTTTTTTCAAGTACTACAACTTTTTTATCGACTCGTTTGCGTCGCTGCTGGGTCAGCTGGGACTGCAACCCAATATCTGGACGCTCAACATCATCCTGCCGGTAGGTATCTCGTTCTATACCTTTCACGGGCTGTCGTATGTGTTCGATATTTACAACAAGCGGGTAAAGCCTACGGCCAATTTCGTGGACTATGCCGTGTTTGTCAGCTTTTTCCCGCTGTTGGTGGCCGGGCCTATTGAGCGGGCCACCCACCTTCTGCCGCAGGTGCAGGCCCCGCGAAAATTCGACTATGCCAAAGCCGTCGACGGACTCAGGCAGATACTCTGGGGCCTGTTCAAGAAAATAGTGATTGCGGATACCTGCGCCGAATATGCTAATACCATCTTCAATCATTACGGTGATTATAACGGCAGCACGCTGTTGCTTGGTGCCGTATTTTTTGCCTTCCAGATCTACGGCGACTTTTCGGGCTACTCGGATATAGCGCTGGGATCGGCGCGGCTGTTAGGCTTCGACCTGCTGAAGAATTTCAATTACCCGTATTTCTCCCGCGACATTGCCGAGTTCTGGCGGCGCTGGCATATTTCATTGTCTTCCTGGTTCAGGGACTATCTCTACTTTCCATTAGGGGGCAGCCGGGGCGGGGCCTGGATGCGGATCAGGAATACGTTTATCATTTTCCTGGTGAGCGGCTTCTGGCATGGCGCCAATTTCACGTTCATTGCCTGGGGGTTTCTCAACGCCCTGTACTTTTTGCCGCTGCTGGTGATGAACAAGAACCGGAGCAATCTCGATATCGTGGCACAGGGCAGGACATTGCCTTCCATCAGGGAGGCGATCAGCATGCTGGTCACGTTTGTATTGGTTGTACTGGCCTGGGTGTTTTTCAGATCGCCCACTATCCAGGATGCCCTGCATTACCTGGGGGGCATCTTTTCGCCGGATCTTTTGCAAATGCCGCAGGTATTGCCGAAGATGGTGCTGCTGCTGATTGCTTTTTTCATGCTCATCGAATGGATCGGCCGCGAGCGGCACTTCGCACTGGCAGGTATCGGGTTGAAATGGAAACGGCCGCTTCGCTGGGGTTTCTATTGCCTGCTGGCCCTGCTGATCCTTTCGTACACGGGCAAAGAACAACAATTTATTTACTTCCAGTTTTGATATGAAGTCCTTCCTGCTAAAAGCCGGGTTATTTGTTATCGTACTCCTGGCGCTGTTCATCATCTGCGGCATCGACTTGGACAGCTCCCGGCATGATGCAGAATACATGGCAGCCGTGATCGACAAACATCATAAGCTCGATGAAACGCCCGGCAGAAGGATCCTGTTTACCGGGGGCTCCAATATTGCTTTCGGCCTGGATAGCAAGGCTATCGAAGCGCAGGCGGGCCTGCCGGTGATCAACCTGGGCATCCATGTACGGCTGGGCCTCAGCTACCTGCTGAATGAATTGAAAGCGGTGGCCAGGCGGGACGACATCGTTTTCCTGTCGCTTGAGTACTTTCTCGATGAAGGTAATTACAAGCTGAAGCGGAGAATGTCGGCTTACCTGCCCGGAAGTGCCGGCTATTTTACCAAAGACATAGCCGGTGAACTGGATTATTATTTCGACCGGAAATTCGATAATATCAAAAACAACCGGCAGCTGCTTTTCAGCAAACTCACTTCCCTGGGCGGCCCGGCATCTTCCAATAACGATGCCTTGTATGCGCGAAAGGGATTCAATGCCAGCGGTGATTTTGTGGCGCACTATGCCGAACCCCAACCCGGGGAAATACAGGAAAGAGGAAAATTTACCTACCAGCATTGGGAGGGCATTAAAAAGCTGAATGATTTTTATAAATGGGCGCAGGCAAACGGGGTGAAGGTCTTTTTCCTTTATCCGGCTTATCCGGCTACGGAATACGAAAAGAACAAGGAAGTCATTCAGCAGTATCACAGCGATTTGAAAAAGGAGTTGCTGGTACCGGTTGTCGGCAGGCCCGAAGACTTCGTGTTTGACGACAGTTTGTTTTTCGATACCATCTATCACCTGAACCAGGAGGGCATCCGGCAAAAAACGGCCCGGTTGCTGCAGCTTATTGCCGGTTATATTTCATAAGCATGACGATAGCGTTTACACTTTGTTCGAATAATTACCTGGCCGAGGCCAAAACACTGGGCGATTCCATCCTGGCACACAACCCCGGCTGGAAATTCGTGATCGGCCTGGTGGACCGGAAGAGCGCGGCAATAGATTATAGCCCGTATGCTGCCTTCGACATCATCGAAGCCGAAACGATAGGAATTGAGAATTTTCGCAGCATGGTGCAGCGGTACAATATCGTGGAGCTGAATACATCGGTAAAAGCCGATTATTTCGACTACCTGTTCAGGACACATGCCGGCGGGCCGCTCAGCGTCTTTTATTTCGATCCGGATATCGTGGTGTATCACCCGCTTGACATACTGGAAACGGCGCTGCAGCATCATGACATGGTGCTGACGCCGCATATCCTGTCGCCTATGCCGGACGATGGGCTGCACCCCAACGAGCAATTGTTGCTGCAGTGCGGCATCTACAACCTGGGTTTTGCAGGGCTGCGCAAAAGCGACGCGTCGCTACAGCTGATCGACTGGTGGAAATACAGGCTTCACCATTATTGTTACAGCAGGCCGGGCGCCGGTCTTTTTGTAGACCAGCTGTGGATGAACTTTGCGCCGTACCTGTTCGGCAGTTGTTTTATCCTGAAGCATCCCGGCGCCAATGCCGCTTACTGGAACCTGCATGAAAGAACGTTTTCCAGCCAGGACGACAAATGGCTGGTCAATGGCGAACCCCTGTTGTTTTACCATTTCAGTGCATTGTCCTACAGCAAACCGGGCAATATTGCAAAATATTGTACCCGCTACACGCTGGAAAACCGGCCCAAGCTGGCGCCGCTGATCGAAGATTACAAAGCGCGGCTGAAAGCAAATAACTATACGGAACTGCGCAAAGTGCCCTGTATGTTTGTGGGTGAGCGAAATGCGTACCTGCAGGAGCAAAAACAAGAGCTGTACAAACAAAAGCCGTATAAACGCTTTAAACACCTGATCAGTAAGCTGATCCCGAAAAAAATAAAGGCAGCGCTGCTGGACGACGGAACCAACAACTATCAGTAGGCAGTGAACCTCTACTATTTATCAGAAATATCGGTGTCCGGGCAGCATGGCGGAGGACTTACCCTGCAGCGCGTATTGCAGCAGGACCTGGACCTGTTCCGCCGCTATTTCGTCATCAGCGCTTTTGGCAACCAGTTTATCCCTGTGCCGGCTGTGGCAGAAAAAACGGTTGAGGTTTGCGGCTTCGAAGACAGGTATTTAAACAAGGGCAGGATCCGCAGGCGGCTGCGGCGCTATTTACAGGACCGCGGATGGCTCGCCGGCTGGAATGCCCGGTACATTGCCCGGAAGCTGCGGAAGAAGGCAGCGATAGCGCAGTCCTACTGGCTGGTGGTGCCGCAGTCGAAGCTAAGCGTGCGGGTCGCCAACCTGCTGTATGAAAAATATAAGATCAGGTATGCCATCTGGCAGATGGATGACCACCTGGTGCGGAATAAAGATGGGCAACTGCGTTATGAGGAGCCCATCGAAAGACAAATGGCCGGCCTGATGCGCCATGCCGCTTTCCGGTGGGTGATCAGCCCTGCCATGCAGGATTGGTACCATCAAAAATGGGGCGTGGAGTCGGAGGTGCTGTTTGGGCCTGGTGCTGCTAACAGCCTGCCGTTGCATACCCGGGTAGAAAAAGAGAAGCCGCTGCGGCTGGTTTATTTTGGCGCGGTGACGGCCTGGCAGCTGGATGCGCTGGTATTCCTGGCCGGTCTGCTGAAAGAGATCAATGCCGAGTTGCATATTTACTCCGCAAAAGATAACCTGCCGGATGCGATCAAAAAGCCCGGTGTGTACTACAAAGGCAGCGTGGCGGGCAATGAAGTGGCGGCGCTGGCCAATACCTACGACGGTATCATATTGCCCATTAGCTTTGCACCCGCTTTGCACCACCTTACCGCGTTGAACATTGCTACCAAGATGAGCGAATGCCTGGCATCGGGTACGGTGACGGTGGTGGTAGGCCCGGATTATGCTGCGATGGTACAATACCTGCAGCCGCATGATTGTGCCCTGCTGGTGACGGACAGGGGCAGGGCCACGGATCAGCTGCAGCAGCTGCGGGACGAAGGCAAACGGGAAACATGGCTGACAAATGCCGCCGGGCTGGTGAGCCGGCAGCTTACACCCGGAGCCATGTATGACAACTGGCGCAAGGGATATGAAGTATTGACGAATAATTAAACTATCGGATAAGCATGAAAAAACTATTGGTTACAGGTTCTTCTGGTTTGATCGGATCTGAAGTATGCATGCATTTCGCCGGCCTCGGCTGGGAAATACACGGCATCGATAACAACCAGCGGGCCGTATTTTTTGGTCCCCAGGGCGATACCCGCTGGAACCAGCAACGCCTCCAGCAAACGGTGGAACAATTCCATCACCATGAGATCGATATACGAAACAGGGAAGGAGTGATCGACCTGGTCGCCTCCATTCGTCCGGATGCCATCGTGCACACGGCGGCTCAGCCCAGCCATGACCGGGCGGCAGCCATTCCCTTCGACGACTTTGATACCAATGCCGTGGGTACGCTGAACCTGCTGGAGGCCACACGCCGCTACAGCACCTCCGTTCCCTTTGCCCATATGAGCACCAACAAGGTGTATGGTGATGCACCGAACCTTATTGCCATGAAAGAGCTGGATACGCGGTGGGACTATGCAGACGATACGTATGAGAACGGCATTCCCGAAACCTTTACCATCGACCAGAGCAAACATTCATTGTTCGGCGCCTCCAAAGTAGCAGCTGATGTGATGGTGCAGGAATACGGCCGTTATTTCAATATGCCGACCTGCTGCCTGCGCGGCGGCTGCCTGACCGGCCCCAACCACAGCGGCGTAGAGCTGCACGGCTTCCTGAGCTACCTGGTGAAGTGCAACCTGGAAGGAAAGAAGTATACGGTGTTTGGCTACAAGGGCAAGCAGGTGCGGGATAATATCCATTCCTACGACGTGGCCCGCTTTATCGAAGAATTTATCAACGCACCGCGGGTGGGCGAAGTGTACAACCTGGGGGGCGGCAAACAGAATACCTGCTCCATCCTCGAAGCATTCGGTATTGCTGAAAGTTTTACCGGCAATGCCATGCAGTACCAGTATGATGAAAAAAACCGCGAAGGCGATCATATCTGCTATTACAGCGACCTGCGCAAAATGAAAGCGCATTATCCCGGTTGGGATATCACCAAAACACTCACCGATACGATCCGGGAAATTGTGGAAAGCTGGAAAAAGAGGAATTGATGCAGGTATCGGAGTTTCCTAAAATTTTATACCTCAGCGATGTGCCGGTAGAGCTCAGCTTTGCCGGCGCTACGCAGCTGCACCGGTTGCTGGAACACTATCCCAAAGACCGGCTGCTGATCGTGCAGGGTATGGAGCTGAACCCGGCGGAGAGGCTGAAGGGAGTGCCCTATCATATCCGCATATCCAAATTTATCAACAGGCTGCGGTCCACCCGGTTTGCCCGCTGGCTGAAACCGGTGCTGGTGATGCGGGAGTCGATGCTTACGAAAAAGGAACTGCAGCTCATCCGTGATTTTCAACCCGAGGCGGTGCTGACGGTCACCTTCGGGCTTATGTGGTTAAAGGCATTCCGGGCATCGAGAAAATTCAATATCCCGCTGCATGTGATCCTGCACGATGAATGGCTGATGACGGAACACTATGGCTGGCTGCAACCCTTTGTCCGGTCGCGCTTTGCCGACATGTACCGGCATGCCACCGGTAAGTATGCTATTTTCCCGGGACTGGCCGATCATTACGAGCGCCTGTTTGGCGCCACGGCTGATGTGCTTTACCCGCTGCGCGGCAAAAACGATACAGTATACCTGCCTGCAGTGCCCCGGAGTGATAAAAAGCTTCGGTTCTGCTACCTGGGCTCATTGTTCACCGCTGATTTTCCTGCCCTGCTTAACCAGCTTTCCCAATCACTGGCGGCAAGAGGGTGGGAACTGCATATTTTTTCGACCACGCAAAAGAAGGACCTGGGGCGTTACGGGTACCTGACAGCAGATCATGTTTTCTTTCATCCTTTTTTACCGCAGGAGAACCTGCTTCAAAAGCTGAACAGTGAAATGGATGCAGGCATCCTGCTGAACTCGTTTGAGCAGGAAGAAGCATTTAAATATAATTTTTCGAGCAAGCTGGTGGACTATACCTCTGCCGGCCTGCCGGTCTTATTTCAGGGGCCGGGTACTGCCGGCGCCATTTCATGGGCCCTGCAGTTGCGGTATGGCGCCGTACTCATTACTCCCGGCACAGCAGAGCTGGAAAGACTGCTGGATGCTTTTCAGCAGGAAGAAAAAAGAAAACAATGGGCGGAGCTGCTGAGTGAAGCGGGACGCTCTTTTTTCAGCTATGAACGGAACTACGGTGTTTTATTGAACGGAATTTTGAAAAGCACGCAGAAATATGTTTCACAGGATCAATAAAGATCAACTGGCCGGAACTTAAGTATTAACCTATGGCGGATTTTATCAAAGGCACCTGGCGCTTGTTCCAACCGGTAAAGAACTATTTTTTTAAATACCCGGTGCGCATCTGGGGATCCTATGCCCGTTTTCTGAAAAGCTGGAAACAGTACAAGAAAATGGGGGGCAAAGCCGGTTTCCGGTATATTGCTCCTTACTTTTCATTTGAAGACACACAGACCGGTGGCGGTCATTATTTCTACCAGGATGTTTGGGCGCTGCGACACCTGGCAGCCATCAACCCGGCCATGCATTACGATATCGGCAGCCGTTACGATGGATTTGTGGGACAGGCTACGGCCATTTGTTCCGTCACAAGTATCGATATCCGGCCGCCGGCCTTTACATTGCCCGGTTTACATTTTCAGCAGGGCGATATTTTGCAGCTGCCGTTTGCAGACAATTCCCTGTCATCGCTATCCTGCCTGCACACCATCGAGCACATTGGCCTGGGCCGCTATGGCGATGCGATCAATCCGCAAGGGTTTGAACAATCGCTGGCCCAGCTGCAACGGGTAGTAGCCCCTGGCGGCCACCTGCTGCTGAGCATGCCGGTAGGCAGGGAGCGGACAGAGTTCAATGCGCAGCGGGTGCTGGATCCGCTGACCTGCGTCCGTCAATTGACACAGATGGACCTCGCAGAGTTCAGCATTGTGACGGAGCAAAATATATTTATTGAAAAGACCGATCCGGCGGAATATACCGCGGCGGGTTATTGCTGTGGGTTGTATTTATTCAAAAAACGCATGTGACTTTGGTAAACCTGATCAGCAAAAAATTTTTCAAACGGGTGTACCGGAAGCTGACCGGTGTTTCTTACAACGTCTCGTATTCCCAAACCGGCGAAGACCTGATCATCGACCTGGTGATCGACGCTAAAAAATGGAAGGAATTCACCTACCTGGATATCGGCGCTAACGACCCGGTGTTGTTCAACAATACCTATAAGTTCTACGAAAAGGGTTACAGCGGGGTATGCGTAGAGCCTGACCCGCACCTGCATGCCCTGCTGTCGAAAAAAAGAAAGCGGGACACCTGCCTGAATGTAGGTGTAGCCGCTAAACCAGCCGAAGGCGTCGATTTCTATATCATGGACCAGCCCGAGCTGAATACTTTTTCCGCTGAAGAGGCGGCGGCACTGGTCAAAAATGCCAGTGGTACGCTGAACCTGGTCAAGGTGGTCCGCATTCCGCTGCGAACCGTGGAAACCATCATCGATGAGCATTTCAACGGGAAAGCGCCGGTGTTCGTCAACCTCGATGTGGAAGGCCTGGACGAAGAGATCCTTCAGCATTTCCCGTTTGACCGTTACCGGCCGGCACTGTTCTGTATCGAGACGGTGCATTATACCGAAGATGCGAGTTCGGAAAAAAGGCAGGAAATCTTTCAGCTGATGGAAGCCAACGGGTACGAGCCCTTTGCAGATACGTATATCAATACGATTTTTATCGATAAACAATTGAACAAAAAGAAGGGCTGATGGTGATCGTACAGTTATTGGGTGGCATGGGCAACCAGATGTTCCAGTATGCGCTGGGCAAACACCTGGCCCTGCTCAACCGGGCAGAGCTGAAGCTGGATACCAGTATCCTGCTGAACTGGACGCCCGGCAAGCATGCGGTGAACCGGGGGTTTGACCTGGATATTTTTAACCTCTCTCCCGTGTTTGCTTCAAAAAAGGAGATCAAAAAATACCATACTGACGGCTTCCCGGTACTGGACAAAGTGTTCTTTAAGCTAAGGGAAAAACTACAGGGCAACCGGATGACGAAAGAAAAGCATTTTCATTTCGACCCGGCTGTATTGCAGGCGGGTGGCGACCTGTACCTGGCCGGCACCTGGCAGTCGTACAAATATTTTGAAGCCATCGAAGAAGAGATCAGGAAAGACTTTGCATTCAGCTTGCCGCTGTCGCCCGCCGCTGAAGCATTGAAGCAGCAACTGGTGCAAACCAATTCGGTTTGCCTGAACGTGCGCCGGACAGACTATGTGTCGGTAGCTGCTACCTCCAGCATCATGGCGCCCGTCGGTATCGGTTATTATAAAAAAGCCCTGCGGAAAATGCAGGAGCTGCAGGGAGATTTCAGCGTCTTTGTTTTTTCAGACGATATTGAATGGTGCCGCACGAACCTGGCATTTATTGAGCAGCCGGTGACGTTTGTGGATCACAGCTATGCCGGCAGGAAGTTCAGCGACTATCTGCAGCTGATGGCAGCCTGCAAACATTATATCATACCCAATTCCACGTTTGCGTGGTGGGGTGCCTGGCTCAACGGGAGTTCATCCAAAACGGTGATCGCACCGGTGGAGTGGTTCAACGATCCATCGGTCAGCAGTGCTGATCTCATTCCTTCATCCTGGATAAGGTTATAACGTTATTATTATGAGTACCGGTTTAAAACTCAGGTATCTTCGGCTGCTCCGGCAGCTGGGTAAGCGATCGCTGGTGGCTAAATCCGTATTCGGGTTGCCCTATCGCATCAGCCTGGGTGATGGCTTTAGTGAAAATCCTTTTTACAATCCTTACTCCAATACAGGCGAAATCATCGCGACGGCAGCATGGGTGACGGGACGGCCAAAGCCGGTGGTGTTTGACATCGGCGGGCATTGCGGGTTCATCGCCTCGCAGCTCGCCGGTATCCTGAAGCAGGACCAGCCGGCCATTTACTCGATAGAGCCGGTGGCCCCTACGTTTGCCGACCTGGTGGAAACGGTGCAGGTACTTTCACTGCAGCAATCCGTTTTTCCCGTTCCCGTGGCACTGAATGACCAGCCGGGATTTGTAAGATTGAACTATTCCAAACGCAATTCGATGCTGGCCCAGATCATCCCGGATGAAGGCGCGTCCAACCAGCGTTCGGGCACTGAAACCTACCTGGCGCCGGCGCAAACACTGGATCAGCTTTGCGCCACTACGGGTGTGCCCGATGTGATCAAGATCGATGTGGAGGGATGGGAAGTGCACGTGCTGCAGGGTGGCCCGGGCCTGCTGGGTAGCGATGCGTTTATCAATACCGGCATTTGCCTGGAGTGGAACCCGCAGGCATTGATTGATGTAGGATCGTCTGTCCGGGAACTGTATGGCTTTTTCCGGGACTATCGTTTCTTTTACCTGAACGATTACGAAGGACAGAAAATGCCTGAGCTGGCAGAGATAGCCGACCCGCTGGCGATCGATCATGTGTGCAACTGTTTTGCCATTCACCAGCGGTGCGATCGTGCAGAAGAATGGAAACGGAACTATGAACAACTGAAAGCAAAATACCGTGTCCGCGTTGGCTGATATTGCTGTAGTGATACCCACGCGCAACCGGGTGGCGGTATTGCACAAGGCGCTTGATACACTGGCGGCGCAAACCCTGTTGCCGGCAGAGGTGATCATTGTGGATGCTTCTGATGAACAGCAGGTGGAGGTGCGGCAGCAATTGACCGGGGCTTTTGCTGAAAAAGGTGTTATCCTTAACTGGGTAAAAGCCACTCAACAAGGTGCTGCCGCTCAGCGCAACCAGGGTGTGGCGCTTGCCCGTTATCCTTTCATCCTTTTCATGGATGACGATGCCTACCTGGAGCCGGACGTAGCAGAGAAGCTATGGACCGGTATGCAAACGCTGCCGCGGGCAGGTGGCATCAATGCCATGATCAAAAACCAGCAGTATACCACACCGGGAACAATCACCCGGTGGATGTGCAACATACTAAGTGATAAAAAGGCAGCCACCTATGCCGGCCGCATCATCGGTCCGGCCTGGAACCTGCTGCCGGAAGACCGGGACGACCTGCCGGAGTATGTACCCTGCGAATGGCTGAATACAACCTGTACGCTGTACCGGAAAGAAGCGTTGCCGTCCCCGGTGTTTCAATCCCACTTCACCGGCTATTCGCTGATGGAAGACGTGTCGCTGTCGGTGCAGGTGGGCAAAAGCTGGGGCCTGTACAATGCACGCACGGCCCGCATCTACCACGATAGCCAGCCCGGTCAGCATAAAAGCAGCGTGTATGCCCTGGCGCGCATGGAGCTGGTAAACCGGCATTACGTCATGACGAAGGTGCTGGAGAGAAGATCGGCAAAGGACTATTTCAGATTTTATTTATTCCAGCTTTTTGGCATCGGCATGGGGCTTACCAGCGCCAAAGGCTGGAAAAACCTGTTCCCGACCATATTCGGAAAACTATCAGGCTTTATTCGTGTATTGAAATGAATAAGAAAGAAACACCGGCGGTACTGGTAGTGATTACTTCTAAAAACCGGAAACAGATCCTTCCCAAAGCGATCGGTGCGGCGCTGGAGCAAAGCTATTCGAATAAGCAGGTAGCTGTTTTTGACGATGCTTCTACCGACGGTACGCAGGAGCTGGAGACGGCATACCCGCAGGTACAATGGCATTTATCGGCCGAGCCGAAAGGATACCTGTATGCCAGGAACCTGTTCCTGGAGAACACCAGTGCCGGGTTTATCGCCAGCCTTGACGATGATTCGTGGTTCCTTGATAAAGATGCGCTGCAAACCGCGGTGGATTATTTTATAGCCCATCCGGATGTGGCGGCCATTGCCCTGGATATCCTCAGTCCCGATCAGCCGGTAAAAGTCAATAACGGCATTATGCCGCAGGAAGCCAATACATTTATCGGTTGCGGTCACCTGCTGCGGGTGAGCGTGATCAATAGCATCGGGAACTATACGCCCAACCCGGGTTATTACGGCGGCGAGGAAAAAGACCTGTGCATCCGCATCATCGATGCCGGATACCGGATCGTGAAGCTGAACGGGCTGTATGTATGGCACGATAAAACCACTGTGGCCAGGGATGTGGCCCGGCAGCATCGTTCCGGCGTATGCAATGACCTGGTATTTATGTGGCGCAGAACACCGGGGCTGCTGTTGCTGCCGGCGCTGGCCGCCAAGCTGTTCAAGCATTTCCTGTTTTCACTGCGGTATAAGAAGGCGCCGCTGGTGAGGCCCTGCCTGAAAGGCTTTGCGGATTTTTTCCGATTTTTGTTTTCCAGCCGTGTTCAGCGCAGGCCTGTGTCCCTGCCTGCCTTCAAAAAATACATGCGATTTAATTAATGGATTTCAGGAAGATCGAGCCACTGTTGTTCCGCATACCCGTTGGGTTAGGAAGCCGCTTCCGGGTGTTCCTGTACCGGTTACTTGGCATGAAGACCGGCCATCGCAACCGGTTTGAAGCCGGCCGCGTCAGGCGGGCTCACCAGGTGCAGATCGGCAGCAACAATGCTTTTTCCAAAGGATTCCAGCTATGGCCACTGGACAGGGCTTATGCGGGTACGCGCATCCGGATCGGGAACAAAAATTATTTTAACCGCAACCTGATGCTCGATGCCTGCGGCTATATCGAAATAGGCAACGAGAATATGTTTGGCCCGGACGTATACATCACCGACTCCAATCATAGTGTTTCCATGGGTGTACCTCCGGCAGCACAACCCATGCAGGCCGGAAAGGTGATCATCGGCAATGGCTGCTGGATAGGCGCCAAAGCCGTTATCCTGAAAGACGTGGAGCTGGGCGACTACTGCGTGGTAGCGGCCGGCGCTGTCGTTACAAAAAGCTTTCCTTCCGGCAGCGTGATCGGAGGTGTGCCAGCCAGACTGATCAAAACAATTTCGGCATCATAAACAGAACAGGCAATGACCTGCCTGTATTCGCTACAAAAAATAGCTTTCACTAACAAGTTACCACCAGCATGAAAATCAGAAACATTGCACGCCGGCTTTTATTCCCCGGTTTTGATATCCATACCCGTTCGCGTGCCGCCCTGTGCAAATACTGGGACGTTGCCGGTAAGACTGTGCTGGACGCCGGTTGCGGCAACGGTTATTTTTCCAAACTGGCGGTAGAGCATGGCGCCAAAAAAGTAGTAGGGACCAGCTTTGAAGATAAAAACACACAAAAGGCAAAAGCTTTTTTCAAAAAAGAGATCGACGAGGGCCGGATGGAATTCCGTACCGCCAACCTGTATCATCTCGATGCAGATTTCCCGGCAGAGAGCTTTGATACCGTGATCTGTTATGAAGTAGTGGAACACCTGATGGATGACCAGAAAGTGGTGAACTCTTTTTATCGCCTGCTAAAGCCTGGCGGTGTGCTGCACCTCTGCGCCCCCAACAAGCTGCACCCGGTGCATGACGGCATTACACCATCGCCTACCGAAGACGGGTGGCATGTGAGAAAAGGATATGATGAAGCCGATTTCAGGCACCTGGTAGAGACAGCGGGCTTCAAAGCAGAAGCCTTTGCCGGTATCGGTAATAAATACACGTTTAAAACCGACCATTTCGTACGAAGAATGAGGAAAAAATACGGCCATGCGGCGGCGCTGCCGCTGTTTGTGGCCGCCAACCTGGTCAGCAAAGCAGCAGGATACGGAGATGATATCCGGAAGGCCTTTTCCATTTATGTGAAGGCGGTAAAGTAAGCCTGCAGCCACCATTAACCTATACCATGAGTATCAAAGCCATCATCAAGAAAGTTCTTTTTTCCGAAGGAAATATACAAACCATTAAAGGCGGTCCGTCGGCCGGTATGAAGACCAGCTTCAATGTAGACACCCGCTCCCATCATCTGCTCGGACTGTATGAAAGAGAAATACATGCCTGGCTGCGGAAGGGCATCAGCAAGGCGGCTACGCTGGTAGATATTGGCGCTAACCAGGGTTATTTCGTGCTCGCTTTTCTGAAAACGGGTAAGAAGGTGATTGCCTGCGAGCCGGGAGATATCAGCAGCGAACTGGTTCACAATGCATCCCTGAACGGGTACGAGGTCAATAAGGATTATATATTGGAAAAAAGACTGGTGGGTGCGCAGCCGGGCTATGTAAGCATCGAAGAGCTGATACAAGGCAGTCCCGGTCCTTTCTTTTTCCTGGTAGATATAGATGGCGGGGAATACGAACTGCTACAAACCTGCGGGCCGGACTTCGATTATTCCAAAGCTACCTGGCTGTTTGAAACGCATTCCCCGGAGCTGGAGGCGCAATGCGTGCAATACCTGCAGCAAAAAGGGTATAAGACAACGATCATTAAAAATAAATGGTGGCGGTTCCTGATGCCCGAACGGCGCGGCCTCGAACACAACCGGTGGCTCTATGCGGAGTACAGGTAGCAAGTGGCCGCACTAGATCATGTATTATAAGACAGATAAATCGGTGAACGGGTGAAAGTATTGGTTGCCCACCCGGGTACGCAGTATTCGCACCAGCTGGTAAAACAACTGGAGCAGCGGGGACTGTTATACCGGTTCTACACAGGTTTTGCCATGGCGCAGGGCAGTCGCCTGCACCGGCTTTTTTCTTTGCTGCCACAACGCGTGCAGAAAAAGCTGAGCAACCGCATCATCACTGGTGTGCCGGCGCATAAAGTACGGCCCATCATGCTGCCGGAAGCAAAGTCATTGTATAAACTATCCAAAGGAGCCAGCAGCGAAGCGGTCTTTTACGAGCGGAATAAAAAATTTCAGGAAGCCATACCCGACAGTGCGTTAAAGGCGTGCGATGTGGTCATTGGCTTTGATACCTCCAGCTGGATATTGCAGCAACGGTGCCGGGCGCTGGGTAAAAAGTTCATCTTGGACGTCAGTATTGCGCACCCGCTTTCGAAGCGGGCCATCTATGCACAGATTGCGGCAGCCTATCCCGATTGGAAATTTGCATTGAAAGATAAGTCCGATCAGCTGGTTGCCATCGAGCAGCAGGAGATGGAGCAGGCCGATGTCATTGCCGTGGCCAGTTCGTTCAGCCGGCACACGCTGATCGAGAACAATGTTTCGCCTTCTAAAATAGCAGTGAATGGTTATGGCGTGCATGCCGGTGATTTTTTACCGGCGGAGAAACAACAGGGAGGGCCTGTAAAATTTGTATTTGTCGGCCTCGTGGATGCACGCAAAGGCATTCCCCTGCTGCTGGATGCGTGGGAAGGGACCAGGCATGCCGGTGCAAGCCTTACCCTGATCGGCCCGGTAGAAACGGGTATCCGTGAGCTGATCGCAACCCGGTATCCCGGTGTGATCGTCAAAGGCAAGCTGCCTTTTGCCGAACTGAAAAAGGAACTGCCGCTGTATGATGCAATGGTATTCCCCAGCTATTTCGAAGGGTTTGGGCTGGTGGTACCTGAAGCCATGGCCTGTGGCCTGCCGGTAATTACGACCAGTGCTACCTGCGGCCCGGATGTGATGGAAGACGGTGTGGAGGGCCGGGTGATTCCTGCCGGCAATATTGATCGCCTGCGGCAGGCCCTTCAGGAATTTATTGATAACCGCGACAGGCTGGGCGAAATGAGCCGGCACGCGAGGGCCAAAGCCCTGCAGCATACATGGGAAGCCTATGGTGCGCGATGGGAGCAGCTGATCCGGCAAACCCTTGCGGGCTGACATGAATAATTTTGAATACGACTTTATAACTGCTGAATAGCAAGAAAACTATGGCAAGAAATAAACCACCGGCCTGGCTGTACAAGCGTACTTCCGTGCTGAATATCCTGCACCGGCTTCACCTGGCGGCGCCGCATAGCCAGATGACGGAAGATGAAATGAATTGCCTGCAGCGGCATGCCACAGGCAAACACAAAGCACTGGAGATCGGTACTTATATGGGCGTAACGGCCAATATCATCGCCGGTGCCATGGCGCCGGATGGGGAGCTCACGTGCGTAGACCCCTTTGCGGCGCCCGCCGGCCAAACGCATCCCGGTCTGCAGATGACGCTGCGCCAGCTGAAAAGAAACAAGCTGCTGCCAAAGGTGAAGTTCCTGCAGGGCTTCAGTACCGATGCCGCCATCAAGGCAAAGATTCCAGATGGCCTCGACCTGATGCTCGTGGATGGAGACCATTCCTATGCTGGTATCCAAAACGACTGGGACATTGTTTGCGCCAAATTGCAGAACGGTGGCATCCTTTGCCTGCACGATACAACCATACCGGCTGCGGAACCATACAAGAATTTCGGAAGCGTTGAGTTTTATAATAAGATCGTTCAGCACGACAGCCGGTTCCGGTATATCGAAACGGTGTACAGCATGAACGTGCTTCAAAAAATCTCCTGAGCCGATGCGGGTATTGGTCATTTGTGCAGCCGGTTATATTTCAGGAAAGGAAAAAGTGAGCCTGGACCTCCTGAAAGGCTTGAAGGAGACCGGGCACGAGGTGTGCTGCGCCGTATCCAACTGGAGCAACGGCGAATTTACAGCCCGGCTGCAGCAGGAACATATCCCCTACAAAAAGCTCAGGCTGGGATTCCTGTCCAAAACCCTGGACCGCGCTGCAGTGAAAATGACGCTGCTACAGGGCTGGTACTGGCCAGGGCTGCTGCTCCGGTACCGGTCGCTTACCCGGCAGTTCAGGCCCGACGTGGTGATCCATACCAATTTTCACCATGCCTTCCTGCTGTACCCGGCACTGCAGGCGCGTGACCAGCTGCACATGTACCACAGCCATGAATCCATTCTCAACGCAGGATTTTACAGCAAGCTGTTCAAACGGTTTGAAAAAAGGATCCGTGTGTTTATCGGTGTCTCGCAGTTCGTAACGCGGCGGCTGGCAGCCCTGGGCCTCAGCCATACTAGGACGATCTATAACGGGGTCACACCGATCGATCCTCCGCAAAAAGAAGTCACGGGCAACGTTTTTACCATCGGGATCGTAGGCCAGGTAGGTGCCTGGAAGGGGCACGAAGACCTGGTGGATGCCCTGGAGCTTTTGCAGCGGCAATCTGCCGTGCCGTTCCGGCTTTTCATTTATGGCAACGGCCCTGCCGGTTTTATAGCATCGGTGAAGCAGCGTATCGCCGGTAAAGGCCTCGAAGACCTGGTGACCTGGAAAGGGTATGAGAGCGAGCTGGCGAATATTTACCGCGATCTAGATGTGGTTTGCGTTCCTTCCCGCTCCGAAGAGCCGTTCGGTCTATCCGCCGTGGAGCCGGGATTGTTTTCTTTGCCGGTCATCGTGAGCAACCGGGGCGGCCTCCCCGAGATCGTCAGGCACGAGCAGAACGGATTTATTACCGATGCCGGTGCGCCGGACCAGCTGGCCCGTTACCTGCAGGTACTGCTGGAGGACCGGGCTCTGGCGCAGCAGATGGGGCAGCGGCACCGCGCCATCGTACTACAGGAGTTTACCTACAGGAAGTTTATAACTGACTGGAATACATTGCTAAGAGAGTATGCTTCGGGTCTGCCCCGGCATTCAGCAGGCGTTTCGCGATAAATACCGACCTTTGCAGGCTATTACATTACAACACCCGTCCGTTTCTATCGGCCAACCAGGTACCATGCGTTTTGGATCCAAAAAAATTCCCAAGCTTTTCTATATCCTTACGGCAGTCTACCTGAGCTATTGCCTGATGCTTACCCCCAACTTCCTGATCAGCATCCCGATGGCATTGTTCCCCATCTTTGCCTTCAGGCTTTTCTGGATAGACAAGCAGCCCAATGTATTGTTCTGGGGCATGATGATGCAGTGGTTGTACTCTTCTATGCAATTGCTGTACTGCAATCTGCTCCAGGTGACGCTGGAGGAGCGGCTGGACGACGGCGTTTTCCCGGCTAAAATGATGGATGATGCCACCCTCCTGTCCCTGATCAGCCTGTATTTTTTCGGGCTGGGCCTGTTCCTGGCCATCCGTAAGCTACATGTGCGGAATATAGAGGAAGTGCTGAACTACTATTCTGCCCGTAAAATATTTATCCTATACGTGGTGGCCAGCGCCATTATCTATTTTACTTCCACATTGATCTGGTATTTTCCGGCGATCGTGCAGTATGTATACTTCTTCTTTTACATCAAATGGGGATTCTTCATTCTCGCCTTTTATGTAGTGCACAAACGAGCGCCTAACCTGCGGTTTTACCTCTACGGCTTCCTGGCCCTGGAGATCGTGCTGAGTTTTTCTTCGTTTTTCGCAGGCGGATTTATCAACATTGCTACCTACACATTCGTGGCCGTGCTGCTGCTGCAGCCCAAGCTTACCTTCCGGGCTTATTTTTTTATTGCCATCGGCGCCGTGGCGCTGTTCCACTTCATGATCCTGTGGACGGCTATCAAGGGCGAATACCGGTCCTTTGTGAGCAAAGGAAAAAAGGTGCAAACGGTACTGGTGTCCCGTTCGGAGTCCAATACCAAATTTATGGAGCTGATCTCCAATGTATCCGGCAAGCAGTACGAAGAGGCCATCATTCGACTGGTGGACCGGATCGGGTATATCCAGTTTTTCGGGGCCGCCCTGGATTATGTGCCCAGCAAAAAGCCTTTCCAGCGTGGACAGATATACATGAGCGCCGTGCAGCACTACCTGGTGCCGAGGTTTCTCAATCCCAACAAAGCTGTGCTGGATGATAGTAAGCACACCATGGAGTTTACCGGCATCAAGGTAAGCGGTATGTCGGAAGCCTCCTCGTTCAGCCTGGGCTACGTGGCGGATGCCTATATCGATTTCGGGCCTTTTTATATGTTTCCCCTGCTTTTTGCGTTCGGTTACCTCTTCGGCATCTTTTATAAATACCTGGTCAGGAAGTCGCCCAACGAGCTATGGGTCTGGATCGTCACCGGCCCTTTTTTCCTGCTGGTCAATATTTACGGTACCGATACCAAGAAAGCGCTGGGCTGGATACTGATCTATTTTCTCACCGTTGCCCTCCTGCGAAAACAGCTGGTCAAGCGGATCGATCCGTTTATCCGAGCCAAATAGTATGTCCACCCGCTCTGTCGTTTTCCTGAACTCTCATCCCATCCAGTACTTTGCCCCGCTGTACCAGCAAATGGCAAAGGATCCGGATATTGACCTGGAAGTGATCTATTGCTCCGACGAAACGCTCAAAGGCGCAACGGACAAGCAGTTTGGTGTGCAGGTGATGTGGGATATACCGCTGCTGCAGGGATACACATACCGGTTCCTGAAAAACCGCTCCTTCAGGCCTTCTATTTTCAAAGGTTTTTGGGGACTGATGAATACCGGGATCATCCCGTACCTGTTCCGCAAAAAAAGATCGGTGGTGATCGTGCACGGCTGGGGCTATTTCACCCATGTGCTCACGCTGATCGTGGCGAAGCTGGCAGGCCACCGCGTTTGTCTTCGCGCCGAAACGCCCCTGAACCAGGAGCTGGAAAAAGCAAAGCTGGTCACCAGGCTCAAGCACCTGTACCTGCGGTTTCTTTTCCTGTTCGTCGACCGCTTTTTGTATATCGGCACACAAAACAAGCTTTTTTACCGCCACCTCGGCATAAAAGAGCGCCGGCTTGTTTTTACGCCCTACAGCGTGGACAATGCCCGGTTCAGCGCTATTGCCGCATCGGTGACCAAAGAGAAAGCGCGGGAGCTGACCAGCCTGCCTGCAGGGAAGAAACTATTTCTTTTTTCAGGAAAATACATCGGCAAGAAAAGACCGCTGGACCTGCTCCAGGCCTTTCGCGATCTGCAGGAGGAAAACGCGTTGCTGGTGATGGTGGGCGACGGGGAGCTGCGGCCGGCCATGGAGCAATTCATTCAGGACAATGGCCTGGCCGGAAAGGTAGTGCTGACGGGGTTTGTCAACCAGTCGCAGATACCTCATTACTATGCGGCGGCCGATTTTTTTGTGATGTGTTCCGGCCTGGGTGAAACCTGGGGGCTTTCAGTGAATGAAGCCATGAATTTCGGGCTGCCGGTGGTCATTTCCGATACCTGCGGATCTGCCCGGGATCTGGTGGAAGAAAATAAAAACGGGCATATATACGTTACCGGCGATACCGTTCAGCTCAGCAATTATATGCGGCAGCTGCTCGCGATGGACGAAACAGCTTATCAAACCATGGCGGACTACAGCCGGCAGCTCATCAGCCGGTATGATTATCCCGCCATTATCCGGAATATAAAGACGATCGGCGCGGCATGAGTAACATTAAAACGGCAATATGCGGGTGAGCAAACCGGTGGTGGTGGTGATGTACGAATATTTCTTTCCCGGTTACAGGGCAGGAGGGCCGATCCGTTCGCTGGTGAACATGATCACCGCCTTGCAGGCCGATTACGAATGCAAGGTGATCACGACAGCCTACGATCTGAACGGCGATCAGCCTTATCCCGGCATTGAGACCGATGCCTGGAACGAAGTGCGCCCGGGCAGAGACAGCCAGCCGGTAAAGGTTTGGTATGCCTCGCAAAAAAAGCTCGGCATTACGCAGCTGCGGACCATACTGAAACAGGCAAACCCCGATATTATTTTTATCAACGGCTTGTTTACGCAATGGTTTGCCGGGCCGCTGTGGCTGAAAAGAACGGGGCGGGCCGGCAGGGCAAAGATCGTCGTATCGCCAAGGGGCATGCTGCAGCCCGGCGCCCTGCAGGTTAAGCCGCTGAAGAAAAAGATTTACCTCAGCCTGTTCAAATGGGCAGGTTTGTTCAAAGGCGTGGCCTGGCATGCTACCACCGCAGATGAGCAGGCGGATATCCGGCGTGAAATGGGTGCAAACGCAGAAGTGGCGGTAGCTCCCAATATCCCGGTCCGCCCGGTAGCTGTCCTTTCGTACCCGGACAAGCAGGCCGGTCAGCTCAGGCTGGTCTACCTGTCGATCATTACGGAGAAGAAAAACCTGCTGTTGCTGCTGCAATCGCTGCAGGATATGTCCGAAAACATCATTTTGTCCGTATATGGCCCTGTCAAGGAAGAAAGCTATTGGCAATCCTGTCGTCAAATGATCGGGCGGCTGCCGGCAAACATCACCGTGGAGTACCGGGGTGATGTGCAGCCGGAACAGGTGCAGCAGGTATTGCAGGATCATCATGCATTCATTTCGCTGACCCGGGGAGAAAATTTCGGGCATGCGCTGTATGAAAGCCTGGCCGCCGGCCGGCCGGTCATTACCAGCCGGTTTACCCCGTGGAACGGGCTGGAACAACAGCAGGCCGGGCTGAACGTGGATATTGCTGACCGGCAGGCGATACAGGCGGCTATCCGCCATCTGTGGGCCATGGACCCGGCCGGATATGTGCCGTATTGCGAAGGTGCGCACCGGCTGGCCGGTGATTATTTTTACGGGCAAAAATTCAGGGAAGATTACCGGCGGTTGTTTACCATATGATGGCTACTTTTAAACTTTTTGGACCACTCTATATTGACAGATGATAATACTCGGCATTAATGCATACCATGCGGATTCGTCGGCAGCCATTTTTGTAGACGGCAGGATGATCGCGGCGATAGAAGAAGA
>JBEVLT010000460.1:0-4034 GCA_040509055.1 Chitinophagaceae bacterium
TTCATCAGTGCATTCCGGCTGCTCTGTGAAGATAAAACATCATACATCTGAGTGAAATTGGCCGGGTCGGTTATATTGTTATACGATGATTTGGCCAGTTCCAGCCGGTTGCTTTCCGAGCTAACCAGTTGGATCAGTTGTTTGGCCTGCGCTACCGTAAAATAGTTTGTTTCCGTATTGAAGATATCGGTCAGGGAGGTATACTTAGCCCCGATGCCGAATGTCAGCTGCACACCTCTGTACAGGGTACGGAAATCCGTCTCGGTCATGGGATTTTTTACTACTACAGTTGCCGTGCCCTCGTAGCCGTTGACATAATTGCCGAATTCGTTGCGTGAAGCCGTGGAAGATAAAAATTCATTGAACTGCTGGTAATTGCCCTGGTCAGCCAATACTTTATAGGCTGTCTTGGACAACTGGAGCCGGCTTGCTTCATCAGTAACCAGCGGGATCAGCTTTTTGGCCTGTGCCACGGTGAAATAATTACCCGTAGTAGTAAATGCCTTGTTAATGGCAGTATACCGGCCGCTTGCACTATTCAGGTAATACACGGACTGATACAGTTTATCAAAGCTGGCCGTGGTCATCGCTGTTCTCCAGGGATTGTTGCTGTCATAGGTGCGGATATACGTCGCGAGGTCGGACCGGCTGGCCGTACTGCTCAGCAAGGCGGATACCTCGTTGTAATTCTCTTTATCGGTGATGCCCCTGTATGCATTTTTGGCTGCGCTCAGGCGGTCCTGGTCGGCCGTTACCAATTCTATCAGCTGCTTGGCCTGTGCCGAAGTGTAAAAATTAAAATCGCGGCTGAAAAAATTATTGAGGTAATAGATCCGTTCGTAAGAAGTAGACTCGGCCACCACTTCGTTATACACGGAACGGAAGGCTGCATCGGTCAGCGGGGCGGCAGGATTTACTTCCGCCACATCATCGTTATCATCACCGGGCAGGGCAGCAATATAATTATTCAGGTCTGTCCTGTTGACCGAACTGCTCAGCAGGTTAGACACCAGCGAAAAACTCTGCGGATCGCTGATCTTTGTATAAGATTGTTTGGCCAGCTTCAATCGCAGGCTTTCTGTGCTCACCAGCTGGATCAGCTGGCTGGCCTGCTTCGCGGTCAATTGCTTGGTGGAAGCATTCCATTCGCTTTCCAGCAGCGTAGCGCGGGCAGAAGATGAAGTTTTAGCCTTCACCTGTGCATACAACTTGTTATAGGCTGCCGTGGTCAGCTGCCCTCTTCCATTGTTGCCACCCCTGGCCACTCTTGTTTCTGCTGTACTGATGCTACCATTGGCGCCTACCGTCAGCGTCAGGTCATACCCATCGCGCAGGCTGAACGTGCTTTTGGTAGAAGAATTCCTGTTATTGGCGTTTGTGCGTACCAGCTCCAGCGTATGCTGGCCGGCAGCCAGATCGCCGATCACCACAGCCTGGCTATCTCTTACGGTTACATTGCTGATGGTATAGGTTTTTCCATCTACAATCACCTGTTTATTGCGGTTGCCTGTTGTATTGATCGTTACGGTCGAAGTTTGTGCAAAGGCTGCCATGCCGGTGATCAGCAGCGCCCATGCCATAAATAGCTTTTTCATGATGTTTGAGTTTTTCGGGTACATGCTTTTAATACCAAGATTATACCAGTAGATAACTAGGATAGCGCTCAGCCCTTTACACATTATCCGCCGGCCCGTTCCTGAGGCGGAAATACCCCATGTCAGCAACCTGCAGCCGGTTGACTTACACCTTTTTAGCAAAGTGCTGGCTTATCGACATTGGCATAATTGTTTATACGATTCATGCGGATCGGACAACGTGAGGCCGGGTTAACCAAATGCGCTAAAAAACTTTATTTATGAAATGGATAGGGAGAAGAGAAAGCTCCAACGTAGATGATCGCCGCGGCATTTCAGGCGGTGGTATTGCTGCAGGAGGCGGTATCATCGGGGTCATCATTTACCTGGTCTATAGTTTTCTTGGCGGCGGTGGAGTAGATCCGTCTGATGTGCAGCGCCAGCTGAACCAGCCGGGACAGACCACGCTGACACCTGAAGAGCAGGCGGCCGATGACGAACGTGCAAAATTTGTAAAAGTGGTGCTGGCTGAAACGGAAGATGTATGGAACCAGTTGTTTGCCGCAAGTGGCAGCCGGTACAGCGAGCCTGTGCTGGTATTGTTTCGGGATGCCGTTGCTTCTTCCTGCGGGCATGCGAGTGCTGCCTCCGGCCCTTTTTATTGCCCCGGCGACAGCAAAGTATATATCGATCTTTCTTTTTACCAGGAATTACAGGACCGTTTTCGTGCACCCGGCGATTTTGCCATGGCCTATGTGGTGGCGCACGAAGTGGGACATCATATCCAGAACCTGCTGGGTACTGCTGAAAAAGTGGACCGCCTGCGCAGGCAGGTAAGCGAAGCGGAAGCCAACCGCTATTCAGTGATGCTGGAGCTGCAGGCCGATTTCCTGGCCGGGGTATGGGCGCATCATACCCAACAAAAAAATCTCCTGGACGCAGGCGATATCGACGAGGCCCTGAATGCGGCCAATGCCATTGGCGACGACCGGCTGCAGCGGGAAGCTTCCGGCCGCGTGGTACCCGATGCGTTTACACACGGCACTTCTGCCCAACGGATGTACTGGTTCAAAAAAGGGTATGAAACCGGCGATATCAGGCAGGGCGATACGTTCAATGCGCCGGGCTTGTAAATAGTAAATAAACGATCATGTTGAAAACCATCTCCGCTATCCTGCTACTATCACTTTACGTGGTATTATCAGGTTCCTGCCGCGACAAAGAAGCAAAAGAACCTGCCATCGCATACAACAACGAATTGCTGCAGCGCGTAAGAGCAGCCGCAACGGCCATTCCCGGTAATATGCCGGTCGCCATCGGCTACCTGAAGTACGCAGAGAGCCTGCGCAAATGGAGCGATCTTGTAGAAGGCGGCAGCAACGATCCTGCAAAAATGGCCAGAACGGCGTTCCAGATCCAATACCCCGACGGCTGGATCATGGTGGATGCCGGTATGGACAAGGCAGTACATCATTTTTTTGAAAAAGACGGTCCGCAACCATTCGACCAGCCAAAAGCGGATTCGGTACGCAAGGCGGTGGAAGGCGCTAAGCTCATCCTGATCACGCACGAGCATGGCGATCATGTGGCCGGCGTGGTCCGGACGGCAGCTACAGGGTCTGTTCCCCGCAAAACGATCCTGACCCGCCAGCAGGTGGATGCCCTGATCAATGAACCGCAGATGCCGGAGATCGCCCTGACGCAGGAAAAGAGCAGGCAGTATATTGTTGTCGACCTCACTGATATCCTGCCGGTGGCGCCGGGTGTGGTGCTGATCAGGTCGCCGGGACATACGCAGGGCGAGATCATGATCTATACCCGCCTGCAAAACGGGCAGGAATATATTTTCACCGGCGACGTAAGCTGGGTGTACCAGGGTGTAGCCGAGAAAAAACAAAAACCGAAACCGGAGCGCGAACGTGTGGGCGAGGACGAATCGCTGGTGGGTAAACAGCTGGCCTGGCTCAACGAGCTGCTGAATAAGGAGCGGATCACCATCCTGGTCAGCCATGATGATATTATGCTGCCGCAGTTTGCAGCAAAAGGACTGTTGAGCAATGGGTTTGTGTCTGCGCACTGAAGCCTGCAACGATAAAAGCAGCAAGAACCAAGCTTTATATCCTATCGGGTAGCCGGTACCGCCCGTTGCAGTTCACCTGCAATTAACCTTACCGGCTAAACATCCCTTCCGGTAATCAACCGGCTCTGAGAGGACCTGTAGCGCCTTTTAACCCTTATTTATATCCGCCTGCATTGTTCTTACCGATATTGCCATCCAGTGGATTTTCTTTCTGGTGTCCCAACCCGGAGGGCGGATTGCCGGTCTCCTTTTCTTCGTCCGTCACTTTGGTACCCTTGTTATAATCCGGGTCCTGCTCACTGCCCTGGTTGAAGGCGCCGCTGCCCGCGTTGACATCTTTTTTATCAGTGATACCACCCTCCTGGTCCTGCTGATCGTAT
>JBEVLT010000461.1:0-4332 GCA_040509055.1 Chitinophagaceae bacterium
CACTTATTTACAAAGGCCCGGGCGCCGATTGAGAATTTGTAGCGGCTATTGGTATTCCCGATCTCCAGGATGGGCCCTGCCACCGATTCCGCTTCTGCCACCAGGAGCATCAGTTTATCGCCGGCAGCTTCCACGACGCTCAGTAAGGTAACCGGTCCATTTTTTACGCTCATTTCCACCGATAGGCCCTTCCCTACCTTGCCATGATAGACATGCAGGGGACGGACCTTTGTTTTTCCTTCGGCAATCGCAATATGCCCAGGCCCGTCATGACCCATCAGCACGACGTCGCTCGCAAAATCCATCGCATAGTATTCTGTAAAAGATCCACCGGCTCCAAAGCTGTCCATGATCTTCATGGCCTGCACGTTCTTTATTTCATACTCACCGGCCACCGGTATCCCTTTGGCAGTCAGCAGTGAATTGCCCAGGATGATCGAGCTGATGGCATTTTCATTATCACTATTTCCCGTGCCTTTGTAATAGTAAGCCATTGATCCCAGCTTGTACTTGGCCACGAGCCGGTCAAGCGCTACCGAAGTAACGGCTGCTCTTTCCAGCTCTTCCTGCGGGCAGTCCGGCTGCACATCGAATATTTCCCGGAACGTTACGAGGCGTTGTTTCATTTCTTCAGCGGTAACCTCTTTACACAGCGAGGCCAGCTCTTCTACCTCCAGCATTTCCATATGGCCGCCAAAACAGGCATACTGACGGGTCAGATCGGTATAAATGTCCAGCATCCCGCTGTAATAATGCCCCATACAGCCCAGGCGGTTGTTGAACATCACCTGCATTACCCTGACGGCGTCCACCCATTCCGCAATCTCATCCCAGCACTCCGGGTCGTCATGCAGCATGCCGGTCACCTGGTGAAACGGTATGCCGCAGCGGTTAAACACATTTGCTATTTCCGGAACAGGACAGGCCGGGCACCAGGCCAGCCACTCACCCGTCATCGCCGTTCTGTCGGTCATGGCATTAAAGCTCCTGTAATCGATCCCCGGACCGGGTGAAAGATTCAGGATCACTACCGGCACTTTGGCCCGTTGCACCACAGGCAAAACCGTAGCCGACAGGGCGTAGGTGGTAACGTATAAAAAAACGATGCCTACATCCTCCTTCCTGAACCGCTCACCGGCGGCAAACGCCTTATCTGCATTGTCCACCAGGCCCGCATTCACGACGTGGGGATGCAGGGCCTGCAACCGTTCTTCCACCTGCGCCAGGTATCCTTCCAGTCGTTCCTTCAGGCCGCTAAACTGCGGCCAATAGCTATCCAGCCCGATGCCAAACAGGCCGATCTTACAATGTCCAATGTTCATGATTCTTTTTGGTACTTGTACAAAAAAAACAATACCGGATTCATTACAATCCGGTATTGAGTGTTACTCCCAGGTTAGCAAAATCAATACCCCGGATTTTGATGTCCCTGCAGTTTCGGATTCTGATCGATCGCGTATTGCGGGATCGGGAAAAGATAGTTTGTCGGGTTAATAAATTTTTTGGTGCCTCCTGCTATGTTGACAGGCGTATAGACAAAGTTGCCCTGTGTGCCGGTAATAGCTATACCATGCAATGGTGTGTTCAATACAATGTGCGCTGTTTTCCAGCGGATCAGGTCCCAGTAGCGCTTATCTTCAAAAGCCAATTCTACTCTTCTTTCCTGGCGGATCGCATCCCGCATAGCTGACTGGCTCAGGCCCGTTGTCAGGTTCGGCAATGCCGACCTGTTTCGGATTGCATTGATGGCCGTGTATACACTGGCGTCGGGGCCTGCTGCTTCATTTTGCGCTTCCGCATAGTTCAGCAATACCTCCGAATACCTGAAATAATAGTAGTTCTGCGCGCTGGAGCCGGGATTATTCCAATTGTCAGCACCTAATGTGATCTTATCATTTAATCTTTTCCGGATATAATAACCCGTATTGGTAGCATCGTCCCTGTCGGCCAGGTCAATCTGGTTTTTACTTCCCATGCCCTGGCGCGTATAGATGGTATCATTATACCACCAGGTAGCATCATATACAATGGATTGATAAAAACGCTTTTCCCTGTTGGCATAAGGGTTTTGCGGATCATAACCTGACGTCGGGTCTGTAATAGGCTTGCCATTAGCCATAAAGTAAGCATCGATCATTTCCTGCGTAGGCCCGATAGCGCCCCAGCTTGTCTCCGCACCGCCTTTGGTAAAAGTCGGCCCGTAATAAGAATCGGCCCGGCCACCCCACACCCTTGGCAAATACTGGCGATAAAAGATGCCCTCTTTATTCGTATTGTTCTCCGGCATAAAGAACGCTCCGTAATCCGGGAAAAGCGTATAGGTGCTTCCGCCCAGCTGATCGATGATCTGCTTATTCGTGGCCGCAGCGTCAGCAAATTTTCCGGCAAACAACTCACACCATCCTTTCAGCGTCAATGCTGCTCCCTGCGAAACACGTCCGCCCTGAGCCGGCACTTTTGGCAGATCAGGTGCGATGGCTGCGCATTCTGTCGTAATGAAATTCAGTGTTTCATCAGACGTGCTTCTTGGTATAAAAATAGCTTCCCCATCCTCTGTGCTGTTCAGTACGTTCTTCACTATGGGAACGCCGCCATATGTCATCCACAATATATGATAGAAATAGGCGCGCAGAAATCGGACTTCCGCCAGACGCAATTTTTTATAGCTGTCCGTGAGTTCAGGTGATGCCGTTACTGACTCAATAAATAAGTTACACTTCCGGATAAAGCTATACTGGTTTTTCCAGTCATACGGGAGGTAGCCGTAGGCTACCTGGAAGATGACGGTAGCCGGGTTGTAAGATGCCTGCTGGATCACATTTCTCGATACAGGCCAGTTGTAGCCGCATACGGAGTTATCGCTATAGTTCTCCATCGGGTCGTACCAGTTATTCCCGTCAGGCAGTTTGCCATAGATATCATTCAAAAACACGTCCGCCGTATTCGGGTCCGTCCATACTGTAGCATCAGACAACCTGTCCCTGGGAACCACATCCAGAGAACCATCTTTTTTACAGGAAAAAAAGCCGATAGCCGTCAAACACAAGGCAATGACCGGGCGGGATATAGATAAATTATTATTGTTCATAACGCTGATGTTTAGAAAGTTAAGTTTAATCCTACGGTAATAACTTTTTGCTGGGGATAATACTCACCGTTCTGAGCACCCACTTCCGGGTCAAAGTTTTTGATCGGGGCAAACGTGAGCAGATTCTGTCCGGAAACATACACCCTGGCTGATTGCATTTTTACCTTCCGTATCATTTGTGTTGCAAACGTATAGCCCAGTTCGCCGGTTTTCAGGCGTAAGTAACTCGCATCGAGCAGCCACCAGGATGAAACCTGGGTATTGTTGGGAGCAGGTGTCGGTGTCAGCCTTGGGTTGCTGGCGTTCGGGTTTTGCGGTGTCCAGTAGTCCATTTGCGCTTTTGTTGCAGAGGCGCCGTTTTCGAAAGGAAAAGCTGCAGTCGCCGTCATATAAAAATTCCTGTTTGTAGCGCCCTGAAACAGCAACGAAAAATCAAATCCCTTGTAGCGTACGCTGGGTGAAAAACCATAGTATATCTCAGGTACTGCTGACTTACCGATAGGCACGATATCTTCCTGGTTGATGATATTATCCTTATTTGTATCCTCGTATTTCAGATCGCCGGGACGGATTACGCCAAATGGCTGCAAAACAGAATACTCTGCAGGATCAATGATACCATTTCCATTTGTATCATCGCTGACCTGGAAATAACCCAGTGCCTTGTAGCCAAACTGTGTATTCAGCGGCCGGCCGGTCCTTCTGCGGTTAGGGTTATTATATGATGCCGCATTCTCAAACACACGCAGCAGCTTATTTCTTACAAAGGTGAAGTTGCCGGTGAAATCAAGTTGCAGGTCTTTAGTAACCGTATAAGAGCTTCGCAGGGTAATCTCAATACCCTTATTGCTCATGCTACCGGAGTTTACCTGCGCCAAACCAATGCCGTATTCTGATGGCACTACGATATCAGGCGCAAAAAGCATATTATCTCTCTTCTCAAAGAAATAATCCGCCTCAATGCTCAGCAAGCCGCGCCAAAGCGTGGCATCAATACCGATATTGAGCTTCTTTGCTCTTTCCCAGGTAATGGAAGTATTGGGCTCTGCATTTTCATAAAGGCCCTGTACGGCACCGCCGCCCAAAATAGCCGCATTGCCATACAATGTATAAGAGCTCAGGTATTGAAAAGGCGAACCTGCCAGCGCACCTGACTCACCATAAGAGCCACGCAGCTTCAGGTTGCTGAGCCATGAAACATTTTTCATGAAACCCTCCTCGGATACTCTCCATCCGGCAGAGAA
>JBEVLT010000462.1:0-5902 GCA_040509055.1 Chitinophagaceae bacterium
ATGGGAATTTTAAATATACGACGAAGACAAGAAAGCACTTTGTGCCTTACTGTCCTGGTGGTTGCATGGATTTGGCGCATGCTATAAAAGGTTTGTTTTATATTTACTCCGTCACCCGCCATAGGAACGGGAACCAGTATATCAAAGCAGGGAGAGCCTAACAGAAAGAAAAATGCCGGTCAAAAAAAAGCGCACCACCATTACCGATATTGCCACGCATTTCGGGATTTCCATCACGGCTGTTTCCTTTATCCTGAACAACAAGGCCAAGGCCAAAGGCATCAGCGACGCCCTCAGCAAGAAGGTGCTGAAATTTGCCGGCGAGGTCAATTACAGGCCGAATGCGCTGGCCAAAAGCTTCCGTACCGGCAAAACCAATATCATCGGGCTGCTGATCGAGGATATTTCTAACCCGTTCTTTGCCACCGTGGCGCGGCTGATCGAGGAGCGGGCTTATGAGCGGGGGTACCGCATCATCTATTGCAGCACCAACAACGATACGAAGAAGACCAAGGAGCTGATCCGGATGTTCCATGATCAATATGTGGATGGCTACATCATTGCGCCGCCGGAAGGGATCGAGACCTCTATCCGCCAGCTTTCGTCGGACGGGAAACCGGTAGTGGTCTTTGACCGGTACAACAGCCGCTTCCAGACCGACCAGGTGATCATCAATAATTATGAAAGCGTGCTGCAGGCCATGCAGCATCTGATCGATAACGGCTATCGTCATATCGGGTTTGTGACCATCGAATCCAAACAGTCACAGATGACCGAGCGCTACCGCGCTTACCAGGACATCATCGCCGCGAACGGGATGAAGGAATACGTGCTGCAGCTGCCGTTTGCCGCATCGGATCATGTGTCCATCACCGCGGGGATCAAACATTTTTGCGAAGAGCATCCTGTGCTGGACGCCCTGTTTTTCTGCAACAACTACCTCGGTGTTTACGGGCTGGAGGCTATAAAATCACTGGACAGCAGGTCCGTGTCGCAGTTCGGCATCATATCCTTTGATGATCACGACCTGTTCCGGCTGTATTCGCCCACTATCACCGTCATCGATCAGCCTATTGAAGAAATGACCGGCCGTATCCTCGACCTGCTTTTCAGGCGCATCCAGGAAGGAGACAGCCAGTCGCCCTCGGTGGAAACCCTGAAGACGCAACTGGTGGTCCGGGAGTCTTCGGGACCGAAAAAATAATTTTTTTGGTTGAATTACTAAAACGTTTTAGTTTAGTTCAACAATTGCTTAGCTTATGATTAGTAATACTGCTACCCGGAAGGTTATCCGCGCTGCTATGCCGCCGGCTACTTTCCTCAACATCACCGCTGCCAGGAGAGGCTTTTTACCTGGTGTTCTCAAACGAATTTTCCTGTTTATTTTAATGACCACTACCGCTGCTTCCGCCCTGTATGCACAGAAGAAAACAATTACCGGCGCTGTGCTGGACAGTGAGAAAAAGCCGCTGGGGGGCGCCAGCATCCTGGTGAAGAACGGCAGCCAGGCCACGCGGTCATCCGGCGCCGGTACCTTCTCCATCGAAGCTGCCAGAACCGATACCCTCGTGATCTCTTACGTGGGATACGAGACGCGGGAACTGGTGGTCGGTAACCAGCTGACCATCAACGTTACGCTACAGCAAACGGCCACCAACCTGAACGATGTGGTGGTGATCGGCTATGGATCGGTACGGCGAAAGGATGTCACCGGCTCTGTCGGTACGGTGAACGTACAGGATCTGCAAAAAGCGCCAGTGCGCTCGTTCGAAGAGGCGCTCGGGGGAAGGGTGGCCGGCGTGCAGGCCTTTTCCAACGACGGCCAACCCGGCTCATCGTACAACATCGTTATCCGGGGTAATAACTCTGTAACGCAAAACAATTCTCCGCTCTATGTGATCGATGGCTTCCCGATAGAGAACGCGGATAATAACAGTATCAATCCCGCGGATATCGAGTCCATCGAAATCTTAAAAGATGCGTCGTCCACGGCGATCTACGGCGCCCGCGGCGCCAATGGCGTGATCATCATCACCACGAAGCGCGGACGGTCGGCCGTGCCGGTGGTTTCCTATGACGGTTATGCCGGCGTGCAGAAAACTACCCGGACCATGGACCTGATGAATCCCTATGAATATGTGTCGTACCTGTTCTCGATCGATTCTGCAAAAACAAGGGCCAGCTTCCTGACCGCCAAAAACCTGACCCTGGATGATTACAAGAACATCAAGGGCATCGACTGGCAGGACGAGGTATTGCAAACGGCGATGGTGCAGAACCATAACCTGTCGATCAGCGGTGTCAACGGCAAAACGAGGTACAGTGTATCAGGCTCGGTACTGGACCAGGACGGGATCATTGTCAACAGCGGCTTTCGCAGGTACCAGGGGCGCCTTACGCTTGACCAGGAAGTAAGCAGTAAGTTGAAGGTGGGCGTGAATGTGAACTACAGCAGCGCGAAAACAAACGGGATGACACCGGCGCTGCTCGATGGCTCCACGTCGCTTTCGACCTATAATTTATTTTACAACGTATGGACGTACCGGCCTACCGACGGCGGCAATGAAGAAGCGCTGCTTGATGCTTTTATTGATCCTTCGATCACCAACCCGGCCGCCGACCTGCGCATCAACCCCGTGATGAGCGTGAAGAATGAATTGCGCAATACGTTTACCGATAACCTCTTTGCCAATGCCTACGCGGAATATGCGTTTTCAAAGTCGCTGAAACTGCGGGTAGCAGGCGGCCTTACCCGGCAAACGATCCGCCGCGAAGTGTTTTACAACAGCCATACCCGCCTGGGCTCCAGCCTGGTCAGCGGCCTGAACAACGTGAACGGGAGCGTGACCAACCTGTACAACGACAACCTGCTGAATGAAAATACGCTGGTGTATGACAAGCACTTCAATAAGAACAATGCGTTGAATATAGTGGCCGGGTTTACGATGCAGAAAACCCGCAGCGGTTCGGGTGGGTATGCCGCCACGGCCTTGCCGAATGAATCGCTGGGCATTAGCGGGCTGGACGAAGGCACGCCGCTCAACGTGGTATCCACCTCATCTGCCAACGGTTTGGTATCCCTGCTGGCCCGGGCCAATTACAATTTCAAAGGGCGTTATTTGTTTACCGCTTCTATCCGCTCGGATGCCTCTTCGAAATTTACCAAAGAGAACCGCAGCAGCATCTTCCCTTCCGGCGCCTTTGCCTGGCGCTTTACCGACGAGGCCTTTATGAAGAATGCCCGTTTTATCACCGACTCCAAACTGCGGCTGAGCTACGGGGTCACCGGCAACAACCGCGTGAACGATTTTGCCTACCTCTCTACCATCAATTACCCGGTAACGATGTATTCCTTCAACAACGGGTTGTACAATACCTCCCAGCCCGGTGTGCTCGGCAATCCCGACCTGGTGTGGGAAAGCACGGCGCAGTTCGATGCAGGGCTTGATCTTAATTTCTTCAACCAGCGTGTCAACTTCACTGTCGATTACTACAACAAAAAAACGTACGACCTGCTGATCAACGCGAGCCTTCCTTATATATCGGGCTATGCCACGGCTTTCAAAAACGTGGGCAAAGTGCGCAATGAAGGACTGGAGTTTTCGCTGAACACGGTGAACGTGGACGGGAAAGATTTTAAATGGACCTCCTCGTTCAATATCTCGTTTAACAAGAATCGCGTGCTGGCGCTGAATGAAGAGCAGGAAAGCATTACCACGGCCGTGCCCTGGGACAACAGCTACAAGGCATCGCCCACCTATATCGCGAAGATCGGGCAACCCATTGCGCAATTCTACGGCTATGTATGGGAAGGCAACTACCAGTACAGCGATTTTGACAAGCTGCCCAATGGCACGTATGTGCTCAAAGCCAATGTACCGAACAACGGGAACCCCCGGGCGAACATCAAGCCGGGCGATATCAAATACAAAGACATCAATGGCGACGGCACGGTCAATACTTTCGACGTGACCGCCATCGGCAATCCCTACCCGGATCATATCGGCGGTTTCTCCAATAATTTCACGTACCGCAATTTCGACCTGAACATTTTCCTGCAATGGTCATACGGCAATGAGATCTATAATGCCAACCGCCTGCTGCTGGAAGGCAATTCGCTCTATAGCCTCAACCAGTTTGCCTCCTACAACAACCGCTGGACACCGGAGAACCAGAACAATACCTATTTCCGCTATGGCGGACAGGGCCCGCTGGTCAACTCTTCCCGCGTGGTGGAAGACGGCTCTTTCCTCCGGTTAAAAACGGTGTCATTAGGCTATACCATTCCTGCATCTGCGCTGAAAGCGATCAAAGTGAGATCGATCCGCGTGTATGCATCGGCCCAGAACCTATGGGTGTGGACGAAATATTCAGGGATGGATCCTGAAGTATCCACCCGGCAAACCACGCTCACGCCCGGGTTCGACTATTCACCTTATCCACGTGCCTTTACTCTCATCGGCGGGGTCAAAATAAATTTTTAAACCACTAACGAATTTTATATGAAGCCAACAACGATTACCTGCTTCGCGGTTCTTTTCATGGCACTGGTTTCCTGCAGTAAAATACTGGATACCAAACCCACGGATTTTTCCACGCCCGACCAGTACTACAGCACCGAATCGCAGCTGAATGATGCGCTGGCCGGTGTGTACACAGGGCTGTCGAATAAATACCTGTACAATGGTTCCTATCTTTTTATCCTGAATACCGGCAATGACGAAAGCTGGTACCGCAGCACCACCATCGCCGGCCCCCCGGTGTACACGCACGATGCCAGCAACGTGGATATAAGCGGTCTGTGGGCCAACCTGTACGACGGCATCAATACGGCCAATGCGCTGCTCGAGAACATCAATAAACCCGAAATGGATTCCACGGCGCGTAAAGTGATCAAAGGCGAAGCGCTGTTCCTGCGTGCTTATTATTACTTCCTGCTGGTGCAGCACTGGGGCGATGTGCCGCTGAAGCTGACCAGCACCACCTCCCCGGCCAGCAATACCTTCAACCTGGCCCGCACCCCCGCCAAACAGGTATATGAGCAGATCATCGCTGATATGATCACCGCTGAAGGACTGGTGAAAGAGATCACTGACTATGGCTATACCGGCAGGGTAACCAAATCCGCCGTGCAGGGTATGCTGGCTCGGGTATGTTTGTACATGGCCGGCGAACCGGTAAAAGATGCAACGAAATACGAACAGGCGGCTTACTGGGCCAACAAAGTGATCACCTCAGGCAAGCACAGCCTCAACCCGGATTACAAACAGATCTTCATCAATGAAATGCAGGACAAGTATGATATCAAAGAATGCATCTGGGAGTCCGAGTTCTATGGCAATGAAACATCCGCTTCGGGTGGCGATACCCGTACCTCGGGCTATGTAGGTATACAGGTGGGCGTACAATGCGCTATCCTCGACAGCGGTTATTGTTATGGGACTGTAATGGTTCACGGGTTGCTCTACAAATCGTTTGATGCCACCGATAAACGGCGCGACTGGGAGGTGGCTCCCTATACATATTCCGGCGCCAATAAAGTGGCGGTGGCCAGCAACCAGTATTACACCCGCTTCCCCGGCAAATGGAGAAGGGAATACGAGACGCTTGTGCCCCGCGCCAAGAATGCCTGTGGTACCAATTTCCCTATTCTTCGGTATGCCGATGTGCTGCTGATGAAAGCAGAAGCGGAGAATGAAGTGAACGGGCCTGCTGCCGGCCTGCCGTACCTGAACCAGGTGAGGGCAAGGGCGGGCATCACGCAATACGTGGCTACCGATGCAGCCGTGAACTCAAAAGGCAATTTTTTGAAAACCATCCAGACCGAGCGGTACAAGGAGCTGGCATTTGAAGGCCTGCGTACCACCGACCTGATGCGCTGGGGTTTATTGATCACCAATAC
>JBEVLT010000463.1:0-14085 GCA_040509055.1 Chitinophagaceae bacterium
CGTGTAGATGCCAACCTGGTGAACCTGGGAAATATCGAGAACAACAAAGGCGTGAAAATACTGGGCCTGCTGGGTATGCAGCTGTTCAGGCAGTTTGAAATGATCATCGATTACGACAAAAGCCTGATCTACCTGCACCGCATCGGCAAGAAGGAAGCAGCCACCTACCGCCACACCATGCTGGAAGATACCGCCGCTTACCGGGTGGTGCCGATAGAGATCATCAACGACCGGGTGCTGGCCCGCACCGAAATAGCGGGTAAAAAACTGCGGCTGATGATCGACTTTGCCGCAGAATCGAACGTGCTGGACAGCCGGCTGCCTGACAAAGTATTTGAAAACCTGGCCATTACGCGGCGGGTATTGCTCAACGGCATCGGTAATAAAAAGGTGGAAGCCCTGTATGGCGAGCTCAGCAACATGAAGATCGGCAGCCAGGAAATGGGTACGCTGCCCGTGCTGATCACCAACCTGGAGAAGACCTGTTTGTCCTACGAATCCTGTATCGACGGCATCCTGGGCTTCGATTTTCTTTCGTTGCACAAAATTGGATTTAACTTTGTGAACCGTAAAATGTATATATGGAAGTAAAGGGTACCATACGGTTGCTGCACAGGGTGGTACGCCTTGGAGTAGCCTGGTTGCTGCTGACCCTCGTCTGCAACACGGAGGTATCGGCGCAGCCGGCCACGACCAAATATAGCATCAAGAACGGCCGTATGTTCATTACGCTGGACAAGCAGATCAGCGAACTTTCGCTGGACAGCTTTATCATCCGGTACGCGCTGTACGACCTGCCCCTGCAGCTGGTATTCAGAGACCGGTCGCTGGACACACTGAAGAAGATGGGCTGGAAAGTGGAGGTGAACAACAACGACATCTGCGTCATCAGCAAACCCTTGGGCAGCGCGGACAATATCGCCAATCCCGCCGGCAAGATCCTGCTCACGGAAAAACAACCGGATTTCTCGTCCATGTTCCCCGTGGAGAGCAGCAGCGTGTGGTATGGCTACAACCGCTTTCGCAATAAGTTTCCTTTTGCCGTGAACGATTCGGTCGTCACCTTTTTTATGCGCGGCAACCAGAACGCAGGCCGCGTTATCCTGAGCGGCAGCTTTGTCAACTGGTCGCCGGACGGCCTGCTGATGACCAGAACAGACAGCGGCTGGATAGTCAATGTAAAGCTTGGCCCGGGCAAATACTGGTACAAATTCATCATCGACGGTGACTGGAGGGTGGACAAAGACAACCAGCTGGTAGAAAACGACGGGCTGGGCAATGACAATTCCGTTTTCTTTAAGGCCAATACCTTATTTAAGCTCACCGGCTACACCGGCGCCAAAAGGGTGTACCTCAGCGGCAGCTTCAACAACTGGAACGAGCGCGAACTGCTGATGACCAAAACGGCCACCGGATGGCAATTGCCGCTGTACCTGGCCGACGGTACGCATACCTATCGCTTCGTGGCCGACGGCAAGTGGTTTGCCGACCCCGCCAACCCCGACCGGTTTCCCAATGAGTACAAGGAGTTCAATTCCGTCATCCGCAAGGGAAAGCCCTACCTTTTTCAGCTGGACGGCTACCCTGATGCCAGACAGGTGATCCTGTCCGGCTCTTTCAACGGCTGGCGGAAGGATGAGCTGTTCATGACCAAAACAGCCACCGGCTGGGAGCTGCCGTATACGCTTGGCCCCGGCAACTATGCCTACAATTTTATCGTGGATGGCAAAGTGGCCAAACCGGCCAATACATCCATATCCAAAGACGGCGACCTGTATTTCGTGATCGCGCCGAATTATACGTTCCGGCTGAAGGGGCACGCCGGCGCCAGGGAAGTATACCTGGCAGGCGACTTCAACAGCTGGTCGCCCAACACCTTTGCCATGCGGCGCGAGGGTGATGACTGGGTGTTCGCGGCCAATCTTTCACCCGGCAAGCACCTCTATAAGTTCGTGGTAGACGGCAACTGGATCATCGACCCGGGCAATAAGCTGTGGGAACAGAACGAGCACAGCACGGGTAACTCGGTGATCTGGATCGAGAAAAAATAGGCTCAGGGACGCGTCGCCATTTCATTCAATCGCTTCAACTCGTCTTTTGCCAGGGAAATCCATTTGCGGTTGTTGCGCTTTTCCGGCGGGCTCAGGTGGGTAAACTCGCCCGTCATTTCAGCAAGCAATTGTTTGGCTTCGCCGGTACGGCCCGCCCTGGCCAGGAAACAGCCGTACTGGTAGCGGGCCTCGAAGTTGGCAAACCGGCCTTTCATCATGTTGAATTCGGCTTCTGCCAGCTGGCTTTGTCCGGTCTGTTCCAGGGCCATCGCGTAGAGCACATGCGCATGCGAGCGGAGAAACTGCGGCAGCCGGTGCACCTTGCGGGCCACCCTGATCAGCTCTTCATACCGCCTTTGCGACGAGTAAGCGATCACCAGCTGCATCAGCACATACTCGTTCTCTGAAAAATTGCCGGTAAGGCTGGATTCGTAAAGGTCGATGGCCCGTTGTGTTTGCCCGGCGCCCAGGCAGGCATCGGCCAGCGCAATGCGGTTGTTGAACGTATCGGAAAAACGCAGGTTGTTCTCCAGCTTTTTGATCCTGCCCGTGGGGTTGAGCACAGTACCTACGCCGGACTGCACCTGCTGGATATCGCGGTTGCTGAACACTTCGGTAAACAGATAGATCAGCGAGCCGACGACAGGGAGAAACAGGATCACGAATATCCAGAAAAAAGGTTTGCCCCTGCGGATACAGTGAATGATGCAAAATATCTGCAGGACAACAATAAAATAAAAATAACCACTTCCAAAAAACATAAGCAGGAGAATTCTTCTGCTTCAAAAATAGAAATTGGCTGCGTTTTACAAAGTTTTTTTACCTGCATGCGGCCAATCAACCCGGCTCCGCGTCCAGCGCCTTTATCTGCTCCCTGTAAGCGCCGGGCAGCAGCAGGGATTTTAAAAACCAGTCCATCTTTAGTTGACGGCTGAGTTTGTATACGGCCAGCAGGGGAGCGGCCCATGAAAATTGTTTCAGGTCCAGCAATTCGCCGACCCGCTTCGGCACCACCAGCTTCTGCGATTCGACCAGGATACGGAAGCGCAGCCATCCCAAGTGTTTGCGGTATTGTTTGTACAGGTCGGTGGTATAAGCGCTTTTGGCGAGGTCCTGCTGCAGGTGCTCCTGCTGCGCCACCAGCCATTGCGGGTAATCCGGCGGCAGGTCTTTCAGCCCCATGCGGGCGCCCAGCCGGTAAAATACATCGAACACATCTTCTTTTTCGGCATCGGAAAGTTTGCGTTCCAGCAGCTCGAAGGAGGCTACGGAATAGTGGATCAGCATGAACAGCACATCGCGGTAAGCCCAGTCGGGTATGCGGGCACCACGGCTATCTTCCACGGCCGTATGAATGGCCGCGATCTTATCGATGGCTTTTAATGCGGCTTCCCGGGGAGCAAAAACGATCTGGCGGGCATACATCACGGTAGAGAACAAACGGCCCAGCGGGTCGGCAGGCAACCGCCCGGTAAAATACAGCCAGTCCACCGCCTTGTTCAGCGCAAACTCGGCAGAAGCGCCGGCAAAAATGAACAGCACGGTATCGCCCTTGCCCCAGATCTGCCGCACCACGGATTGCTTGTTCACGAAAAATTCCATGCACTAAATGTAAAAAGATAACGGCAAACCAACGGGCAGGCCCGTCACTTTAACGATCCGTTGCTGATCGGGCCGGCCGGTTCCAGTATTCCAGCCAGTCGATCATGCGGCTGGTAAACCCGTATTCGTTATCAAACCAGGCAATGAGCTTCACGTGGTTGCCGACCACGGAGGTCAGCGAGCCATCGATCACGCAGGAATGGGTATTGCCCTTGATGTCCAGCGACACCAGCTCTTCTTCGGTATAGCCCAGGATGCCCTGGTAGGATTCCTGTGCCGCTTTCCGGAAAAGCGTGTTCACCTCGTCTGCCGTAGCATCCCGGCTCAGCTGCAGGGTAAAGTCGGCCATGGCGCCATTGGCTACCGGCACGCGGGTGGATACGGCTGCTATTTTTCCCTTCATGCCCGGCATCAGCCGCTCCAGCGACTGGTGCAGATCGATCTCCACCGGGATAATGGACTCGGCTGCCGCACGGCCCCGGCGGAATTGCCGGTGCGGGGCATCTACCAGCTCCTGCCGCGAGGTATAGGAGTGCAATACATTTACCTGCGCCGAGCGGATACCGATGGCCTGCAGGATGTAGAGAATATGGACCGAACAGTTGGTCATGCAGCCGCCCGGCGAAGCAATGGGAATACCGGCGGTGGAACTGCTTTGATTAAACCCGTAGATCAGCAGGGGAATATCGGCCGAGCCTGTGGTGGAAAGCAACACTTTTTTGGCGCCGGCCTGCAGGTGCGCACCGGCAGCGGCCCCGGTAGTGAACTTGCCCGAACATTCCAGCACGATGTCCACTTTCATCTCCTGCCAGGGCAGCTGCGAGGGATGGTCTGCCTGCAGCAGGGCGATTTGCTTTCCGCCGGCCGACAGTATGCCGTTGCCAAACGAAATTCCTTCGGGAAACGTACCGTATACCGAATCGTATCTGAGCAAATAAGCCAGGTTGTCCGGCGGCATGATATCGTTCACCGCCACCAGCTCCAGGTGCGGGTGATGCAGCAGCCGCCTGAACAAAAGCCGCCCGATCCGGCCCATTCCATTGATCGCAATACGCATAGTTGAACCGTTAAGAAAAGAAAGCGCAAATATCACAAACAAAACACAGTTCCCGTGGGTTCTCTGTTCAATTCTTTTCCCCTTACATTCGCTGTATGAAAGCGGCAACCGTCCATGAAATAAAGGAGGAACTGCGGGCAGCCAAACCGGCCGCGCTGGCCGAGCTGTGTCTGCGCCTGGCGAAATTCAAAAAAGAAAACAAGGAACTGCTGACCTACCTGCTGTTTGAAGCACATGACGAACCGGGCTATGTGCAGGGCGTCAAGGCAGAGATCGACGAGCTGTTTACGGAAGTAAACCTTTCGCAGCTGTACTTTGCTAAAAAAACGCTGCGAAAGATCGGCCGCGTCATCAATAAATACTGCCGCTACAGCGCCATCAAAACCACCGAGGTGGAACTGCGCCTGCATTTCTGCACAAAGCTGAAAACCTCCGGCATCCCCATCCGGCAGAACGCCGTGATCAGCAACCTGTACGACGGGCAGCTGAAAAAGATCGATACCCTGCTGAACGCGCTGCACGAAGACCTGCAATACGACTACCGGAGAGAACTGAACGGGCTGGAGGAAGAGTTGCCTGTTAAAAAGAAAAAGTCCTTCCTGTTCCGGCGCTGAGATGGGGAAAACCACCTAGAAGCATAGGCACATTGCTGTACGGGGTTTTGTTCTTGTTGTGAAAACAGGAGCAAATTCCCGGACAAAGCAACTATTCGTTTATCCGTAATATTGCGTATGGCTGCGCAACTGATCACACATATCAAACTGCTGGCTGGCATACATGAAAAAAATGAGCCGCTGCGTGGACGACAACTGAAAGAGTTGCCTGCTATCACGAATGCCTGGCTATTGACAGAAGACGATGAAATAGCAGCGTATGGAAACATGGATACGTTACCTGCGGCATCGCCTTCTGCTGTATTCGATGCCGCGGACCGGATAGTATTGCCGGGCTGGTGCGACAGTCATACACACCTCGTATTCCCTGCCAGCCGCGAAGAAGAATTTGTAGATAAGCTCAACGGCCTGAGCTATGCGGAGATCGCAGCCCGCGGTGGCGGCATCCTGAACTCTGCCCGCAGGCTAGCCGGGGCTTCCGAAGACGAACTGTTTGCTTCGGCCTGGCAACGGCTAAGCGAAGTAAGCCGGCTGGGCACCGGCGCTATCGAGATCAAGAGCGGCTACGGCCTCACGGCAGAGGGTGAATTGAAAATGCTGCGCGTGATCAAAAAGCTGAAAGAAAGATCACGGCTGTCCATCAAAGCCACTTTTCTTGGTGCACATACCTACCCGGTGGCGTACAAAGACGATCACCAAAGATATATTGACCTCATCGTGCAGGAAATGCTGCCGGTCATCGCCCGCGAAGGACTGGCCGACTACATCGACGTGTTTTGCGAAAACGGCTTTTTTTCACCGCAAGAGATGGAAACCATCTGCCGTGCAGGATTGCAGCAGGGGTTGAAGCCAAAGCTGCATGTGAACCAGCTGAACAGTATCGGCGGCATTGAAGCAGGACTAAACCTTAATGCCGTATCGCTGGATCACCTGGAAACAATGACGGACAATGAAATCCGCCTGTTGGGTGAAGCCGCCGTTACTTCACCGGGTACCATCGCCACCTTATTGCCCACGGCGGCCTTCTTCCTGCGCATGCCCTTCCAGCCGGCCCGGCAGCTGATCGAAGCCGGCTGCGCCGTCGCGCTGGCTACGGACTATAACCCCGGTTCATCGCCCTCCGGCAACATGAACCTGGTAGTCGCCATGGGCTGCATCGGCATGAAGATGCTGCCGGAAGAAGCCATCAATGCGGCCACCATCAACGGCGCCTGCGCCATGGAGCTGCAGCACGAAGCCGGCAGCATTGCCCCTGGCAAAAAAGCCAACCTGATCATTACAAAGCCGGTGCCCTCGCTGGCTTACCTGCCCTATGCCTTTGGCAGCAACCTCGTGGACAGGGTCATGATCGCCGGCGAATGGATCTGATTCCTTTACCAATACTTTATTTCCTTTTACTTTGCAGCTGTTCACTCCAATCACAACCTTATGCGACCCATTATCGAATGCGTGCCCAATTTCAGCGAAGGAAATGACCTGAACATCATTCGCCAGATCACCGACCAGGTGGAATCGGTGGAAGGCGTGCGGCTGCTGAACGTGGACCCCGGCAAAGCCACCAACCGCACGGTCGTTACGTTTGTCGGTCACCCCGAAGCTGTCATGCAGGCGGCTTTCCTGGCCATCAAAAAAGCAGGTGAGCTCATCGACATGAGCCGGCACAAGGGCGAGCATCCGCGCATGGGCGCTACCGATGTTTGCCCGCTGATCCCGATATCCGGTATCTCTATGGAAGAAACGGCAGCCTATGCACGGCAGCTGGCCCAAAGGGTAGGAGAGGAGCTGCTGCTGCCCGTATACCTGTACGAGGCCGCGCAGCCCGACAAAACACGCAGCAACCTGTCGGTGATCCGGGCCGGCGAATACGAAGGTTTTTTTAAAAAGATACAACAGCCGGAATGGAAACCCGATTTCGGTCCCGCGGTATTCGATGCCAAACGAGGCGCCACCGTTATCGGCGCAAGGGATTTCCTGGTGGCGTATAACATCAACCTGAATACGACCTCTGCCCGCAGGGCCAATGCCATCGCCTTCGACGTACGCGAAGCCGGGCGGGTAAAAAAAGAGAACGGCAAAACCGTAACGGATGCCAATGGCAAACCGGTCTCCATTCCCGGCACGCTCAAAGCGGTCAAGGCCATCGGCTGGTACATCGAAGAGTACGGCGTAGCCCAGCTATCGATGAACCTGACCAATATCAGCGTAACCCCGGTGCATATTGCCTTTGACGAAGTATGTAAAAAGGCCGATGCCAGGGGCATTCGTGTTACCGGCAGCGAGTTGGTAGGATTGGTACCGCTGCAATCGCTCACAGATGCGGGCCGGTATTTCCTGAAAAAACAACAGCGCTCCACCGGTGTATCGGAAAAAGAGCTGATCAGGATCGCCGTAAAGTCCATGGGGCTTGACGAGCTGGCTCCTTTCAAACCTGAAGAACGCATTATCGAATACCTGCTTCGCAACGAGGCCGACAGCAAACTGGTAAGGACCAGCCTGTCTGATTTTGCCGACCTGACGGCAAGCGAAAGCACGGCCCCCGGCGGGGGTTCTGTATCCGCTTATCTCGGTACACTGGGCATTTCCCTGGCCATGATGGTCGCCAACCTTTCTTCCCACAAAAAAGGCTGGGACGAACGGTGGGAAGAGTTCAGCGACTGGGCGGAGCAAGGCGAACGGTATAGAAGCGAACTGTTGCGGCTGGTGGATGCCGACACCAAAGCTTTCAGCACGATCATGGCGGCCTTCGGTTTGCCCAAAGCAACGGAGGAAGAAAAACAGGCCCGCCACAAAGCCATACAGGAAGCCACGCGTTTTGCCATCGATGTACCTTACCAGGTGATGCAGACCGCTGCCGCCAGCATGGAAGTGATCAGGGCCATGGTAGAGACCGGCAATCCCAATTCGGTAACGGATGCCGGGGTAGGGGCCCTGTGCGCCCGCAGCGCAGTGATCGGCGCTTTTATGAACGTACGCATCAATGCCGCTTCGTACGACGATAAGGATTTTACAGAAGAGATCATTCGTAAAGGGACTGAAATAGAAAACAAAGCCATAGCTTTAGAAACGGAGATCCGTGAACTGGTGAACCGGAAAATAGGTTGATATTGTTCTTTCATTAAACGCTTGTCATGCAGCATCTGAAGATCTATACGAAACAGGATATTTTATCGCTTACCCGGCTCAGGAGATTTGAAACCCGGCTCGGGGAGCGATTGCAGGTACCCATCCATCCTTCATCGGCCGCTTCTTCCATACGTGAATCGTCTGCCAGCTATGTACTGGTCGGCATACCGGAAGACATCGGCGACAAGGCCAATTATGGCAGCGGCGGCGCCGATACGGCATGGATACCATTCCTGCAGGCTTTCCTGAATATCCAGAGCAACGACTTTCTCGACGGCAGCGATATCCTGCTGCTGGGCCATTTCGATTTCGGCGACATCCAGTACCTCATCGACACCACCGCCAAAGGCGACGACGAAAAAGTGGAAGCCTACCGCCATGCCGTGAACACGGTGGATGATGAAGTGGAGCAACTGGTCAAGATCATTACAGAAGCAAAGAAAATTCCTATTGTGATCGGCGGCGGGCACAACAATGCGTACCCGCTCATCAAAGGCTCGTCCAAGGGATGGCACAAGGCCGACCAGATCCCGCTGGCGCAGATCAATTGCATCAACCTCGATGCGCATGCCGATTACCGGCCCCTCGAAGGCCGCCACAGCGGCAATGCCTTCCGGTATGCGGAAGAAGACGGCTATTTACAGAAATACTGCGTCATCGGCGTGCAGGAAAATTACCTGCCGCAAAACGTATGGATCGACCTGGTGAACAATCCGTTCATGGACTGCATCACCTTCGAAGATATTTTTGTGCATGAAAAACGAAGCTTCCTGCAGGCCGTAGCCCATGCCAGCACCTTTACGGAAGATACCCTTACCGGCATCGAGCTGGACCTGGATGTGATACAAAATACACTGAGCAGCGCGGTATCGCCGGTCGGTATTTCACCGCTTCATGCGCGGCAGTACATTACCTTCCTGGGAATGGACGTGAAGCCGGCCTACCTGCATATTTGCGAAGGCGCAGCACGGTTGACCGACGGCCGGACAGATGCCGGCACCGGCAAACTGATCAGCTTCCTGGTGAGTGATTTCGTCAAGGCGCACGGGGTAATAAAAGAACAGGTGGTATAGGATCAGGCGCCCATCCTGGCTTCCAGCTCCATGATCTTCTCAAAGGCCGCTTCGTAGCGGCTATTCAGCTCCCGCAGCTCGTTACCTGCCTTTTTATAGGCGGTTTCAGCCTGCAGAAATTTTGTTTTATCCGAATAAGTTGCCGGGTCGGCCAGCGAGGCTTCCAACTGTCCTTTCCGCAGGTTCAGTTTAGCGATCTCTTCCTCCAGCTGCTGGAATTGCCGCTGCAGCTTCTGCAGCTCTTTTTTCACATCCTTATTGATCGGGCCGGGTGGCTGCGCCGGAGCGGCTTCAGACCTCAGGCCCCCAACATCAGGTTTCTGACCTCCCGCCTCCGGCTTTTGACTTTTGACTTCCGGCTTCGAACTTCCTGGCTCTGACCTCTGACCTCCAGCCTCCAGCTTCTTACTCTCCGCTTCCTGCTTTGCCATTCGTTCCTTCCAGGCTACCCATTCTTCGTAACCGCCTTTGAACTCCTTCACCTGCTGGTCCACGATCTCCCATATCTTATTCGCGGTTTTGGAAATGAAATACCGGTCGTGGCTCACCAGGATCAGGCTGCCTTCGTATTTTTTCAAGGCATCGATCAGCAGATCGCAGCTATGCATGTCCAGGTGGTTGGTGGGCTCGTCCAGCATCAGGAAATTAGCCTTGCTCACCATGGTTTTAGCCAGCGCCACGCGGGCTTTTTCGCCCCCGCTCAGCACCCTGATCTTTTTGTCGGCATCGTCGCCGCTGAACAAAAAGCAACCCAGCAGGGTACGCAGCTCCAGCTCGGTCATCTGGCTGCCGCACTCCTTCATTTCATCGATGATGGTATTATTGACATTCAGCGCCTCCAGCTGGTGCTGGGCATAGAAACTTTCCTCCACGTTATGTCCCCATTTGCGCTCGCCCTCGTAGCTTTCCACACCGGCGATGATGCGCAGCAGCGTAGACTTTCCTTTACCGTTGGCGCCGATGAGCGCGATCTTATCACCCCGGTCGATTTCTGCAGAAGTGTGATCCACGATCTGGTTTTCACCAAACGATTTGGAGATATCTTTTAATTCTACCAGCACCCGGCCGGGCGTTTTATCCACGCGGAAATTGATGCGGATATTGGGCCGCTCCAATGCTACATCTTCAATCCGGTCCAGCTTGTCCAGCTTTTTCATCAGGCTCTGTGCCATGGCGGCCTTGCTGGCCTTGGCCCGGAACCGTTCGATCAGTCGTTCATTCTGGCGGATATAATCCTGCTGGTTTTCATACGCTTTTTGCTGCAGGTCGATGCGGATGGCTTTTTCTTTCTCGTAAAAATCGTAGTTGCCGTTGTAGATATGCAGCTCCTGCTGGTACAGCTCCACGATCTTGGTCACCATCCGGTTCAGGAAGTATTTGTCGTGGCTTACGATCACGACCGAGCCGGGATAATGCAGCAGGTATTTTTCCAGCCACTCGATGGAAGGAAGGTCAAGGTGGTTGGTCGGTTCGTCCATCAGCAGCAGGTCCGGCTGCTGCAGGATCATTTTCGCCAGCAGCACGCGCATCCGCCAGCCTCCGCTGAACTCCTTGTAAGGACGCTGCAGGTCGGCATTGGAAAAGCCCAGTCCCTGCAATATTTCTTCGGTCCGGTGGTGCATGGTATAGCCGCCCAGCGTCTCCAGCTCATGCAGCCGGTCCGTATATTCGATCAGCGTTTTTTCATCGCCGGTTTTTTCCAGCTCTTTACCGATCTCCTCGATCTCTTTTTCCAGCTGCAGCACCCGCTCGAAAGCGCCCAGCGCCACCTGCAGGATCGATTCGTTGGTATCAAAGCTCAGCAGGTCCTGGTGCAGGTAGCCGATGGTGGTGGTGCGGCTTCTTTCCACCGTGCCTTTGGAAGGCAGGTATTCGCCGACGAGCAATTTCAGCAAGGTCGATTTCCCCGTACCGTTGTACCCGATCAGGCCGATCCGTTCACCGGGCTGGATATGCCAGGTCGCTTCTTCCACGATCGCCCGGGCGCCAAATTCAAATGTCACATTTTGCAGTCCTGCCAGCATAATAGTCTGTAGTTAGTAGTAGTGAATTGTCAATAGTGAATAATGAATGGGATGGTGGCTAATGGTTATCAAATATTTACGCCATCAACCGCTTTGTTGTTCGAACAGGGCACAGCCTGTCCTGCCGGAGAGATTATTTCACCATTGACCATTAACCATTCCCTTTTCCGCCCGCAAAAATAAAGGATTACCAACTGCCCGCACTTTGATTTACCTTTGCCGAAATTTTTTTTACATGAAAAGGGTGCTCGTTATCCTTGTCGTTCTGATTATCGTGGCTGCTGCTTACTACTTTTTCTTTCCCAGAAGCGGTAAAAAGCATCCAAAAGGCCCCGAGCCTGTGCCACTCGCCGTCAGCAAGCATAGTCCTGCCTTTAACCAGTCCGTACAATCCATCCTGGACGCCTATTACAATGTGTCGGAAGCCCTGGTGAACTGGGATGTTCCGGCCGTAGATAAACATACCAATGAGCTGAACACAGCCCTGGACAATTTTAAAGTAGAAGAGCTGAAAGTGGATACGGTGATCTACCAGTCCGCCCTCGACCCGCTGGCCACTGCAAAAGCAACCGTGACCACCATGCTGGGTCAGCCGTCCATCGATCAAAAGCGCGTTTCATTCAATACCCTGTCTGACTACCTGCGGCTGCTCTTCATCGTGGTAAAATACGATGCCAACAAACTGTACTGGCAGGAATGCCCGATGGCCTTTGGCGAGGACCAGGCCGGTTACTGGCTCAGCAAAACCGATGCGGTACGCAACCCTTACCTGGGCACCAAACACCCGGAATACAAGGCCGGCATGCTGGAATGCGGCGGCCCCAAAGACACGATCAACTTCATGGTACCGGATACAACAGGCCGATAATTCCAACAGAACTCATTCTTCAAAAAAAGTGTCTCCGACCGGGACACTTTTTTCATTCCATCACCGTCCGCCATCCCCTAACCATCATCCTTTTATCCGTATCTTCATCACATGAGAAAAACCACTTTATTAGTAGCGTTTATCGCCGCGTGCATCGCCCTTGGTGCACAGGAAAACCTGAACACAAGCGTGATCAGCCGCATCAGGGACGAAGGCCTGAACCGATCCCGTGTCATGGATATTGCTTTCCGCCTTACTGATGTAAACGGCCCCCGCCTCAGCGGCTCACCGGGACTGCTCAAAGCCTCCAACTGGGCCAAAAACGAGATGACCAAATGGGGACTGGTCAATGCCAGCCTGGAACCCTGGGGCGAATTTGGCAAAGGATGGGAGCTGCAAAAAAGCTATGTAGCCATGACAGCGCCGTATTATAAGCCGATGATCGCTTATCCAAAAACCTGGACCAAAGGCACGGATGGATTGAAGCAGGCCGGCATCCTGCTGGTAAAAGCAAAGGATTCCGCAGAACTGGAAACTTACCGCGGCAAACTGAAAGGAAAGATCATCCTGCTGTACCGCAACGATACCCTGAAGCAAACCTTCCAGGCCGATGCCAGGCGCTATACCGACGAAGACCTGGACAAAATGGCCAATGCCACGCCGCAGCAACCCCGCCAGCGAACCGGCGATACCACGCAGCGCAGACCGGCCTTCACCGGCGCCAGGCCGGTGGCGATGACGGATCGTGTAAAAGAGCTGGCTGCCAGGGAAGGGGCCGTGGCCATCCTGAGCATGAGCCCCCGCGGGCACGATGGCACCCTGTTCGTGCAGGGCGGTGGCGCTTACGATGTGCAGTCGCCGGAAAATTTCCCGGACATCATGATCACTATGGAAGACTACATGACCTTATGCCGCCTTGCCGATGCCGGTCAGCCGGTATCGCTGGAAACGGATATTAAAACAGCCTTTTATACCAACGATACAAAAGGTTATAACGTGATAGCCGAGATCAAGGGCACGGACCCGGCGCTGAAAGACGAAGTGGTAATGCTGGGCGGTCACCTGGACAGCTGGCAGTCAGCCACCGGCGCTACCGACAATGCCGCCGGCTGCGCCGTAATGATGGAAGCCGTGCGCCTGTTGACCACCCTGGGCATCCAACCGCGCCGTACCATCCGCATCGCGCTGTGGACAGGCGAGGAGCAGGGCCTGCTCGGATCGAGGGGTTATGTAAAAAATCATTTTGCCGATCCGGCTACCATGGAGCTGAAGCCGGAACATGAAAAGTTTTCGGCCTATTTCAATATCGATAACGGCACCGGGAAGATCAGGGGCATCTATCTGCAGGGCAACGAGAAAGTAAAAGATATTTTTGCCCAATGGCTGACGCCGTTCCACGACCTGGATGCCAAAACTATTACGATCTCCAACACCGGCGGCACGGATCACCAGTCATTCGATGCCGTGGGATTACCAGGGTTTCAATTCATCCAGGACCCGATCGAATACAATACCCGCACACACCATACGAACATGGACTCGTATGATCACCTCATTGCTGCCGATTTGCAGCAGATGTCTGTGATCGTGGCAGCCTTTGTATACAACGCAGCCATGCGCGATGGAAAACTTCCAAGAAAAGAATTGCCGCAACCGCGTGGTACGGGGCGCGG
>JBEVLT010000464.1:0-4544 GCA_040509055.1 Chitinophagaceae bacterium
CATAAATCGTTTTTTTGAGCTTACCACATATTGCATGCCTGTTTTTCGGGCAAGCTGTTCGTTTCCAAATTTACAGGCTTATTGGGCGCGATTCATGATATTTGCGCATGAAGCAGATACTTTTGTTCGGCGCAGGAAAGTCGGCCACGGTACTGATCGATTACCTGCTGGCCCACGCGCAACAGGAAGGCTGGGAACTAACGGTGGCGGATGCCAACCTGCAGCTGGCCACCGACAAGATCAAGGGCTCACCCTTTGGCCATGCAGTGGCTGCCGACATCCTCGATGCTTCCAAAAGGGAAGCGCTGATCCGCCACTGCGATATCGCGATTTCCATGCTCCCGCCGGTACTGCATCGTGAAGTTGCAAAAGATTGTATCCGCTTTTCCAAACACCTGCTCACGGCCTCTTATGTGGATGAGGAACTGAAGCAACTGGAGCCAGCCATCCGCGAAAACAACCTGCTTTTTCTCTGCGAAATGGGGCTCGATCCCGGCATCGACCACATGAGCGCCATGCAGCTGATCGACGGTATTCGCAGCAGCGGTGGCCGCCTCACCTCGTTCCGCTCACACTGCGGCGGGCTGGTGGCGCCGGAAAGCGACGACAATCCCTGGCATTACAAGATCAGCTGGAACCCGCGCAATATCGTGCTGGCCGGCAAAGCCGGCGCCCTGTACCGCGAAGACGGGAAAGATAAGCGCCTGCCCTATGAAGCGCTTTTTAACCAGGATACCGGCACCGAAGTACCGGGCCTCGGCTACCTGAGCTGGTATGCCAACCGCGATTCGCTAAGCTACCTGCCCCTGTACGGATTGCAGGATATTCCCACTTTTATCCGTACCACACTGCGCCACCCCGACTTTATGTACGGCTGGCAAAACCTCATCGACCTGAAGCTGACCGATGAAACGCTGCTGTACGATACCGGTGGCAAAACACTGGCCGAGCTGTTCAAAGAACATCTCGACCGCCACCATTTCCGCGAATGGCTGCAGCGAAAACTGGAAGAACGGTTTGCCCGCTCCAAAGACATGCTGCAGAAGCTGACCACCCTGGTGGAGTCGGAAAAAAAATCAGGTGATCTCGGGCTGGACGTACCGGGATCTTTTATGGCGGCCGATGCAAAAGGCAACCTGGAAGAAGTGGACGTAGAAGCTGTCAAGAACAGGGGCGCGGCCTTCCTGGCGCACAACCTGCACCTGGCCAACCTGACGCTGAAACAATTGTTTTACCTGGGCCTGGACGATATGGACACCCTGGTAAACAAAGGCCGCTGCAGCGCCGCAGACATATTACAATTTGCACTGGAGACCAAACTGGGTCTGCAGCCCGGCGACAAAGACATGATCGTGATGCTGCATGAACTGGAATATGAACGTGACAACACGCTTCATGCCGTGATCAGCTCGCTGATCGTAACCGGCGAAGACAGCCTGCATACAGCCATGGCCAAAACGGTGGGGCTACCGCTTGCGATTGCCGCCAAACTGATCCTGAACGGCACCCTGCAGCTGCGGGGCCTGCATATTCCTACCCGGCAGGAAATCTACCAGCCTGTGCTGGCAGAGCTGGCGGTACATGGTATAAAATTCCAGGAGCAACCGCTGTAAGCAAGAGCGGTATTTTCCGGGGGACAGCCTTCTAAAAATATCCGTTGTACAAACAATACATGCTATAACGGCACGGATATCCTTGCCGAAATCCTGTCTCTTTTATTTCGTGGTTTCTTAACTGCTTCTTCTCCGGCCAGGCAGCATCGCTTATCTCAGCGCCGCCAATAGCTTTACCAGGTCTTTGATGCCTTCGGTAGCCGGTTTTTCAATGCTGGTTACATTGGCCACCCGGCCTGTATCCGGCAGTTTTTTATCGATCACATATTTGGGTATGCCCGCTGGCGCATAATGTACCAACCCCGCAGCCGGGTATACAACGAGTGAAGTGCCGATCACGGCAAAAATATCCGCCTGCTGCACCAGCGGTATGGCTTCTTCCATTTTCGGCACCGGCTCTTCAAACCATACGATATGCGGACGCAGCTGCGCCCCGTCTCCGGCCCTGTCCCCAAGACTGATATCGCCGCGGATATCGTACACGGGTATCTCGCTGCGCTCGCTCCGCATCTTCAGTATTTCGCCATGCAGGTGAAGCACGTTTGCCGAACCGGCCCGCTCGTGCAGGTCGTCGATGTTTTGGGTAATGATCTGCACATCAAAATCTTCCTGCAGACCGGCCAGCCCGGTATGCGCAGCATTGGGTTGTGCGTCCAGCACATTGCGGCGGCGGTAATTGTAAAAATCCAGTACCAGTTGAGGATTTCTTCGCCAGGCACGTGGGGTGGCCACGTCTTCGATATCGTATCCTTCCCACAGGCCATCACTGTCGCGGAACGTTTTCAGCCCGCTTTCGGCGCTGATGCCCGCACCGGTCAGCACAACGAGTTTCTTTTTCATCCCTTGCTGCTGTTTCGCATAAAGTTAGGCCAAATGCGTATGCTAATACAAGGGCCGCTGAGAACAGCGGCCCCACACAATGAAACACACTTTTCTCTCACACCATATCAATAGATCAGGCAGACGTCCGCCCTTTTGAGCGCTGCTTTGTTTTTCGATACAGCACGATGACGACCAGGCTCAGCAACAGCAATGGCCACACCGATGCCAGCCCCACGAACAGATCGACCAGCCAGCTCCAGCCCGTACCGAAAGCGCTGCCCAGCCGGGTAGCAAAAGAAGGTTTTGCCTCGTCCCGCGCAGAGAAGTTCAATACCTGGTAATACGTGAGATGAATGGTGCTGAACACCGCTGAATGGTTCAGGTATTCCATCCGGCCGGCAGCCGACTCGATCTCCACCTGTACGGCATTGATCTCCGATTGCACATCCAGTATTTCCTGCATGTTCTTCGCCTGGCTCAGCAGGTCCATATAGCGTTGCCGCACCTGTTTCTTCGCTTCCATCCGGGAGCGCGTATCCACCACTTCCGTCGTTACATCCTGCGAAGCGATCTTTTTTTCATTGATCGTTTGCATACCGGCCGTAAGCTGCGCTACTGCATTGTCAAACTGGTCTACCGGCACTTTGATCATCACGGCGTTTTCGATCTTGTATGCCGATTGGCGTTGTTCTTCCTGGGCAATGTACCCACCCAGCGCTTTTACTTTCTCCCGCATGGAAGTATAAAAGCTCTGAAAGTCTTTTACCTCGGCATCCAGGCTGGCGGTTTTGATGATCTTTTTGTCCCAATCGGGTACAGCGGCTGGTTGGGGCGTACTATTTTTCTTACCTGCTGCGCCCGGCTGACCGGCAGAGTCGGCCAGCGGCGACTGTTCTTCCTGCACCAGGTTCACGGCCGCGATGTTTTTGGTTGCTTCATCGTTCGAAGCTTCGTTGCGTGTGTTGCAGGACAGGGCGATGCCAAGCAGGAACAGGCCCGCAATGGAATACATGGATTTCATGGCTGAATATTTTTATGCAAATAAGATGCAGCGCCAATGGCTTTACATACCGGAAAAAGAAGAAGCCATGAATAAATTCCATGGCTTCTTCCGCAGGTCAGCGGCTGTTCTTTGTAAAATACAGCACAGCGCTGTCCTGGCCGCGCAGCACAAGGCTATCCGCTGTCAATGCAGCCACCTGGAATGATTCTCCTGTGCTGTCCGCCGCATGCTCTTTCCAGACAATGCGGTTAGGCTCCTGCCATTCATAGCGGCCGCCGCGGGCGGCTACCGAATCGCCGAGTGTCACCGCCACAGACTGGTCTTTCCTGAATTCATAGTTGTACCGGCGCAGGTTGCTGTCAAGCAGCAACAGAACATTGCCAAAGATGTCAACCGAATCATGCGATACTTCCAGCGAGACGAGTTTCCAGTTACCGACGATCTGCTCCTGGTTGATCTTACCGGCAACAGGCGATTGATTTTTGCTGCGCAGGGCAAAGAAGATCCCTGCTCCGGCTACTACAACGATCAGCAGCCCGATGAATACTTTTTTCATGGCTATACTTTTTTTAAGTGAAGTGAAAATCAAAGATTGATTCCATGAACAGCAAAAAAGTAACCCATGCAATTTGTTAATGGAAATAATAAAGAAGAAGGCAGGTGTTGTTACCGGCTCCTTGCTTAGTCGCCTTCGGCCAGTTCCATGATGATGTCCCACTCTTTATCGGTAACGGGTTGTACAGACAGGCGGCCAAGCCTTACCAGCGCCATCTCAGCCAGCCGTTTTTCTTTTTTGATGCGATCGAGCGACACAGGATGTTTCAGTTTTTTATACGGCTGCAGGTCCACCGTCACCCAGGCTTCTTCCTGCGTGGTAGGATCGGGGTAGGCTTCGCGTGCTACTTTGGCAATACCGATGATGGCCAGGCCTTCGTTGCTGTGATAAAACAGCACCTGGTCGCCTTTCTTCATCGCACGCAGGTTATTCCGGGCGGCATAGTTCCTGACGCCCTCCCACGATGTTTGCTTATCCTTTTGCAGCTGCTCCCAGCTGTAGACGAAGGGTTCTGATTTGACGAGCCAGTATGCCATACGGGTAATGTTTG
>JBEVLT010000465.1:0-3159 GCA_040509055.1 Chitinophagaceae bacterium
CTTCCACGGCCCAGGACCCGGCGCATTTTTATAGCGGGTTCGGGCATTTCACCCCAACGCTGTATGTGCTGGGACCCGGTGGTTGTATCGATTCGGCCAAGGCCTCGGTATCGCTTTATAATGCCGAGACCTATACGCAGATCAGCTATAGCCCTACCACGGCCTGTAATCCTGCTACGGTTGATTTTAATGTAGTGACCGTTCCCGGGGTACCCTTTGTCTTTGGCTTCGGCGATGGTACGGAGATCTCTTCGGGGGCATCCAGCTTCAGTCACGTGTATGGTACGCCGAGCCTCAACTCGCCCTACCTGCTGTATACCGACCCGATATCCGGATGTAACGTCAAGATCGGCGGGGGTGCGGAGATCGGCATACTGGGCGCCCTCCCGCTGTTTGGCCAGGACAGGCGCGTCCTTTGCGATGAAGGACCCGTTGTGTTCAGAGATTTTACCGTGAAAAACGAGCCGATCATTTCCAGGAACTGGGATTTTGGCGACGGAGGAACATCTACCGACGAAAACCCCACCCATACCTTCACCACACCCGGCCTTTACCCCGTGTTGCTCACCGTGACCACGCAGAGCAACTGCGTGAGCACCTACCGCGATACAATACTGGTGTACCGTACACCCGACCCGCAGATTACCAGCCTTGATACCACCTGTATCAACATGATCGTACCCTTCAGCGGCAACATTGCCGTTGCAGACACGCTTACCTTCTGGCATTGGGATTTTGGCAATGGTCAGACATCCGACCTGCAAAACAGTACGGCCACCTTTGCCACACCCGGCGATTATACCGTAACGCTGACCGCCTCCAACAAGATCGGCTGCGAGGATACGGATACCAAATCCGTTCGTGTGAAGCCGCCGCCTACGGTCAGCCCGGTAGAAAACCCGGTCACGATCATGGCAGGCACCAGTGCTCCCCTGCTGATGACCTATACCGGTGATATCATCTCCTATAACTGGGCACCCAACGTGTTGCTGAGCTGTGCCTCCTGCCCGGAACCGGTGGCCAGCCCGAAGCTCACCACGGAATACTCGGTAGAAGTGAACGATGCCTATGGTTGCCGCAGCTCGGGTTCCATCACGGTGGTGGTGCTGTGCGGCAAGCAAAATGTCTTTGTCCCGAATACCTTCTCGCCCAATGGCGACGGCCAGAACGAAGTATTCTACCCCCGCGGCACCGGCCTGTTCCGCGTCAAATCGATGACGATCTTCAACCGCTGGGGACAGGTAATGTTTGATCGGAAGAACTTTGATGCCAACGATCCTTCCGCAGGGTGGAACGGCACTTTCCAGGGCAAAAAGGCCAGTGCAGACGTGTACGTGTACATGATGGATATTATATGCGAGAACAATACCCTGGTACCGGTAAAAGGCAATATCACGCTTTTAAGATAGCACCATGAGCAGACGAAAGAAACATATGAAGTTGTGGCTGCTGGGCACCATGGTGCTCCTGCAGGGCATGGCGCTGGCGCAGGACATCCATTTCTCACAGTTTTTTGAAACACCGCTGCTGCGCAATCCTGCGCTGGCCGGTATCTTCAACGGCGATATCCGGCTGCAGATGGTGTACCGCGATCAATGGAGAAGCGTGACGGAAGGATACAAAACCGGTTCGCTCAACGGCGAGTATAAACTGCCGGTAGGCAAAGGGGACGATTTCGTTACCCTGGGCGGGCAGGTATTATTTGACCGGGCCGGCAGTGCCGCGCTCACGCAGACCAGCATCATGCCGGTGATCAACTATCACAAGGCACTGAGCGGCGAACAGAACCGCTACCTGTCGCTGGGCTTCATGGGGGGCGTGGTAAACCGCAATTTCGACCGCAGCAAGATCACCACCGACAACACGTATACCGGCGGTTTCGACAATGAAACGCTGGTGCTGCCGCATTACACCTATCTCGATGGCAGCGTGGGGCTCAGCTATAACTCCAACCTGAGCGCCGACCCGGAAGATAATTTTTACCTCGGCATCGCCTATCATCACTTTACCAAACCGAAGAATAGTTTTTTTCGCGATCCCACGGTACAGCTGAACCCGAAATGGGTGGCATCGGCAGGATTTCGCTTCGGCGTCACAGATTTTTCCTATATCACCATCCAGGCTGATCATTCCATGCAGGCCGGCTACCAGGAAACCATTGCCGGCGCACTGTATGGTTTCAAGCTGGGACCGCAGGTGGACGACCCGGATTATGTACTGCATGGCGGCGCTTTCCTGCGGTGGAACGATGCCGTGGTACCGGTGATCAAAGTCGACTACAACGGTTTTTCTTTTGCCTTCAGCTACGATGTGAATATTTCGCGGCTTAAACCGGCCAGTCTCGGGCGGGGAGGATTTGAATTGTCGCTTTCCTTTATCGGCTTCTTCCCGGACCGGCACAATACCAGCCTGCAGGCGGTGCGCTGTCCGCGTTTTTAATGCAAGTGAACTCTGTCCTCAGGAGCGTTGTTATCCGGGAATAAGCAAACAAACTAACTATTAAACCAGGCCGCCTGTGCCGCTGCACGAAAGGCCTTCAACCTAACGAACATGCAACCAGTAACCGGCCAGCCGGCCCCCGATTTCAGCCTCTACGATACTACCCGGAATAAAGTAACCCTCTCCGATCTGAAAGGACAACCGGTACTGCTCCTGTTCTTCCCGCAGGCCTTTACCGGTGTCTGCACAGCCGAGCTTTGTTCGGTGCGTGATAATATCGCTGCTTACAACAACATGCAGGCAAACGTGCTGGGCATTTCGGTAGACTCGGTCTTTACCCTGGCCAAATTCAAAGAAGAGCAACAGTATAATTTTACCCTGCTGAGTGATTTCAACAAGGAAGTATCGGCTGCCTATGACACCCTCTACGATACCTGGGTGCTGGATATGAAAGGAGTATCGAAACGATCGGCTTTCGTGATCGACAGGCAGGGCATCATCCGGTATGCTGAAGTGCTGGACAATGTGAAAGAAGTGCCGGATTTTGCCGCCATCCAGGCCGTTTTGGCAGGGCTGGATTAAACCTTACGTTAAAATATCGGTCTGACCGCCTCTAACTAATTGATTATTAGCGCCCTCAATTTTCCCGGCCGGCTGTTTGCATTCATAGAAAAAAAGAGGGTTCATTAGAAAAATAAAACTAAATTTGTTTCGTTGAGG
>JBEVLT010000466.1:0-4355 GCA_040509055.1 Chitinophagaceae bacterium
GCCAGTGTTTTCAGAGGGGGCATCGTTTCCGGCAAAGGGCATTGATCCAATCAGGCATACCCTGCTTTTGTACAGGCTGCTCATTTGGAGCAGCCTGTAAGAGAATGATGGTTTCCCAGGATTTAATTTTTATTGTATGATCAGCTTTTCCATAAATATTATACCTGCACCTGTCAGTTTCAGGAAGTAAACACCTGGAGTAAACTGTGCAGGCAATTGAATGGGGTAAGCAGCCGGCTGACCGGCATGAGTTACTGGTTGCCGCCATGCCAGCTGACCGGATGTAGCATAGATCTCCAGCTGGTACCGGCCTGCTGCCACACTGTCGATTTGCAAGGTGAACCGTTTTCCTGTAACTGGGTTGGGCCAGGCTTTGATCCTTTTACCGGACACAGGCTGGAATTCAGCTTTTGCAGTCGCTTGCGGCTGTTCCGGCTGTCCTATGCTCCGGCTGGCCATCCTCCCTGCGCCTTCATCTGCGTCTCCCACATTTATCCTGAAGCGCAGGACAGTGATAATGTCGCCGGCTTCCATTTTCACCGATACCAGGTATATATTGTCATGATCAGCATCAGCCGGTTGTTCAAAATCAGGAACATTGCGGAATTCCAGCGATCCGCTGGCCGGGTTGAGCCGGAACAGGGCCCCGTCTTCCGTGCTCAGGAGGGTAAACAGGACCGGGCTGCTGCCGGCATCTTCATCCATTCCTTCCAGCGGCGTTATGTCCACTGTGTTTTCCGGCACCCGGATCGTCATGGTCACGGTTGGTGCATGATCATCCAGGTCAGTGACCCTGACCAGGAACTGCTGCACGGCCGACAGGCTTCCGTCAGATGCGCTGACCGATACCTTGTATAGATTATCTGAATTTGCATCCGCAGGATGCTCGAAATCCGGAGCTGTAACAAAGCTGAGCATCCCTGCAGCATTGATAGTGAAGAGGGCTCCATCATCTTCATTCAGGATCGCGTACACCACCGCCGCACCATCGTTGTCCGTGGCGGCTACGGTTGTCACTGCCTGTGTATGTTCCGGCAACTCTACGTTCACCAGGGCATCGCCATCGTGTGAGCTGAACACGGGTGTATTGTCATTGAGGTCTGTGACCTTGATCTTGAACCGTTGTGTAACGAAAGAATCACCATCTGAAGCCTTTACCGTCAGCATGTATATATTATCTCCGTCTGTATCGCCCGGCTGATCAAAATCAGGTAGTGTGGTAAACTTCAGCACACCTGTGGATGGATTCATCGTAAATTTCGCAGCGTCCTCCCCTTCCAGGCTGTAAGTGATGATCGCAGTTTTATCTGCATCTGTGGCCGTGACCGTGCCTGCCGCCGCCGTTGTATTTTCCTCCACCCGCAGCGATACCGAGAGATCGCCGTTGTAGGAGGTGATCACCGGAGCATGATCATTGCCATCTGTCACCTTTACTTTGAAGCGCTGGGTAGCGGTATAGGCACCATCAAAAGCTTCTACCGTCACGATGTATACATTATCCGCATTACCATCGGTGGGTTGCTCGTAATCCGGCGCCGCGATGAAGGACAATGCGCCTGTGGTGGCATTGATCGTAAATAAGGCTATGTCTCCTTCCTCTGCCAGCCGGTAGGTGATCTCTGTACCCGGGTCGGTATCCGTAGCCGTTACCGTGGTCACCATGGTTGTGTTTTCAATGACCGGCACTGTAACGCTCGATGCGCCCCCGTGCGAGGTGATCACCGGCGCAGCTATATTTCCTCCCATACCGTATTCATAAGCGCCTGCCGCCGGTGTAGCAGGATTGCGCAATATTCCCAGTATATCATTGGCAATACCCGTACCTGCTGCTCCTTTGCCCGTAACATAGTCCCGGGCCTCTTCCTTTATCTTCAGGCTGTCAAAGTCAACAAACAGGTTGGCCGGAGTAAGGTCTGCTACTGTATAAAATGAGCTATGGACATCGCCACCGGTTGTTTTCCATTGTGTAGTATCCAGCACTGTGCCGGTACCCCACAATGCTGTTTTAGCCGGGGTTGCTGAGATCAGTACATTATTATCGGAACTGCTGACAGGCCAGTCTGCAGCCGTTCTGTTCATAAAAATATAATGCGATCCGCTGCCAGCGCGTGCATTCACCAGCAGGTTGTTCCGGATATCCATTACATTGGTGCCGCCCTGCCTGCCGATGGCATAGCTGTTGGCGCTTCCTCCATTGGTGCCTCCGAGGTAGATGCTATTGTGATAGATCCGCGCACTATCCGGCGGGCTGAGCACACGGATCGCCCGTATTTCGCAGTTATTGGTATGATTGCCGTTGGCCAGGGAGATCACGTTGTTATATACAACTGCATTCATCTTGATGTCGAGCGCACAAAGCGTTGCAGGCGCAGACGGAAATTCATTGGCAGTGGTAAAATCATAAAAACGGTTGTTATAGACCCGTGCCCTGCCCGAACCGGTCACCTGTACGCCCAGCACATAAGAGGTAGTGGCAAACTGGGAAAGTCCCATGGGACTGGTGCCGGTAAGGTACATATGCCGGACCGTATTGTTGCTGATCACCGGGGATGTAAGCCCGGAACAATTAATAGCCAAAAAGGTATAGTAATCGCTGGCAGCACGGGAAGCAGAGGACATGTCCGAGATCAGGTTATGGTCCACCACGGAAATGGCATTTCCCGACATCGAGATCGCAGTAACAAGTATGACCGGGGCGGTCCCGTTGTAGGCCATGGATATGCCTGCAATCGTATCGTTCTTGATATTTTGTGTAACCGGGGAGGTCAGATTGGAATAGATCCCGTAGAAATACATTGGAATATCGGGAGCCGTGGCCCTGATGTTGTCGGTGGTGGTACTGCTGCCGATCAGGTTGCCTGTGACATTAAAATCTGCAGGCTCGTTTGCACTGATCTTATTCAGATAAATGGCGTTTAAAAAGCTCAGGCCGCTGTTGGCAGTTCCCCCGATCGTAATACCGCCGATCTTATTGCCTGCAACGCTCCCGCCCGACTGGTAGCCATAGTAAATACCGTATACGGCAAGCCCCTGGCTGCCTGTGGTTGACAATACAATATCATCATGCCCCTGGTTGTGACCAATAATATTGCCGGTCACTTCTGCGCCCCTGGTCCCGTTTACCCGGATGCCGGCAAAAATAGTATAGTTATAATCGGGCACCTTGCCTGCCGCAATAGCCAGGTTGCGGATCGTATTGTACCTGACCTTGTTGCCGGTGGCGGTGCTCCCGGAAGCTTCCCATACGATCCCTGCAAACCGGATACAGTTCGTTCCGGTAGCCGTCAGGGTGTAAGGTTGTCCGCCACAACCGGGAGCTGAACCTCCTGCGAAGTTGTAGCTGATCTCCATATCCGACGCCGCCGGCGCCCGGACATAGATTGCACAGACACTGCTGGTCGTTGAATTTGCCTCAATGGCCGCTGTTTGGTAAAAGTTGTTATAGGTTATGGTGGTTGCCGTTACAGCGCTGGCCAGATCGATCCCATACGCTGCTCCGGATGCATTGTAGATATTCACCAGGTCATTATGGGTAATGGTATTACCGGAATGGAACCCCGACAGCTCTGTTTGCATACCGGAAAAAACAATTCCTTTTGCCGGTCTGCCCACCTGGTCCGTACGATCACGGATCATACAATAGCTGATCTTGTTATTATCGTTACCGTCGCTAAAGATGGTTTCTCTCACGGATATAATTCCGCTAACGGTTGTTTGCCCTTCCAGCTGAAGCCAGGTCAGCGTATTATTTTTTGCATCGTTCATCAGCCATACCGTGGACTCGGCATCTGCGGCAGTATTGGCGTTCCGGATCAGCCAGCCAATGCTGGTGCCGCTACCACCGGGTCTGCCGTCCAGGATCAGATTATCCGTCCCGTCCAGGATGATCAGGGGCAGACCTCCTCCGGGATCGCCGGATGTCGTGCGCAGGGATACACCGGCTTTGGGGCGGATCGTGACCGTCCAGTTTCCCGAAGAATTGAAAGAACTGAATAAGAGCGGGAAGCTTTCGCCTGAAGTGCCGTTATAATCGCTGTCCAGCTCAAAGACCAGGTTGCCGGTCACCGTATTGGCCGGATCGCTCAATGCATTGACGATATCGGTCAGCTTTTTATACACCGGCTGGCTGGAGCCCACCAGGTAAGTACCGGATAAAGAAGCGGGCGGATCGCCAGCCCTGAGATGCGTGGATCCAAGCAGGCTCAAAAAAGTCAGAAGCAGCAGGTTTTTTTTCATGGGTTGTATCGTTTAAAAAATGACCGTGTTCCGGTGATTTGCCGGAAATTTTTCACAGTCCTGTGCAGGGCCGGTGCGGAAAACCGGTGTTTACCATACTGTTTCGTGGGGGTAATGCC
>JBEVLT010000467.1:0-3618 GCA_040509055.1 Chitinophagaceae bacterium
CTCAACAAACCTGTACAGCGCGCCCCTGGTCCCGTTGAAGACATCGTAGTCCGTGGTATCGGAATCGATGGTATAAGTCGAGTTTCTCTGCCAGATGATATAGCCTTTTTGCTGCCAGGCCTGCGGCAGCAAGGGGGTAATGCCACCCGAGTATTCGGCGATCCAAAGCGGGTAGCGCGCAAATGCAGGATTATCCAGGTATTTGTTGGCAAAATACAGGCTGGAATACAGGATGGGTGTTCGCTGGCTCAGCTGCTCCACCTGCGTCAGGAAGGTCAGTGCGTTGTTTTGAATATCCGTCGTGTTGATAGTACCTCCGAGACTGCCTGTTTCGATGTCGAGTATGGGCGGCAGGTCCGTATTGCTCATACCACCGGCCTGCAGGGTTTGTATAAAGAACCGGGCCTGAACCACCGGGTCATCATCAGTATGATAAAAGTGATAAGCGCCGCGGATAAGATTCTTTGCTTTAATGGCCTGCCAGTTGGTACTGAAGTCGGGGTCGGTGTACGTTTCTCCTTCGGTAGCCTTGCAGATGACGAAAGAAAGCGCATCCTTGCTGATGATGTCACTGACAATATTGCCCTGGTATTTGGAAATGTCGATACCGTAAGCGTTGGCGCCCGAATCGGCGGGAGAGGGATAATGTGTTGCTGCCTGTGCGGAAGAGGAGTCGCCGGAAGGGGTTGCAGGAGTATTACCTGCGCGGCGGTCTTTGCACCCGGTGATGCAGGACAATACAGCAATAAGAATGATTGCCGGTACTACGTGGATCAATGATTTTCGCATGATAACTGGTTTAGTGGTTGAATAAAGCGGCAAAAAAAGCCTGCTCTAAAATACATTGCCCTGCAGGCTTCTCCAAGCCCGTGCACTGTATTGATAAGAGATTGACGGATGTATACAATCCTAGCGGCGGGGAGGCATCATTTTTCTCCTGCGGTCCTGCTGTATGAACCACATGATGGTAAAGGTGGGAATGATATCCGTGCCGGGAATAGCTTCTTCCAGGAAATTGATCAATGCGCCCTGCCATTGGCGGAACGATATGAAAAAGAGAAGGCCGGATACCGGCGCCCAGACTATATCGAAAAACTCGCCGAAGAAAGGAATGATATAGGTGGCACAACCGATCAGGTCCATGATGATGCAAAAGGCCAGGGAGGGTTGACGGGAGAACATATGTTGGCTTTGTACGGGTTAATTCAAAAGGGTTGCCGGTAAGATCATTCGCGCGGGGCTTCCACCGGCCACCAGTCGTTGCCAAATGCATCCCTGAGGCCGCAGGTATACCCATAGGGTTGCACCGAAGGGTCCATGGTGGATACGGCGCCGGCCGCCAGCGCTTTGGCGCGGGTGCTCTCAAGATCGTCTACGTAAATATAGATACCGGCTGTACGCGGTGCAAATGCTTCGGTAGCATCGGCCAGCATGATGACGGCATCGCCGATCCGCAGTTCCGCATGCATGATCACGCCTTCGCTGCGGGGGCAGGCTGAGCTGTTCGGCAGCATCGAAAACTTCTTTCATGAATGCAATGAACCGGGCCGCATCATTGACAATAAGATAAGGCATCAGGCGGTTGTATTGCGAAGGGATCTGCATGACGGATTTTTTTAAAAGGTAAGCATTGTTGTCAACAACCGGAAGTCATTCTATACCCAATTTGCGGGCCAGTTCATCCAGGAGGCCTGTCTGCCCGGGATTGATCTTCTCCCTCGCCCCGGTAATGGTCATCCATTCTCCTTTGTCCACTTCGGGAAAGCGCTGTTTCTTGCCGGAGCGCGGCGGCCATTCCATTTCAAAGAGATTGCTTTGCAGGGACCCGGCCGGGATATCCTGCTCCACCGCCCAGGCGTGCACCATCTTCCCGCTTTTTTGCCTGACAGGCATCAGCGGAATGAAAGCGCCGTGAACGGTCATGCCGGTCTCTTCTTCAAACTCGCGTTTGGCCGCTTCCAGCGCATCCTCGCCATCGGTAAATTCTCCTTTGGGAATGGACCAGGCGCCGGCGTCCTTGTTTTTCCAGAGCGGCCCGCCGGGATGCACCAGGAACACTTCGGGTATTTTGTCAGTCAGCCGGTATAAAAGAAGGCCGGCGCTTTTTAACGGCATAATGAAAGATTGTACCCTTAAAGGTAAGGGTGGCTGCGTGGAAATTGGACGGGCGGAACCGGTGGACACAGCTATGACACAGACTAACAATCGTTATCTTTGCGGCTCAAAATGGATAAAGCTATATGAAAGAAGTATACATCATCTCCGCGGTACGTACGCCCCTGGGCAGTTTTGGCGGTTCATTAAAAGATATGCCGGCTACGCAGCTCGGCGCCATTGCCATCAAAGGTGCCCTGGAAAAAGCAGGCCTTGCTCCCGAACAGGTGCAGGATGTGCTGATGGGCTGCGTGATCCAGGCCAACCTGGGCCAGGCTCCTGCCCGGCAGGCAGCCAAAAAAGCAGGATTGCCCAACGAAGTGAATTGCACTACCGTAAACAAAGTATGCGCCAGCGGTATGAAAGCGATTGCCCAGGGTGCTCAAAGCATCCTGCTCGGTGATGCAGATATCGTAGTTGCGGGTGGCATGGAGAGCATGAGCAACGTACCCTTTTACGTGGAGAACATGCGGTGGGGAAACAAGTATGGTAACACGACGCTGATCGATGGGCTCGCCAAAGACGGACTGACGGATGTATATGACGGCAAGGCCATGGGCAATGCTGCCGAACTCTGCGCCGGTACCTGCGGCATCAGCCGCGAAGAGCAGGATGCCTTTGCCATCGAAAGCTACAAGCGCAGCCAGGCCGCCTGGGAAAAAGGCGCTTTTGCCAACGAGATCGTTCCCGTGGCCATCCCGCAGCGCAAGGGCGATCCTGTGCTGTTCGATAAAGACGAAGAGCCCTTCAATGTAAAGTTCGACAAGATACCCACGCTGAACCCCGCCTTTCAGAAAGGAGGAACCGTAACTGCCGCCAATGCCAGCACCATGAACGACGGTGCGGCGGCGCTGGTGCTGATGAGCAAAGAAAAAGCGACGGAGCTGGGACTAAAGCCGATCGCGAAAATACTCAGCTATGCCGATGCCGAACAGGCGCCGGAATGGTTTACCACCACGCCTTCCATCGCTGTACCCAAAGCCGTAGCTAAAGCAGGGCTGCAAATGAGCGATATTGATTATTGGGAACTGAACGAAGCCTTCAGCGTGGTAGGCATTGAAAACACCCGGCGCATGAAGCTGGATCCCGCCAAAGTAAATGCGCATGGTGGCGCCGTATCATTGGGTCATCCGCTGGGCGCCAGCGGCGCCAGGATCATCGTGACGCTGATCAGCGTGCTCAAGGCCAACCATGCCAGGTATGGTGCGGCCGGTATCTGTAATGGAGGGGGGGGAGCGAGTGCGATGGTGATCGAGAATGTTTGATTTATTTTGAATGTTGAATTTTAAATGTTGAATGAAGAACGCTCCCATTTAACATTTAAAATTCAACATTTATAATAATGAAGCGGCGCGTTCAAGATCTTCCGGTGTATCAATCTCAACCCCCATATAATCTGTAACAACCATCTTTAATAAAACACCGTTCTCTAAATACCGGAGACATTCTATTTTTTCTGTCGTT
>JBEVLT010000468.1:0-18733 GCA_040509055.1 Chitinophagaceae bacterium
TATTGCTGCCCGCGCCGCGGTCGCCATACGCCAGATCGGATGGTATCCACAGGCGCCAGTGGCTGCCTTCTTTCATCAGGGGGATAGCGGTTTGCCATCCCTGGATCAGCGCACGCAGCGGTGCGGTAAACGGCTCGTTCCTGCGAAAGGAAGAGTCAAACTCCTTGCCGTCGAGCAGGGCGCCTTTGTAGTGTGCCCTGATCTTGTCGCTGAGCTGTGGCTGCGCTCCCGTACCTTCCGTGATCACTTCGTATTGTATGCCACCGGGCAGTTCGGTTACGCCCGGTTTCTCTTTGTTGGCGGCAAGGAACGCTGCGCCTTCCTGCTTTTGTGCCTCTATTTTTCCCTGCATGAATTCTTTCAGTTTATTTTGAATGCTCATTGTTCGTTTATTCTTCGCGTAAGGAATGACCGGTCAGGTGGATGAATACATCTTCGAGGTTGGCCTGCTTCACCTGCCGGGGCCGCTCAAAACCGGAGGAGACCAGGTCGTCGACCATCTTATCGGGCGTATCCAGCGCGATGATGCGGCCGGCATCCATGATCGCGATCCGGTCGCAGAGGTATTCAGCCTCGTCCATGTAGTGCGTGGTGATAATGACGGTAGTACCGCGCTGGCGGATCTCCCGTACCAGCTCCCACAGGCTTCTGCGTGCCTGAGGATCCAGCCCTGTCGTCGGCTCGTCGAGAAAAATGATGCGGGGCTGGTTGATCAGCGTAGTGGCCACGGAGAACCGCTGTTTCTGCCCGCCGCTGAGGTCCTTGAATTTGGCCTTTGCTTTTTCCTTCAGGTTCACCATTTCCAGGAATTCCATGGGTACCACCTCGCGGTTGTACAAACCGCTGAACAGCTCGATCAGCTGCAGCAGGTTCAGACCGGGATAATAACCGCTGGTCTGCAGCTGCACGCCGATGATCTTTTTGATCTCACCGGGCTGCCGGTCCAGGTCCAGCCCATCGACTGTCACGCTGCCGCTGGTCTTTTCGCGCAGCGTTTCCATGATCTCCAGCGTGGTGGATTTACCGGCCCCGTTAGGACCCAGCAAGCCAAATATCTCTCCTTCGTATACATCGAAGGAGATACCTTTTACCGCCTGGAACTGGCCGTAATTCTTGACCAGGTCGCGTACAGAAATGATCGTGTGCTTATCCATCGGGCAGCAATTTACAGCAAAACAATGGTTTGCTGCCAGCCCGTAATCTTTAATTGGCGAAGACCTGCGTGTAGTAAATGCGGCCGCTGGCATCCGTGGCCGCGCCGATGCCGATGTATTTGTAATTGCCCAGCATGTTGCGCCGGTGACCTGCGGAATTCTTCCACAGCTTCACCACCTCTTTGCCGGAAGTGGCGCCATAGGCTACGTTTTCTGCAAAAGCGCGTATGGCTTTCAGTTTGGCCGCCGCTTCTTTCTGGCGGCTCTCAAAACCATCGTGCCCGAAAGCCACCCGCCCGGCAGCCATGTTCGCACTGTGTTTTTGTGCAATGGCGTTCAGGTCGTCCCGCATCTCCAGGGCAGGTTTGTCCTGCTTTTTCCTGAAATCATTGGTTTCTTCCAGGATATCTTTTACCAGGCCGCTGCCGGACTGCCCGAACGAAACAAGACCAATGAACAGAATAAAACAAAGTAAACCGGTAAGAAAAAAACCGCGCTTCATGGATGATAAGATTATTCCCTGTGCGGGCAAGTAATGTACCAATCCATACCGGCGGGACCCTGAAAAACCCTGCGGGGATGTTAAAAAAACCAGCAGACAGCCTGGCTGGCGGCGGATTACCCGGCTGCCTCGCAGGCCTGTTCAAATTCATCCATCATATCACTGCTGCCGATAAACATGGGCGTGCGCTGGTGCAGCTCCGTGGGCTGAATGTCGAGAATGCGTTGCCGGCCATCCGTGGCCCGGCCGCCGGCCACTTCCATGATAAAGGCAAAGGGGTTGCACTCATACAGCAACCGCAGCTTTCCCTTCGGTTTTTCGATGGTGCCGGGATACATGAAAATGCCCCCTTTGATCAGGTTGCGGTGCACATCGGAGACCATGCTGCCGATATAGCGTTGGGTATAGGGGCCGCCATTGTCTTTGTTCTTTTTCTGGCAACTATCGATATAGCGTTGTACCCCTTTTTCATACCGGAAAAAATTTCCGTGGTTCACCGAATAGATCTTGCCGGCAGGCGGGCATTTGATATCGGGATGGCTGAGGGTAAACTCGCCGATAGACGGATCGAGCGTAAAACCGTTTACGCCCCGGCGCGTGGCATACACGAGCATCGTAGAGGAACCGTATACGATGTAACCGGCCGCTACCTGCTGCGTCCCGCTTTGCAAAAAATCTTCCTTACCGGCCCGGCTGCCTTTGGCCGTCACGCGGCGGTACACGCCGAAGATGGTGCCGATGGATACATTCACGTCGATATTGCCGCTGCCGTCCAGCGGATCGAAGAGGCATACGTATTTGGAGTTCCGGCTTTCTGCATCGTCGAAGGCCACATAATCGTCCAGCTCTTCGCTGGCAATACCCGCACAGCTGATGCCATGCTGGAGCACGCCGGTAAACTGGTCGTTGGCAAACACATCCAGCTTCTTTACATCTTCGCCCTGCACGTTCACGCTGCCGGCATCGCCCAGTATATCCACCAGGCCGGCCTTGTTCACTTCCACGTTTACGCGTTTAGCCGCCAGCCCGATGTCGCGCAGCAGGTTGCTGAGCTCGCCGGTGGCATGCGGGAAGTTGCGGAGCTGCTGGATGGTAAACTCGTCCAGCGTCAGGATTTTGCGGTTGATCATAATGGCACTGCTTGAGGAAGCAACAAATGTAAGGGATAAAAACATTAGCCTTTGCGGCCATCCGTATACAGGGTCATGCTTTCGGGCAACCGCTTCCCCTATCTTTGTCGCTCCTATTTGATTTTTTTAAACGCAGTTCCTTTTCTCATGAAGGTTTTCAAATTCGGCGGCGCATCCATTGAAAGTGTTGAAAGAATAAAAATGGCGGGAAATATCCTGCGCTCCTTCACCGGTGAACAACTCCTGCTCGTTATTTCCGCCATGGGCAAAACCACCAATGCCCTGGAAAAAGTGACGGAAGCGTTTTATGCCGGCAACAAAGATGAAGCGCTGCAATTGTTTCACCAGGTAAAGCAGCAGCACCTCGACCTTGCCCGGCAGCTGCTGGCCTCCGGCTATGATGCCTGCGAAACGCAGCTGAAAGATTTTTTTACCGAAGCCGAATGGTTGCTGCACGATCAGCCGGTGCGGCATTTCGACTATTACTACGACCAGGTGGTATGCCTGGGCGAAATGTTGTCTACCACCATCGTGAGCCATTACCTGAACGAAACAGGCGTTGCCAATACCTGGATGGATGTGCGCGACATCATCCGGACGGACAATGACTTCCGCGATGCGAACATCGACTGGGACATAACGCGTCAAAACGTGCAGCAGCTGGCTGCCCGGGAGCTGACCGGCGGGCGCATGGTACTCACGCAGGGCTTTGTTGGCGCTACGGACGAGAACGAAAGCACCACCCTGGGCCGCGAAGGCAGCGACTACACCGCTGCCGTGTTTGCCAACCTGCTGGATGCGGAAAGCCAGACCATCTGGAAAGACGTGGCCAGCATGATGAATGCAGACCCCAAACAGTTTCCCGATACACGCCCCATTCCTGAGCTGAACTACAGCGAGGTGATCGAGATGGCTTATTACGGCGCGCAGATCATTCACCCCAAAACGATCAAGCCGCTGCAAAACAAGGGCATTCCCCTGTATGTAAAATGTTTCCTGGACCCTTCGCTGCCGGGCACGGTCATCCACAACCGGCAGCTGAAAGACCTGCCCCCCATCATTGTACTAAAGGAAAAACAGGTGATGCTGACCATGCGGACCAAAGACTTTTCGTTCGTGGAGGATCACCACCTGGAGCATTTATACCAGGTATTTGAACGGATGCGGCTGAAACCCAACCTGACCCAGAATGCGGCGATCAGCTTTATCTGCGTGCTGAACGATATGGGAGAAAAAACGGAACAGTTTGCATCAGAAGCCGCCGGCCTCTTTGAAGTAAGCATGGTCAAAGACCTGAGCCTGCTCACCATCCGCCATTATACGCAGGAATACATCGACAAACTGACAAGAGGGAAAAGCATCCTGCTGCGGCAGCAGACGCCCGAAACGATACAGGTATTGATGCGGTGATCAGATACCTTCCACGGCCACGGTTTGCAACACTTTCTTCGGCACTTTTTTATCATTGAGTACCGCAGCTTTCCAGTTGGGCATTTTTTCCATGCGGGAGATGAGCTCGTCGTTGAAGTCCTTGTTATCCATTCCCTTCAGCACTTTGAAGTTCACCGGCATGCCATCCGTATCAATGACGAACTCCACCTGTACGAATGCTTTTTTCGTGCCTTCCGGCAGGAATTTCACCATGTCGTTGCCCAGCTGCTTCAGGTAATCCTGGAAAGCATCGCCTCCGCCGGGAAATACGGGCCATTCATGCACCCAGTCCGTCAGCCCGATGATGTCCCGGGTACGGTGCACCACGGGTTCTTTCTTCACCGGTTTCTTTACCTCCACCGGCTTTACCACCGGAGCCGCGGGTACAGGTTTGGCCGATGCGGCCGCATTCACAATATACTGGCCCTTGTCGTCGATAAGGATAACGGGCAGCTGTTTGAATTTTTCGAAATAGTTGAACGCATCTTCCATTTTTTCGGAAAACTGCTTCAGCACGGGATCGTCCTTTGTCAGGCCTTCCAGGTAGCTTACACTTTTCTGTACATTGAAGCGAACCGGGAATATATGTACCGGGATAAAATCCTGCCCCCTGCTTTTGGCATGCGCCGCCAGGATATACAGTTCATCGATCTGCTGGTCGGTGATGGGTATGCAGCCGACCGTCACGCAACTGCCGTGGATATAAATGGCGCCGCCGGGACGGAACAGGTCGCTGAGCACCTTGTCCGACTCGTTGGGATAATTGATGCCCAGCGAAAGGTAATAACTGCTGTTCGGGTTAAACTCGTTGATATAGTAAAACCCTTCAGGCACCTGGTAGTCGCCTTCCATACGCTTGGGGCCCAGGGTACCGGCCAGCGCGCAAACTTTGTAGGTCTTGAACAGCTGGAAAGGATCGTTCATCTCGTTTTTCACCCACACTTCCATCTGGCTGTCGTACTTGAACGAGCGGATGTAAATATACCGGGCAGGCCATTTCAGCTTCTTTGCCTCAAACTGTTTTTGCAGGGTATCCTCCTTGCGCCTGAACGATTCATCGGGCCGGGGAAAGGTCTTCTGGTAGTCGATAAACGACAGGTAGGAGACGTTAGTGGTCAGCGGCGCCGAGGTCTGCGCAGCGGCCATACCGGTGCACCCGAGAATAAAAAGAAAGGATAGAAAGCGGTTTTTCATGCCTGGTTTTCTTAAAAACATAAACGGCTTGAACGGATGATTTATTTCCGTGGATAATGCAATGATTTGCAAAGATAAATCATCCGTTCAAGCCAGTTGTAAGAAAAACGTTAACACCTGTGGATTACGCAGGCCGGCGCCGGAAAATGATCCGGATCAAAGGTTGCCCCGGGCATCCTGTTCCCGCTCGATAGCCTCGAACAGCGCCTTGAAATTGCCTTTGCCGAAGCTTTTGGCGCCTTTGCGCTGGATGATCTCGAAAAACAGGGTGGGCCGGTCTTCTACCGGCCTGGAAAACAGCTGCAGCAGGTAGCCTTCGTTGTCGCGGTCTACCAGGATGCCCAGTTCCCTGAGCGGCTCCAGGTCTTCGTCGATATGGCCTACCCTGTCCAGCAGGTCGTCGTAATAACTTGTCGGCACTTTCAGAAACTCCACGCCGCGGCTCATCAGCTCCTTCACCGTCTTCACGATATCGCTGGTAGCCAGGGCCACGTGCTGCACCCCCTCGCCGTCGTAAAACTCCAGGTACTCTTCCACCTGTGATTTTTTCTTGCCTTCCGCCGGCTCGTTGATCGGGAATTTCACAAAGCCGTTGCCGCTGCTCATCACCTTGCTCATCAGCGCCGAATATTCAGTGGAGATATCCTCGTCGTCGAAGGACAGGATGTTCTTAAAGCCCATTACCTCTTCATAAAACTTCACCCACGGGTTCATCTGGTTCCACCCCACGTTGCCCACGCAATGGTCCACGTACAGCAGGCCGGTATCGGTGGGCGCAAAATGCGGGTTGCTCCAGGGCCGGTAGCCGGGCAGGAAAGCGCCCTGGTAATTTTTGCGTTCGATGAACAGGTGCACCGTGTCGCCATACGTATGAATGCCGCTCATCACCACTTCCCCGTGTTCGTCCTGCAGCCGCTGCGGCTCCAGGTAGCTTTTGGCGCCCCGCTTCGTCGTCTCTTCCCAGGCGGCTGTGGCATCGGGTACGCGCAGGGAAAGGCATTTCACCCCGTCGCCGTGCCGGTAAACATGATCGGCCATCGCGTTACCCGTGCGGAGCGGCGTGGTCAGTACAAAGGTGAGCCTGTGCTGGCGTACGGCATAGCTGGCCCGGTCTTTTACGCCGGTTTCCGGCCCGGCATAGGCCAGCGCCTGGAAACCGAAAGCGCTCATATAATAATGGGCCGCCTGTTTGGCGTTGCCGACATAAAACTCTACATAATCCGTCCCTTCGAGCGGTAGGAAATCAACGGATACGTCCTGCTGTTTAGCTGCAATAGCTGTAGTCATCATTCATTTTTTAAGCGTGAAATAAGAAATAAGAAGGCCTTCCTGCGGGGTGCAGGGCAATACTACGCAGGACTTTTACTATCCATGGCCAGTGTTTCCATCAGCAAACTGAACAGGCAGCGCTGGTCGGCAAAATATTTATGAGGATAATCAGGTCGCATATCGCAATGTAAAAATACAAAAAGAGTAAATTTATTACCCAACTCTTTCTGCCGCGATAACTTCGTACAGCCAGACCTTAAACCGTTCACACATGATCCGAAAAAACTACCGGTTGTTTTGCCTGTTGCCTGCTCTTGCATTGTTGCTGTGGACCGATGTACAGGCGCAGCCTGCCCGGGAGGCCAATGAAGTCATCTACCATGTATTCCTGCGTAGCTTTTACGATGCCGATGGCGATGCGCAGGGCGACCTGGAAGGGTTGCGCCAAAAGCTCGGCTACCTGCAGGAGCTGGGCATTACCGCTATCCTGCTCACTCCCATCAATTCGTCGCCGTATTATCACAATTATTTCTCGGATGATTTTGAGAAGATCGATCCTGAATTCGGCAGCCTGGATGATTATACCCGCCTGGCCCGGGAAGTGCACCGCAGGGAAATGAAGCTTTACCTGGATATGGAAACGCAGTACGTAACCGAAGACCATGCCTGGTGGAAGGACTCTTACCATAACCCCGCCTCCCCCTACAGCGATTACATCATCTATAACGACCGCGGCAATACACAGCCCGAGTCCATCATCTTCAACCTGACAGGCCTGACCGGGTACAACGGTGTGACGCGCCGGATCACGACCGTCAACCTGCTGAGCCCAAAAGTGCTGGATTACAATGACAAACTCTTCCGCTACTGGATGGACCCCAACGGTGATGGAAAGTTTGACGATGGCGCAGACGGTTTTCGCCTCGACCATGCCATGGATGACCTGGACTGGAAAGGCAAATTCACGGGGCTGTTTGAAAAATTCTGGCATCCTCTCCTGACCCGGCTAAGGCAGGTAAACCCCCGGCTGGTGATCATTGCCGAACAGGCCGACTGGAGCGACTTCGGGCAGGCTTATTTCGAAAAAGCAGGTGTGGACCGCGTGTTTGCCTTCCGCCTGCAACAGGCGATCCTGTCATTTGACAAAACAAAATTGCAGCAGGCGCTGGACTCTACCCTGCTGGCCACACCGGCCGGCCGCCGGCAGGTGGTTTTTCTCGAAAACCATGATATGCCCCGCTTTGCTTCGGCTACCGGCCGGGACGATGGCAAACTAAGGGCCGGTGCCGCCCTCAGCCTGCTGCTGCCGGGCATACCGCTGATCTATTATGGCCAGGAACTGGGTATGTACGGCTCCGGTGGGTTTGGCAAATTCGGCAATACCGATGCCAACGACATTCCCATGCGGGAAGCCTTTGAGTGGTACCGGAGCGACAGCGGCCGGGGCATGGCTGTATGGTACAGGAACACAGGGCCCTGGTGGGACAACACCAACCTGGTAGCCAATGACGGCATTTCCCTGGAGGAACAGGAAAAATACCCGGCGTCATTGTACAGGTATTACAAAACGCTCCTGCATCTGCGCCACATGCACCCTGCCCTCTATGCCGGGCAATACCGGGCCGTGCCCAACGACGGGGCACAGGTCTTCTCTTTTTTGCGGTTTACCCCCAACCAAACGCTGCTGATCCTCGTTAATCTGGCAGGGGATGACGGGCAATTGGCGATCAACGCAGCAAAGGCCGGACTGGGCGGTTCCCCAACACTTTCACCGGTCTATCCTGCAGGCAATGCACCTGCTACCGCCCTCCACTTCAGCCTGCGGCCATATGAGGTGCAGGTATGGAGCGTGAAGCAATAGCTGACCATTAAAAACACGGCACATGGAAAATGAGTTTACAGGGCAGGTGGCGATCGTGACAGGAGCCGGGCAGGGCATCGGCTTTGGCATTGCCAGGGAGCTAAGCCTGAAAGGGGCTATCGTAATGCTCAATGATGAGAAGGGAAAACTGGCCGTTCATGCCGCTGCTGCCATCCGCAAGGCAGGTGGCGCCTGCGAACCCTGGGCAGGAGACATCGCAGACCCGGACTTTGTACGGGAAATGACGGAAACTGCGGTGGAAAAATTCGGAAAGCTGACCATTGCAGTGGCCAATGCAGGTCTTACCCTGGTCGGCGATTTTTTCACCTATTCGCCCGAACAACTGCAACGGATGATGAACGTCAATGTAGGCGGCACGTTCTTCCTGGCCCAGCAAGCGGCCCGCCACATGAAGCTTAACCATGAAAAGGGTTCGCTCCTGTTCATGTCGTCCGTAGCGGCGCACCAGGCACACAAGAACCTGGCAGCCTATAGCATGACCAAGGCAGCCATCGAAATGCTGTCCAAAAACCTGGTGGCCGAGCTATCGCCCTACGGCATTACGGTCAATACGCTGGCGCCCGGCGCCACGCAGACAGAACGTACCATCGGCGACCGGGATTATAAAAACAACTGGGCCGCTATTACTCCCCTGGGCCGTATCGCCGAGACGGCGGATATCGTCAACGCTGCCCTGTTCCTTGTTTCGCCGGCCTCGCGGCATATTACCGGGCAAACCCTCGTGATCGACGGCGGCTGGACCTCGGTCAGCCCGCCTTATTGTTCGTAAATCTCATTCAATGGCAGGATCAGCCTGTTGCCTTGCTTCCTGCGCGGATATTCCGATCCCCTATCTTTGCGCGCATGAATGCACCGCTGAAGATCGGCATACTCGGCGGCGGCCAGCTGGGCCGCATGCTGCTGCAGGCTGCCGCGAACTACCCTGTTGACACCTATGTGATGGAGAGCGACCCGGAATGTCCGGCGGCCCACCTCTGTCATCATTTCACCAAAGGCGATATCAAAAATTTTGACGACGTCTATGCGTTCGGCCGGTCGCTCGATGCGCTTACCATCGAGATCGAAAACGTAAACACCGAAGCGCTGGAAAAGCTGGAAGCCGAAGGCGTGAAAGTGTATCCCAAACCTGCCGTGCTGAAAACCATCCGCAACAAGATCCGGCAGAAAGAATTTTACCAGGCGCATAGTATACCTACCGCGGATTTTATCATTACCGAAAACCTGGCAGCGCTCGGGGATAATAAAGATTTTTTACCTGCCGTACACAAGATCGGCGAAGGCGGCTACGACGGGCGCGGCGTGCAGTTGCTGCGCACCAGCGACGATATTACCAAAGGGTTTGATGCCCCTGCCGTACTGGAAAAAATGGTGGCGGTGCGTACCGAGATCGCGCAAATGGTGGCAGTGAACGAAAAAGGCGAAACGGCCCTGTACCCTCCGGTGGAAATGATCTTTGATCCGCACCTGAACCTGCTCGACTACCAGCTATGCCCCGCCTCGCTGGAGAAAGAAACGATATGGAAGGCAGAAGCTATCGCCCTGTCCGTGGTCCGCAATTTCCGGTCGCCCGGCATCTTTGCCGTGGAATTGTTCGTGGATGAACGCGGCGACGTGCTGGTAAACGAAACAGCCCCACGGGTTCACAACAGCGGGCATCATACCATCGAAGCGCATTACAGCTCGCAGTTCGATATGCTGTGGCGCATCATGCTCGGTTACCCGCTGGGCAATACGAATGCTATCTTCCCGTCCATCATGATCAACCTCATCGGCGCCGAGGGCTACAGTGGCGACGTGCAGTACGAGGGCCTGGCCGATGTGCTCAAAATGGAGAACGCCTTTGTGCACCTGTACGGTAAAAAACAAACCAAACCCGGCCGCAAGATGGGCCATGTGACCGTGCTCAGCCAAAGGAAGCAGGACCTGCTGCACGAGGCGAATATTGTGAAACGGACGCTGAAGGTAAAAGCGTGATCTAACAAGGGGACAGGCAGGAACGGCGTAGCACGGAGATGCAATACACTTTAACAGGACTTCTATCGCAATAAGTCAGGAATAGTCAGTGGAGAAAAATTATTGCTAGTTAAGAAAAGACCAGAATAAAGAAACCGCTGAACATCTCTTGTATTTCCGGATCTCCGAGGTTGTTTCTATTGCAGCTGATTGGTCAATCTTTTCAATTCTATTTCAGAAGATTTCGCAGCAAAATTCAGGTTGGTCAGCGTATAGGAAGCGTTTTCAAAACTTTCCTGCGCCTGGCGTACTTCCAGGATAGTGGCCTGCCGGTACTGGAAACGAAGCAGGGCCAGGTCGAGCAGCTTTTGTGCCAGCTCCACATTTTGCTGCTGTGTTTTCAGCTGTTGCAAGGTAGTGCTGTAGGATTGGTAGGTACGCACAGCACCGCCTGTGTAGTCCCGCACCAGGATATCTTTTTGCAAGGCTGCATTCCGTACATCTATTTCAGCTACCCGTTGCTGGCGTTTGAAAGCGGAACCGTTGTAAATAGGAATACCAACACTCACCCCTACCACCGGGCCGCGGCTCTGGTTGAGCAACACGTTGCCGGCCGCCGTCTGGTTGCGTGTGAAATTATAACCTGCGTTGGCGCGGATGGAGGGATAGCGCTGCGCCGCCACTTCCCTCACGATAAACTCGTTGATCTTGACCTGGTCGCTGGCGGCAAGGATATCGGCATTGCGCCCGATACCGCCGAGTATGTCGCCCAGGATAAGATCATTGTCCACCAGGATGGTATCGCGGATGGTAATCGCCGAGTCCGGCTTCAGATTCAGCAATACCAGCAGATCGGTTTTAGCCTGCTCCGCTACCAGCAGCTGCGACTGCCGGGTTTGCAGCAGGGTATTCAGGTCCAGCTGCGACTGGTACAGATCGGCATTGTTGGCCATCCCTACATTCTGCTGTGTTTTGACGATATCGAGCCGCTTTTGCGCCACGGCAATGGACTGGTCGATGGTTTTGATATAGGCCTGCTGGCGCACGATATCGTAATACCCGGTCATTACCGAAGCGATGGTGTTCTGCACCTGGGCGTTTACATATTGTTCGCTCTGCGCTTCCAGTTGCGCCAGCCTGTTCTTAGTGGCGATCACCCGCGCCCCGTTGTACAAAAGCATGGTGCCCGTTACGTTGGCCGACAGGTTATTGCCTGCAGCAGCATTGCGCTGGATGACGGTGCCCGTATTGAGCTTCTGGTTCACGTTGGTCACCTGCTCGTTATCGGTCACCCCCGCCGTCACGGTGGGCAGGCCGCCGGCCACGCCGATATGGTTATTGATATCGGCCGCTTCCCTGTTGTTGCGTAATATCTGGATATCCAGGCTGTTTTTCAGGGCAATATCGATCGCTTCTTCGAGTGTCAATACCTGGGAAAATCCCTGGCAGGCTGTTGCAAAAAGAAACAATATGAGGATTACTCTCTTCATTCTTCAGTTATTCATGATGGTCAGGGCCTGGCGCAGCAGGGGCGTCAACGTTCTCCGTTTCTGCTACCTTATGTTTTCCTGAAATGTACGTATACACCGCCGGTATCACAAACAGGGTGAGTACCAGGGAAAACGTGATGCCGCAGACTACCACGATGCCCAGGGGGACGCGGCTGGCGGAAGAAGCTCCCAGGCTCAGCGCGATCGGCAGGGCGCCCAGCGCAGTGGCCAGGCTGGTCATCAGGATAGGGCGCAACCGCTGCGTGGCAGCATCTACCACGGCTTCCATTTTTTTCAACCCGTGCTCCCGCCGCTGGTTGGCAAACTCCACGATCAGTATCCCGTTCTTGGTCACCAGCCCGATCAGCATCACCATTCCGATCTCCGAAAAGATATTCAGGGTTTGCCCAAATACCCATAAGCTCAGCAACGCTCCTGCAAAGGCGAGCGGTACGGTAAAGATGATGGTAAACGGATCGAGGAAGCTCTCGAACTGGGCTGCCAGGACCAGGTAAATCAATACCATTGCCAGCAGGAAGGCAAACATGATATTGGAAGAGCTTTCCGAATAGTCACGGGAAGGGCCGTTAAGGGCCGTCTGGTAGCTTTCGTCCAGCAGACCGTCAGCAATACGGTTCATGGCTTCGATGCCGTCGCCGATCGTATAACCTTCGGCCAGTGAGGCAGAAATGGTGGCTGCTTTGTATCGGTTGTAATGAAACAGGGTGGATGGATTGGTGCTTTCTTCCAGGTGAATGACGGCATCCAGCGGAATATTGTCGCCGGCATTGTTCCGCACATATAATCTATTAATATCCTCCGGCTTATCGCGGTCGCTCCGCTCCACCTGTGCGATAACGGAGTACTGAAACCCGTTCTGAATAAAATAGGCAAGACGACCGCCGCTGAAGGCGGCCTGGATGGTGGCGATCACATCCTGGGTGGAGAGTCCCAGGTCCTTGATCTTCATCCGGTCCACAGTCAATTGCAGCTCAGGCCGGTTGAACTTCAGGTTCACATCTACGACAGCAAAGGTCTTATCCTTTCGTGCTTCTTCGAGAAATTTGGGAATGATATCCCGCAGCTTGTCCATATCCTGGTTTTGCAGCACAAGCTGCACAGGCTGCGCGCCACGGGAACCGAGACCCACCGAAATAGTTTGCTCCTGAGCCGCGGAAATGCGTGCTTCGTTGAAGCGGGCAAGCTTGCGCTGCAGGTCATTGGCGATCTGGTTTTGCGACCGGCTGCGTTCTCCAGGCGGCACCAATCCAAGTCTAGGCTGTGAGTTGTTCCCTCCGCCCCCTCCCCCGCCGCCACCGGTACGGGAAAAAACAAAATCCCGTTCCGGCACGGAATCATACAGGTAGTTGGACACATTATCGGTAATGCGTTGCAGCTCGCTGTAGCTCGTTCCTTCGGGGGGTGTGATGGAAAAGCGGATGCTGCTGCGGTCTTCCATTGGCGCCAGCTCGCTTTTCAATGAAAGAAATGTAATAACGATCAACCCGATACAAATAGCGATCAGCACCCAGGCCATCCAGCGGATGCGCATAAAGCCTTCCAGCATGCGCCGGTACCCGTTTTCCATACCGCGGAAGAAGGGTTCGGTCTTGTTGTAAAACCAGCCATGCCCTGCTTTTTTCCGTCGCAGGTATACATTCAGCACCGGGGTAATGGTTAGCGACACAAAGGCCGATACCAGCACGGCTGAGGCCAGCGTAATGGCAAACTCCCTGAACAGCCGGCCTACGAATCCTTCGAGGAAGATCAGCGGCAGGAACACGATGGCCAGCGTGATAGAGGTAGAGACCACGGCAAAGAATATCTCCTTGCTTCCCTCTACAGCTGCCTTGCGGATGGGCAACCCCAGCTCCAGTTTTTTAAAGATATTTTCCGTGACCACGATCCCGTCGTCCACCACCAGCCCTGTGGCCAGCACAATAGCCAGCAGCGTGAGGATATTCACAGAAAAACCCGCTACATACATGATGAAAAAAGTAGCCACCAGCGAGATCGGGATATCGATCAGCGGGCGAACGGCGATGAGCCAGTCGCGAAAGAAGAAGAAAATTACCAGCACCACCAGTACAAAGGCTATAATCAGCGTTTCTTCCACCTCGGCCAGCGACTGCCGGATGTTTTTGGTATTATCGATCAGCACTTTTAGCTGGATATCCGATTTGGATCCCTTTTCGATCTGCTCGATGCGCCGGTAAAACTCGTTGGCGATCTCAATATTGTTGGCGCCCGGCTGCGGGATGATGGCAAGTCCCACCGCATTTACCCCATTGTACTTCCAGCTTTGTTCCAGTTGCTCGGGGCCCAGCTCCACGCGGGTCACATCGCCCAGGCGGATGATGCCGGCGCTGTCTTCGCGGATGATCAGATCGCGAAACTGCTGTTCATTGGTCAGCCGGCCCAGCACGCGGATGGTCAGGTCGGTATTGTTGCCATATATCTTTCCCGGCGGCAGCTCGATGTTCTCGCTGTTCAGCGCGGTGCGGATATCGGAAAATGCTACGTTGTATGCATTCATCTTATCCGGGTTCAGCCAGATGCGCATGGCATAGCGTTTCTGTCCAAATATATTGATGGCACTCACCTGGTTGATGGTTTGCAGCTGCTGCTGCAATACATTCTCGGCATAATCACTCAACTCCAGCAGGCTCTTGGTCTGGCTCTGCACGGCCAGGATCAGAATAAAATCACTGTTGGCATCCGACTTCGAAATCACGGGCGGTGCATCAATATCCTGCGGCAGGCTGCGGGCCGCCTGGCTCACTTTGTCCCGCACATCACTGGCGGCCGCTTCCATGTCCACTCCCAGGTTGAATTCCACGCTGATCTGGCTGCTGCCCAGCGAGCTGGACGAGGTAATGGTACGGATACCGGGAATGCCATTGATCTGCTTTTCCAGTGGCTCAGTGATCTGACTTTCGATGATATCTGCATTGGCACCCGTATACGATGTGCTCACGGAGATCAGCGGCGGATCGATGGCAGGATAATCCCTTATGGCCAGAAAGGTCAGTCCCACAATACCAAACAGGATAATGGCCAGGTTCATTACCGTGGCAAATACGGGCCGCTTCAGGGATAATTCGGATATATTCATTCAATCGTACAGGTAAAAAATCGGTTAATCTGTTTACAAAGAAGGGATGTCTCCCTATTGCTGGCTGTTCAGCTGCTCAAGCGTCTTCACACTTCTTATTTTCAGCGCTGCATTAGGCCTTGCGAACAGTACGCCCGTCACCACGATGGTATCTCCGGGATTGACCCCCCTGGTGATCTCCACATTGCCTGCCGAGCGCATGCCGGTCTGCACGTCCACAAAGGCGGCTTTTCCTTTTTTCACAAGGATCAGCTGGCTGCTTTTATCGTTCGGGATGATGGTATTGGTGGGCACCATCACCGATTGGCTGTTTTCGCCCGAAGAACGGACATACACTTTGACAAAACCGCCGGGGTTGGGGGCCGTATTTTCCAGCATCGCCCTCACCATGATGTTGCGCGTTTGCCGGATGGCCTGCGGTTCCATGGCGATGATCGTGGCCCTGTCTCGCGTGGCGCCGGTATCTTCCACCTCTACTTCCACAAATTTGCCTACACCGATCAGCTCGCTATATTGTTCCGGCAGGGTAAAATCGATCTTGGCCTTGCCCAGCTGCTGAATGGTGGCAATGATGGTGGAAGGCGACACATAAGCGCCGGGGCTGACCTGGCGCAAACCGATGGTGCCGCTAAAGGGAGCACGGATCACGGTTTTGTCGATCAGCGTTTGCGTATAGGCTATGTCGGCACGCAGGGTGTTTACCTGGTTCACGACCGCATCGTAATCCACCTGGTTCACGCCGCCGGCTTCCAGCAGGATGTGCAGGCGGCGTTCGTTGGCCTCGGCCAGCTGCAGCTGCACGCGGCTTTTCTGCACCTGTGCCGCCAGGTCGGCGCTGTTGATCCTGGCCAGTACCGTTCCCTGGGCCACATATTCCCCTTCGGGTACGTTCAGGTAGGTAAGCCGGCCGCTCACTTCGGGGCGCAGCTCCACGGATTCATTGGCGATCACGGTCCCGTTGGCTTCAATGGTATTATTGACCGGACGCAGCGAAGCGATCATCACATCCACCATGACCGGGGGATTTTCTTTTGGCTTATCCGGCGATTTCCCTTTGCAGGACAGGCCAACAACAACGGCAGGCACGATCGTGAAGAACAGGAGAAATGGTTTACTGACCCGGTGCATGAATTCCTTTTTATATAACTTCAAATATAGACAGATTCGGCTGTCTGGTCCAGACCAGCCATATGACGCTAAAAAAATAACAAGCCTGCTGTACACGGTTTTGTTTTAACGCATTTTTGTTCCGCCTTTTGATAGACGGCGGTGGAACTTTTACCCGAAAAGGCGTTTCTTTGTTTCAAATACCGCAATAATGAATCCAATAGTTGGGATCATCATGGGGAGCGACAGTGACCTGGCCGTTATGCAGGCTGCATCGGATATACTGAAGCAGTTTGCCATACCTCATGAAGTAACGGTGGTATCGGCCCACCGCACGCCGCTGCGGATGGTGGATTATGCGCAAAAAGCGAAAGACCGCGGGCTGAAAGTAATCATTGCGGGAGCAGGCGGCGCCGCCCATTTGCCGGGTATGGTGGCTTCCATCACGCCCCTGCCTGTGATCGGCGTACCGGTCAAATCATCCAATTCGATCGATGGCTGGGACTCGGTCCTGTCCATCCTGCAGATGCCGAACGGCGTACCGGTAGCCACGGTGGCCCTGAATGCGGCAAAAAATGCCGGCATCCTGGCCGCCCAGATCATTGGCGTGGCAGACGATGCCGTAAGCCGGAAAGTAGCCGGCTACAAACAATCCCTGCACAGCGAAGTGATGGAAAAAGCAGCCAGGCTGAAAAACGATGGCTGGGAAAACGGCTTTGACTAACCCGGTAACATTAACGCCACTTCAGCAATAAATTCCCTTACGGTCTCACCGGGTACTGCCCATTTGCACAGTACAACCACGGAAGTTGCCAGGAAAGCCCTTTATGGAAAGCATGCTGCCCCGCATCCTATCCTGCATTCAGTTACTTTATGCGCCTTCTCCTGTTGCTGCTTATTGCCGGCCTTTGCTTATCCCGCTGCACCAACCAGCAGCAAGGCACTGCTATCCCTATGCCGGCAACCATGCCTGCCAGGAGTTATACAGACCTCAAAGCTGCGATCGACAGCGACCGGGAGGCTTTCGGCCAGTTATATCGTTCAGCTGCCCGCAGGGAAAAGCTATGGATTCAGGTAAAAGATTATTGGGTGCGCATGCTGGGCCGCGATCTTTACGAGCAATGGAACGGCACCCCCTGGGATTTTAACGGCACCACCCGCGTGCCGCACGAGGGCACCATTGCCTGCGGTTATTTCGTCACCGGTCTTTTACTGGATATGGGCTACCCGCTGGACCGGGTAAAGCTGTCTACCTGTGCTTCGCTGACCATGATGAAAGCCCTGACCCGGGGCCAACGTGTCCTAAATGCAAGCTACCTGTCCTATGCTGGTTTTTGCGCAACAATCAGGGATGCCGGCAAAGGCATCTTTATCGTGGGGCTTGATTATCATACCGGCTTCCTGGTCAATGACGGAACGGATACCTGGTTCCTGCACTCCAACTATATCAACCGGGCGGGTGTGGTAAAAGAAAAAATGGCTGTCTCCGCTGCCCTGCGGGCCTCCCGTACCAGGTTCGTGGTGTCGCTGACCAGCGATACAGCTTTTCTTTTGCGCTGGATGAAGAATTGAAATTCTGACAGAACTGAAATGGCATAAAAAAACCCTTCGAAAAGGGAATATCTGTTATTAATCGATTTCTTTTTTTAGTCATAAGGTATATACAACATTGTACCCTTCTTCCTGATTTCATTAATTTGTTCGACCAGCTTTCTGTCATGTACAGTTTTAGCCTCTTTTTTACCCAAAGCAAGATCGACCAGATTTTTTTCTTTTTCTGTCAGAACACTCTTCTGCTTCACCGCTGTTTTCACCTTATTCATTCTTTTTCTTTTTGAAACTTTCGTAGAGCTCGTGGCTTTTCACCTCTAATTTACCGTTTTTATACTGTATCACCAACCTTGGCACAGCCTCTTCATTGGTATCCCATAAAAAAAGCTCATCAAAACAATGATTATCAACCATTTCGGGAACAAGGCCTGATATGATCCGATTCATGTCTTTAACAAAATCTTCAGGCACTTCCCGTCCGGTTTCTTCAGCCCGCTTTTTAGCCAAGGCAAGACTCAACCCAGTTCCGAGGCTTACATAATCCATACGTACATAATAGCCACCGTCCTTAAACTTTTTATATTCATCTATCCTGTTCTGTAATGTCCCATCAGCTATTCCATCAAGTATAATATCTATACCGCTTGCGATAGCGCCTTTCCGTATTTTTTTTGCCACGAAAGAGCTTTCTTCATGTACAATAGCGGCTGCAAGCGATTCTTCTGTTTCTACCATATACGTGTATTCAGGCAGCATTTTCTTGATCTCATCAGGATCAATTTTCAGCGCACTTGCCGGATAGCCACAATAGCTGCTATTAAGAAAGGTCGACTTACCGTTTGCCGGCGCACCTCCAAGAATATACGCGCTTCTGTTTCGACTGAAGTTTTTGCTGCCAAGCATGCTGTTGACAATATCTTCATGAAGACTCTCCCGTTCTTCTGTCCGGAAGGAA
>JBEVLT010000469.1:0-8108 GCA_040509055.1 Chitinophagaceae bacterium
GGCAAAGGAACTAATGTATCGCCTGCGGCTCTACCATCAGCATCAACATAACGCAATGGATTATTAAGCGCATAATTATACGGGCTATATTTGTAAAATTTCTCTGCCAATGGATCAATTACATGCCACCTTCCGATTTGGTTATCATACATCCTCGCCCCATAATCCAGCCATTCCAGACCACTTCCATCACTGAACTCCCTGCATTGCTCCTCCTTCCCGTTGTATTTAAGTTTATTGGCCGGATCACCAAATGACATCGCTTTTGATGAGATGCCCTGCATGGTCAACCCAAAGGGATAATAATGCGTCTCTTCCAGTACAGGGGCCCGGGTATGCACCACCTGCAGGTTGTCAAAGAACACATCGGTGGGACTTTCATTGCTGCAGTACACATAAAGATACCCGTTCTTTGTCACCGCAATATCCTGCAGCTCGCTGTAGTGATCCTTCAGCACACTGTTGCCGCCTACCGGGCTAAACCCACCGCTCACAAAGCGGAACTGCTCGTCAAAGAATACATAGTTGATATAAGCCTTGGGCCGGTACTCGTCCAGGTCACTTTCATCCGTCTGGTCATCCAGCATTGACGTGAGACCACCCGTGGTAGCTGACAGGCCGCCCAGCTGGGTAGCTGTAACGTCACCATGACCCGTTGCTGCTACCACTCCACCCGGTGAGCCCAGCAAACCGCCCAGGATCTCCGATATGGGAGTGGCAAGGTTGGCGCCACTGCCTCCTGTATTATTCTGGAAATAATAGCTTTTCCCGAAAATATCGACCCTATCACCGCTCATCACCTTCAACGTGATCCCAAGCCCGGTTTTGTTGGTACTGGCATTCAGCTTATACAGCTTATCGCTATTGGCTGCTTCGAATGTAGGGTCCGAAGGATTGTTGCCGATGCCATTATCGTTGGTATAGGAGGGCAGACCCGTAACAGTACTGGCATCCACGATCTTAGACTTATCCATCATATAATATGTCTCTTCGATGGCTACCTTGTCATCCTCCAGGCTGGCCACCGGGTACTTATCTACCTTCTGCTCTTCAGTCAGCACCATCCGCACATTGCCCAGGTGATCCTTGATCATATAATCATACTCAAAGCTGGCTGGTATGCTCCCTTCCTCCGGCTTGAACCGGATGCGGCCCTCTTCCTGGCCGATAAACTGCAGCCGGGTCGTATAATCGGTCGTTGCACCATCATCATCCGTTTTATCCTCATATACCATCCCGTTCACATAATAGGTGATCGTAACCGTGGTAATACTACCATTGGCAACAGAAGGATATTCCTGCACTCGTTTCATCAGCTTATTGCCTCTTCCGTCATAGATATAAGCGACCTTTCCTTTATTATTCCCGCCTGCGTCCTTGACGGTAACAGACATTGGCTGGTTCAGGTGATTGTAGGAGATGCCACCTGTATTAGCAGCCAGGTCGGTCCCGGTAGTCCCGTTAATTCGCTTATTAAGATCGGTGAGCAGGTTGCCATTTTTATCGTACCCGTAATCATCACCACTGGTATTGAGATCTGTAAAATCGCCGAGGTTATGAGCGGTAGTCCCATTATTTTGTTCCGTTACACGGCTCAGCTTGTTGCTTCCGGTAAAATAACTGTAGACCATATCATCTATCTGCTCGCTGCCACCAACTTTTAGTCCCCATTGCTGCATGCGTTTGATATTACCATTGGCATCATAGGCGTCGCCTGGCGTGCTGCCATTTCCCATTTTTATAGAAAAATTTATCTGGTCATCATCCCAAAGGCTATTGTTATCATTCTGTTGCACAAAGTCTGCCTTCAGCAGCCGGTTGGCCGCGTCATAGCCAAAGTCATACTTACGGCGGATATCGTCCCCGTCGCTTTTCCAAACCATACCTGTTATATTGCCGCTGAACTGCTGACCTGCAAAGTTTTCTCCGGCCTGGTTGCCCGTCTTGTCATAGCCCAGCTCAAATCCGAAAAGGATACCATTGCTCGTCTGTCCCTGGCTGGTCAGATAATCCCGGTTCATCCCCAAAGTCCAGCCCCGGATATTGTAATCATATGTTAGCTCCTGCAACGGTGCCCTCGGAGTAATATAATCACCGCTTGAAAGATCTTTTTTGCTGCCGATCGTTTTTATCTTCAACTGTCCCAGAGCATCATACTCCTGGGTGAAGGTCGTGGCATAGTCAGACATCGTACCACTGTTGACCAGCGTGCTGCTTTGCTTTTTTTCTGTTTGCACCAGCCGGCCCAGGTCATCATAGGTCAGCCTGGTCACCACTACCGTGGTCTGTGCCGTAGCACCGCCTGCACTCACTTCCTGGCTCTGCACAGTAACCAGGGGTTCACCTGACCAGTCATATTGAGTAGTTATAATATCTGTGCCCAAAAGCGTAGTAGATTTCATTTGGATCACCCGGCCCTTGTCATCATAGATGTTCGCAGTCGACAGTAAAACATTCGAAGCCCTGGTCTGCGTCCAGGTGACCAGGCCCTTTGTCAGCGAAGAAGCCGTCTGTTGCTGCGCATACTCCGGTGAAGCATTATAAGTGCCATAGAAATGAGAGGACCAGGTACTGGTAAAGCTGCCGGTCCAGCCATCCGGGATGCCGCTGTAATCGTCATAGTGAGTGATCGTTTGCGATTCATAATTGCTGCTGGTGGTTGGGTAGGAAGCCGAGGCAGCAGCATTGGCCTGGTGTGTGGCAAAACTAACTCCGGTGCTTTTCCAGATCCCCGTTTCCAACGGCCGGTTCAGGTCATCATATTTGGTTACGATCCATCTCGACGCATCCCGTAGTACTGCATCCTGCGTCATTACCAGCCGGTCCCGTACATCATATACCATGTATCCAACACCTGCACCCGGTACTTTTTTGAGGATCATCCGATCCCGGTAGTCATACTCGTATCGAAAACACTGCTCATCCAGCAGCGTGGAGGTGAACGTCCAGGCGGTGGCTGGCTTTGCCAGCTCCTTCACCCCTTCGGGCTGGATCACGCAACGAAGCCGGTCCAGGTCATCATAAATATAATAAGTACAGAGCCAGGCCCAATGGCCCTTACCTGCGCCATTATCCGCAACAGCGTCCAGCTGCACTTTTTTAAGCACAACAAGGCCGGTCTTGTTTTTAAATTCCACCACCTGCTTTCCATGCTCATCCACGGTAATACTCTTATACAGCTGCCCGGGCGCATAGCCTCCAGCCGTAGCATAAGTGCCGAAATCACCAGATACATCGCTGACCGTCCATAATCGCACGCTGTCTTCTTCCTTGTTGAACCAGTATTTTAGCTTTACCGAATGCCGGTTGGCCTCGCTGAGCTGCCCGGAGGTACCCACCCAGCTATTGCCCGGGGCAAAAGCTTCAAACGGGCGGCCAATAGTAGAAGACTCAAAATGAGTTTGGCTGTAATACCAGCTTTCGCCGGGGTATTGCGCTTTTTTAAACGCAGAGTCCTGTTGAAAGGGATTGATCTTAAAGCTGCCGTCGCCGGTAGCAATGACCCCACCGGCCTGGACAGAAGCAAACCCGGAATACTGGTGGGGAGACCTGCCAAACCCATCATACACCACCGCATTGACCAGATCCTGGGGACTATTCCCCGTCACCAGGGAGCCGCCCTTTGCCACGGTCTGCACCACCCGGCCCAGGCCGTCCACATATTGGGTTGCCATGCGTGCATCCTGCACCGGTGTAGCCACCGTCAGGTTGTCCGGGTCGGTGACTGGTCTTACCGGCTCCCATACCCGCACATAGTTTACTCCCGGCCCGGTATACGGTAATGGCGCCACACGCTGCGCCGTGGCCAGCACCGGCAATAAAAAGGATCCAATAAGCAACCGCCGCATAACGGGATGAAACAGCATACTCATATTAGCAGGATTGAAGGATTTGATTAATTGGCACTGATCAGGTTTTTCTTTTTTTCCAGGTACAGCTGATAATTCGCCTGGGACAGGATAGTCCTGTACAGGGAATCCCGGCTGTTCTCGATACGCTGCAGATGATGACGGAGGGAATCGCTGCCGGCATACTGCTGTCTTGCACTCTTCTTCCGGTCATGCAGCTGCATGTTTATCTCATACAGGCTGCTTTTCTGTGCATCGGACAGCTGCAGGGTATCTTTCATTTTGCGGGCAATATGCTCCGCCAGCACAGCAGCAGGTTGTTGCTGCGCGTCTACACAACAGTACCCCAGTACAAGGAAGAGGAGAATAACGGTTCTTTTATACATAGCCTGGTATTTAAAAGTTTGGTAGGATATTTATTCGGAGAAGCATTCCGTGTTTGAGAATTCGAAATATGTCATCGACCAGCTGCCATCACTGAACTCGTAATGATAGTTGCAGATATACCGGTGACGAATAGGGTCCCAGGAGGAGCCGGAATATATTTTGATCCCGGTTTCGCAGATAAAATTGACGCACTTCTTGCCTTCATCCTCGCAATCGGGGCAATACATGATGCAGGTACCATTGGCATTGGCATAGGCCTGCCCATTGGCATCCACATCTGCCTGGGCCAGCGCATCAGCCTGAGCCTGACTGACCAGGGAACTGTAGATATTCGGCTGTACAGCATACGTCACGGGAGAAGAGATATATCCCGGATCGCAGTTGTCCCGGGTAAAGGACCCGCTCTTTAGTACATTGTAATAAACAGGTACGCAGTCGCCATGTGCATTGGCATAGGTTTGCCCATCGGTGTAAAAATTACCAGCCTGTTCGTCTGCATCCAGCTGGCTTATATTGGAACTGTAAATACCTGCCGGGATGGAATAGACAACCCAGGTGCCCGTGTAGCCCAACCCGCAATTGTTTTTTGTAAACACCATGCTCTTTCCACGGTTCCAGTAGAGCGCCCCGGGGCAATTTTCAGGCTGACCCAGGTAATTATAGCAGACCTTCCGGAGCACATTGCCATCCTGGTCCCGGACCAGCTTCAGGCGATCAAGTCCGTCGTAATCATAATAGACAACCCGGCCATTTGCATCGCTCTGGCTGGTGATGCCGATCAGCGGCTCATAGGCATACGAGGTCATTTGCGCCTTTTCCGGGTAGAGCCGGAGCTCATCGATAGTAACAGCGCCCGACAGGCTGATGGAAGTTTGCCCTGTGATCTTGTGCTCGTACAAGGTCCAGGCCTGACCACCGACTGTGATGGTAGCCAGCGTATGTGGCCAGCCGGACTGTGTGCCGGTGATCGACACGGCGCTGCCCTTGCTCCAGTAAGAAACGATGTACACGGTTCCGCTGCTCAACGCGGACCGGGTAATCGTGCCGCTGCTCAATCCATATGTATTTTTACCAGTCACAGCGGTAGCGTCCGCAACAGCTGCGCCACTAAAGCTCCACCGTCCTTTGCCATCTGCCTCGAAAGATGTATAAGCGATCGACAATGTATCCGCATTGGCCACTTCCGCCACCGGCAGCTCATCCAGGTAGTTCCAGATATAGCTGGTCGTCACATCGTCCTCCCGGCCGCGGGAAAGCAGGTTAATCTTCCGGTTGTAACCATAATAATGCAGGGTCTGTGTTTTTGAAGCAGGCACGTCCCTGATCACCTGGTTATCCAGGACATACACACCTGATCCTGCCGATGCATAATTATTTTCCTTTTCCCGTTTAAGCACACTGTTGATATAATATTCTTCCTTAACGACCGGCAAGATGATGAAGCTGCTGCTCATGGCGGCCAGGGTGCCGTTGGCTGGATAATCGACAGGATACTTATACACCACCTTTGTGGTGATCCCTTCGGAGCCTGTTGTTTCTGTTCGCCGGAGGGCAACAGGATCTGAGAGATAAAAATGTTCAGTCACGTTAACCAGGCTATCGCCCAGGGTAGAGAAATTAGTTGTCCGCTGCTTCTTCAGGTTGTAAATACGCGGCTTCATGATATGCTTGAAATCATAGCCCTGGTAAATGCTGAACGGGGGACAGCAATAGCGCGGCGACGGATCGTCTTCATAATAAAAATACCCTACATACGGAACAGGCTTCCTGAGCGTGAACATGAAAGAGACGGCCGAGTCCACGGTATAGGTTTCATACTCGTAAACCTCGCTTTGCTGCAGATGAAACGTATCAGTATCAAACACTTCTTTTCGCAGCAGCAGCGGGGACATCTTGCCATAAAGCTCATACTGGGTACCATAATAGTACTTTTCGTAAAGACGTTCAGAACCCGTTCCGCTACCTGTGTTTTCAATCAGGACTGTCTGGTAATAAAAATTATCGAACCCGTCCGGGTTCAGCGGATCGGAATGAAATACATTTACCATGGCCGGGTCTACCACAGCAGAATTTTCTGTTACGATAGTCATATCCGCATAGCTGATACCTCCGCTCAGGTTACGATAATAAAAATTCTTTCTGTTATAGATCTTATCTGTTTCATCCGTATCCCAAACCGACTTTACCCGCAAACCCGGTGCATACAGGGTATTAATGCCCCCCGAACCGGTCTTGTTATATTCATAGCTAAAGTGTGTTTTGCCACCTGTAGGGTAGGATATTTGATTCAGCACACCCAGTGTTGCATAATATTCGTTAACAACCCTGGAAGCCACCCCGGCAGGATAATACATCGTGTGCAGGGACGGGTTATCGATCAGACTGTTGTTGCCGGTTTCTCCATTGTAATACCCGAAAATATCACGGGCCATCGAATAAGGATCGATTGCATACCCGCCGTTATACTGAAAGGAATGTGTTTTTCCGGGCGTTGCAGACGATTTATCTTTTTCAGTAAAGCTTTCCAGGAAGCTGCCATTGTGTGAAAGCAGGATGGTTTTAACCGTATCTCCTGAAATTTTGGAATATACTTTTACCGCCTTCAGCTGCTTTTCAAAAAGGGCCAGGGTAGTGTCCTGTGCATATTCAAACAGGACTTCCTGGTCATCTGTAATGATCCTGGAAAGCAGATTGGCTGTATTGACAAACCGCGTCGTTTGAAAAGATGCACCATTAAAACCCACGCCGTACGTACAGGAGCCCACCGTGACCGACCCGCTGTTGTTTTGGTATACGTCGTACCTTTCTGAATCCCGGGTCATGTATTCATATATATACGGCAGGTACTCAAACAGGATCTCTTGTTTTGTCGCCGTTACGATCTTTTTGAGCTTCCAGGCTACCCGAGCATAAAAAGAGGATCGTGCCTGCTTATTATATTTTCCGAGACTATATACGGTGCTCTGGTCAGTATAGGTACCGAAGTAATAGGTATTTCCGGCGCCATCCTTAATGGAAAAAGAGTCCAGGTGATCGGCAGCATTGATCAGGATCTTTGAAAATTCTTTGTCGGGTACAAAACTCCCGTATTTATTCAGGTACATGCTGCCGCTGTGACCGGGAAAACTATAATAATAATAATCCAGGGAGAAATCATAGTCATTACTTGCCACCATAATGGCGCTATCCTGGGTATTGTGCGAATTGATGTGGTCGTTCTGACGGGCGATCCGCGCAGAGTCGATAACAGCCAGGTTATACAACAGGAAATCTTCGTCTACCAGGCCGTTTACCGACCGGTTGATGCTGCCGCCGGCATTTAATTGCCAGCTCATGCCCACAGCAGAAGGCACTTCATTATATTTAATACCCGAAGCAGCGTAGGAAATGCTGATCGGGATATTTACACCTCCCTTGGAAAGCGTGTATAAAGTAAACTCAACAGTGGGAACTCCTTTTGCAAGATTGACCGGGACATTTCCATATGCTCCCAAAGATGCATTCTCCGGCATGCCCGGCACTACCTTGGTGTAATTGAAGCTGTACTTGCTGCTCTCTTCGCTTTCAGGCGGCTGTGCCTGTACGTTTACAGCCAGCACAATCAATAAGGCAAACAGCAAATAGTGTCTGGGTTTCCTACTCATGTGAAAATATATTGAGGCGTTATAGATTTCCCGGTATGCCCGGTAGCTTATCAGAATTCGTTTGAACTAAAAGTTATACCCCACCCGGAACACGATCGGTTGCGCCCTTGGCGCCTGCTGGTAGCTCAGGAAGTCCCACAGCAGCTGCAGCCGGGTCTTTTTGAAAAACTTCGTCTTCAGCGACACCACTTTGCTCACCCCTAACAGGCCGCTTTGCTGCCAGCCATTG
>JBEVLT010000470.1:0-14499 GCA_040509055.1 Chitinophagaceae bacterium
TGAAAAACAACCCGGAGCAGTTCCCGCTTTAGTGTGTCACCAACCAACCTGGCGTTTTCCCGTACTCTGTCGATGCTGATATAAATTTCACCTTCCACCGGCTGACCCGGGGCGGATAACTCAAACGTGATGATATCTGTATAATAGTCATGCTGCAGGTATTGCCTGTTTATTTCGAGCAGCCGTTTGTCTGAGCAAAAGATATAATTAAGGGCCCGAAGCGGGCGCCGTTCCTTCTTGAACACGGACCTTATAAAAGCTTTGAGTTGCGTTCGCTGCCGGAGGCTTACCGGTGCTTCGAAGAAGAAATGAATCTGGCCAGGGACCTTCATTGACATTTTCAAAATTCGTAAACAAACCACAGAATACAATGGTAGTTTTGCCGGGCGATTATGAAAAAACTTTCCCAGCTGAAACCCGGACAAAAGGCGATCATTCGTGAGTTTAATAACCAGGAGATTCACCTGAAACTGATGGAGATGGGCTGCCTGCCGGGTGAACCGATCTCTGTAGAAAAAACGGCTCCCCTTGGAGGACCGGTCTCCGTATCCGTGGCCGGCTATACCCTAAGCCTGCGCAGGGATGAGGCCGACCTGATCATTGTTGATATAATTAATTGATTTTCAATTATTTATATGAAAATAGGCCTTTATTTCGGCTCGTTTAACCCTGTACATACCGGTCACCTCATCATTGCCAGCTATATGCTGAATGAAACCGACCTGGAACGGATCTGGTTCGTGGTTTCTCCTCAAAACCCGCTGAAAGCTGCCGGCTCGCTCCTGAATGAATACAACCGGCTGCACCTGCTGCGGCTTGCGACCGAAGACGACAACCGCATGAAAGTGTCCGATATCGAATTTACTCTTCCCAAACCATCCTATACGGCGGTGACCCTGGCCCACCTGCAGGAGAAATACCCGGAACATGAATTTTTCATCATCATGGGCAGCGACAGTTTTGGCAACCTGCACAAATGGAAAAATTACGAATGGATCGTTTCCCATTACCCGATCTACGTATACAAACGCCCCGGGTTTGACATCGATAATAGCCTGAAGGCCCAATTGACTGTGATGGACGCTCCCTTGCTCCAGATCTCTGCCACGCAGGTACGTGAGTGGGTCCGCGATGGCAAGTCCATCCGCTACATGGTGCCGGAAAAAGTAAGGGAAGAGATCGGCCGGAGCGGCTATTATAAAAAATGATCAGAACAGGTAGCCCAGCAACAGGCAGGCCGCTACGGTAAGCGGCGCGGGGATGCGCGTATAAATGAGCAACAGCAGCGTGCTCAGGATCACCGTTACATTCAGCAGGCTGATGGTCTTTGGCTCGATCAGCGAAATATCTTTCATGATATAAAAAGTAGAGCCGATCATGATACCGACTACGGCAGCATTGATGCCTTCCAGCGACCGGTACACAGCCGCATACTTTTTCAGGTTGTTCCAGATGGGATAAAAGAAAAGGACCAGCAGGGCGCTGGGCAGGAAAATGGCAACGGTACCGATGAGGCAGCCAAGCAGCTGCATGCCTGTTCTTTCCTGCGGTGTATTCCCCAGGTCCTTCAGCGCCATACCACCCGTGAACGAGGCAATGGAAAAAACAGGCCCGGGTACCGCCCGTACAATGCCCATACCCGTATACATATCTTCTTTATCGATGGCGATAGCGCCGGGTTTTTTATCCTTTACCGCTTCAGGCCGCACGCTAAACTGCTCGTACATCATGGGCATCAGCACCTGCCCGCCGCCAAACACCAGGCTGCCCATCCGGTACGTATTTTCAAAAAGGTTGATGGGCGTACGGTTGGGCCAGTTATCGATGCGGGCCCGTTCGCTGATGACACCGGCTACAATAAAAATGATCCCGAACAGCCAGAAGTTCCACCATTTTATCTTCCTGGGTTTGCGCTCCGTTTGCGGAATACGTTTTTTGCTCAGGTTGGTCGTGATGCCACCCAGCACGATCAGCAGGGGAAATACCACGGGCAGGTTGAAGAACCAATAAGTGGCTGCTGTGGCCGCCAGCATGATCAGCCAGGTAATGGTATTGCGAACCGCATGCGGGAACGTGGTAATGCAGGCATACAGCAGGAACCCCGCCGCCATAGGCGGAATGAACTTGAATATATCATTGTGCAGGGCCTTCTTATCGAAATAGTGCAGCAGGAAGGAAAAAGCGCCCATGAGCGTGCAGGCCGGCAGTATCCAGATGATGAGTGTGAGCACGGCCAGCGGCACTCCTCCTCTTTTGTAACCGATGAGCGTAACAGTTTGCGTGGATGAAGCTCCCGGCAGCAGCTGGCAGAATGCATTGTACTCCATCAGCTCGTCCTCTGTAACGTAGCGCCGCTGGCGCACAAAGGTCTTCATCATCATAGCCACATGCGCCTGCGGACCGCCAAAGGCAGTGAGGCTGTACAGGAAAACAGCTTTTAAAAACGAGGCATGACGAAGTAACATGAGCAAATAAATATAGAAAAATTCCGGGTAAGCCCGGATGAATACAATGGTGCAAACTCCTTTTTATGGTAAATTCATCGAAACTTTCCGGAATGAGAAGAATCACTGCCTTATTGCTGATCGTACTGGTGGGGGCTGCGGGATTACAGGCACAACTTCGCAACAAAATCGCTGCCGCCATCGACAAAATAGAACCGCAATGCATTGCCTGGCGGAAAGATATTCACCAGCACCCTGAACTGGGCAACCGCGAAGTCAGGACGGCCGGCCTGGTAGCCGCCCACCTGAAAAAGCTGGGACTGGAAGTAAAAGAGGGCGTGGCCAAAACCGGCGTGGTGGGCATACTTCGTGGTGCCAAGCCGGGGCCCTGCATAGCCCTGCGCGCCGATATGGACGGGCTGCCCATTGTAGAAAATGCCAACCTGCCCTATGCCTCGCAGGTGAAAACAACCTATAACGGTCAGCAGGTCGGTGTGATGCATGCCTGCGGGCATGATACCCATGTGGCCATCCTGCTAAGCGTGGCCGAGGTGCTGGCCGGACTAAAAAGCGAGCTGAAAGGAACGGTAAAGTTTATTTTTCAGCCGGCAGAGGAAGGCCCTCCCGAGGGAGAAGAAGGCGGGGCCGAACTGATGGTAAAAGAAGGCGTGATGGACAACCCGAAAGTGGATGCCGTGTTCGGGCTGCACATCGAATCCAATATCGAAGCCGGGCATATCGAGTACAAACCCGGGGCTTTTATGGCTTCGTCAGACTGGTTCCGGATCAAAGTAAAGGGCCGGGGCAGTCATGGGTCGCAGCCCTGGCTGGGGGTAGACCCGATCGCCGTATCGGCGCAGATCATCGAAGGCCTGCAAAACATCGTGAGCCGGCAATCGGAACTGACGAAGGGGCCGGTGGTGATCACGGTGGGCAAGATCAATGGCGGCGTGCGGAATAATATCATCCCGGAAGAATGCGTGATGGATGGAACGATCCGTACACTTGACAGCAAAATGCAGGAGCTGGTGCACGAAAAAATAAAATGGACAGCCACGAAGATCGCCGAAGCCGGCGGTGCCACTGCCGAAGTAACCATCGATGGCAGAACACTGGTAACTTATAATACGCCGGAACTGGTGCAGCAAATGCTTCCTTCGCTGCAGGCCGCCGCCGGTGCAGCCAACGTTCGCGAGCGGGAATGGGTGACCGGCGCCGAGGATTTTTCGTTTTATGGTACCAGGGCGCCTTCCTTCTTCTTTTACCTCGGCGGCATGCCGACAGGAAATGATCCTAAACTGGCGCCCCCGCATCATACCGCCGCCTTTTTTGTAGACGATGCAGGAATGAAAACAGGCATCAGGGCTTTTTGCCAGCTGGTGATGGATTATATGAAACTATAAAAAATTGATGGCTTAGCTCAGGTAGAAGAAATAACGATCAGGGCAATAAAAGGTCTTCGGCATTTGTCCGGCGAAATCACAAACATACCGGCACAGTATCGTCATCTGTGAATGTTTGGGGAAAAGTGCTTTCTGATTTTTATTCCACCTGAATCAGCGGGCTTATTTCAATAACTGGTAAGCGATCAGGCTCATTACATAGGCCAGCCCGGTCATGTAAAACAGCTGTATCAGCGGCCATTTCCAGCTGCGGGTTTCCCGTTTTACGATCGCCAGGGTGCTCATGCACTGCATGGCGAATAAATAAAAGATCATCAGCGATACACCGGTGGCCAGCGTATATACCGGGGTACCGTCAGCCCGTGTAGCTGTACGCATCTTTTCTTTCAAAGGCTCTTCATTGTCCTGGTCTTCCACGCTGTAGAGAGTGGCCATGGTGCCGACAAATACTTCGCGGGCTGCAAACGAGGTGATCAGGGCGATACCGATCTTCCAGTCATAGCCCAACGGAGTTATGATCGGCTCGATCTTCTGGCCCAGGATGCCGGCCCAGGAGTTTTGGAGCTTTTCCGCATGATAAATTTTTTCGGCTTCCGCCTCGTCTGCGCCGGGAATGGCTATTGCCTGTTCATACCGGTTCTTCACCGCATCCATACGATGGCCTGGGCCGAACGAGCTCAGGGCCCAAAGCACCAGGCTGATCACCATGATCACTTTACCGGCATCCACTACAAAAATCTTTGCCTTGCTCCACATGGTCTGCAGGATGTTCTTCCACCGCGGCGATCGGTACACCGGCAGCTCAAGGATGAAAAAGCTTTTCTCTTTGATATGGATAAACCATTTGGCTACATACGATACAATCAGCGCCATGACGACGCCCAGCAGGTACAGGCCCAGCATCACCAGGCCCTGCACACCGATAAAGCCCAGCAGGTAACGGTTGGGAATGACCAGGCCGATGAGAATGGTATACACCGGCAGCCGCGCCGAGCAGCTCATCAGGGGTGTAATGAGGATGGTCAGCAGCCGCTCCTTGCGGTTTTCGATATTGCGGGCGCTCATCACTGCGGGAATGGCGCAGGCAAACCCGCTGATCATCGGCATTACGCTTTTGCCATTCAGCCCCACGCTTCGCATCAGCCGGTCGGTAAGAAAGCTGATGCGCGCCATGTAGCCGGTATCCTCCAGGATGGTGATCAGCCCGAAAAGGATAGCGATCTGCGGCACGAAAATGACGATGCCGCCAAGCCCGGCAATGAGCCCGTTGGTCAGCAGGTCTGTCCAGGTATTGTCCGGCAACGATCCGGCCACCCAGCCGCTGAACGACGCAAAAGCCGAATCGATCCAGTCCATGGGATAGCTGGCCAGCCAGAACACACTCTGAAACAGCAGGTACAGTACCGTCAGCAGGATCACGTAGCCCCAGCGGCGGTGCAGCAGCACATGGTCCAGCCGCTCGGTAAACAAAGATTTCTGCAGGGGATCGGGCTCGGATACAGCCACCTGCATAATATGACGGATGCGGGCATAGCGCTGCAATATTTCTTCGGCCTGGGTGCGGGTGGGGTTGAAGCGGCTGGTCTGTTCAATCATTTCGATGGCCTGTTGCTGCGCCTGCTCCAGGTTGAACGACTCATGGTTAATAAGATAATGAATAGCCGTATAATCGCTGATACGGGGCAACAGTTTTTTCACGTCTTCCACAGCTTCCGGCGCCAGGGCCCGTGAATCGATGAAATCGGTGACCGGGATCCTGTAAAGGCCCTGGGCCGTCTGTTCCACCGCTTTCTTCAGGGCCGGGATGCCTTTTTGCTTTCGGGGGTTCACAGCCACCACCGGTACGCCCAGCTCACGCTCCAGTTCCGTAATGTCGATCTTGATGCCTTTGCGGGCCGCGATGTCCGTCATGGTCAGCGCCACCACCACCGGTATTTTCAGGTCGATGAGCTGGGTGCAAAAAAGCAGGTTACGCTTCAGGTTGCTGGCATCGGCCACAGCGATAACGATATCGGGTTTGATGTCCCGGTCCTGGTCCAGCAATACTTTATAGCTTACCCATTCATCCAGCCGGCGCGGGTACAGGCTATAGGTGCCGGGCAGGTCGATGATCTCTGCTTCGAACGAAGGGAGCGAGGCGGCTCCGGTTTTTTTATCTACCGTCACACCCGGAAAGTTGCCGACGCGCTGGTTTAGTCCCGTAAGGCTGTTGAATAAGGAGCTTTTCCCGCTGTTGGGATTGCCCACCAATGCTATATGTATCCTTCGCTTTTCCAAAATCCAGCAAAAATAGCCGCCGGCAGCAATAATGATTTACGAATTTCGGTTTTATACGCAGCACCCCTGTTAAAAGTTTTGAAGCGCTGCAGAGATTTGACGTCCGCATGTGAAAGAAAAACAAACACCGTCAATACCTTTGCGGTTCAATAAAACCCGTTATGAACCGTATCTACCTGGTGTTTTTCTTCGTGCTTATATCGGCAGCTTCTTTTTCGCAAAAGCTCAACAAAGCAGATAAAGCCATGCTGGCCAACCTGAAAACGCATATCGCCTACCTGGCGGATGACAAGCTGGAAGGAAGAAGAGCTGGCAGTGCCGGTGAAAAGCTGGCCGGTGAATACATCAGCTCCGCCTTCAGCACGATCGGTTTATCACCCCGCGGCACGGACGGGTATTACCAGGCGTTCGATATCAACGAAGGCAAAGAGATCGGTACCGATAATTATTTTTCCGTGAACGGGAAAAACCTGGTTGCAGGCAAAGAGTATTTTCCTTTCCCCTTCAGCCCGGCCAAAACCATCGAGGCCTCACCGGCCATTGCGCTGCAGGAGCCGGACATGCCCTGGTTTATCAACCTGCAGGAAGTGCTGACAGAAAACAGCCAAAATCCACATTTCGACCTGTCTGATTATATTAAAACCAATTGCAGGAAAGCATACGGTAAAGGCGCTTCGGCCGTGATTCTCTACAACAGCTCTTCTATCGAAGACAAGCTGGTGTTCGACGCAAAAGACAAGACCGAAATGTTCCCGATACCGGTGCTCTATGTATCGAGGGACGCAGCCGCTACTTATTTCGCCGACGAAACAGCCACGATGAACATCCGGATCAGGACCGGCATTTCGGCAAAGAAAAGGACCGGCCACAATGTGGTAGGGTATATTGATAACGCGGCTACGACTACGGTTATCCTCGGCGCCCACTTTGATCACCTGGGTTACGGTGAGGATGGTAACTCCATGCTGCGGACCGGCGAAAAGCTGATCCACAACGGCGCCGATGACAATGCCAGCGGCACCGCTGCGCTGATAGAACTGGCGCGCCTGCTGAAAAAGTCAAAAGCAAAAAATAATAACTATCTTTTTATTGCTTTTTCAGGCGAGGAGCTGGGGCTGTACGGTTCAAAATATTTCGTGGAGCACCCGACCATCGACCTGGCCAAAGCCAACTACATGATCAACATGGATATGGTGGGCCGGCTGAACGACAGCACGAAGGCCCTGGCGATTGGCGGTTACGGCACTTCGCCGCAGTGGGCCGCGGTGATCCGTGCACAGGACAAGAAGCTGCCCTTTGTCATAAAAATCGACTCGAGCGGAACCGGGCCCAGCGATCATACTTCGTTTTACCGCAAGGATATACCGGTCCTGTTTTTCTTTACCGGGCAGCACCGGGACTATCACCGGCCAAGCGACGATGCCGACCGCATCAATTACGAAGGCGAGCTGCAGGTGATCAATTATATCGAACGGGTAATTACGGAGCTGAACGGGCAGGCTCAAAAGCTGACCTTTGCCAAAACAAGGGAAACGCAGGTATCCACCTCTTCTTTCCGTGTTACGCTCGGCATCATGCCGGATTATACCTATAGCGGTACCGGGGTAAGAGCCGATGGGGTAACGGACGGGCGGCCTGCTGCCAAAGCCGGGTTGAAAGCAGGCGATGTGATCATCCAGCTGGGCGATCATGCCGTGAGCTCGGTAGAAACGTATATGCAGGCGCTGAATAAATTCAACAAGGGCGAAAAAACAAAAGTGAAGTTCAAACGGGGCAGCGACCTGCTGGAAGCCGAAGTGCAGTTTTAATTTAATAGCCAACTACCAACTGTGTCAGACCGCAATCTTAAATTATCCATTAATAACCATGACCTGGCCGAGGCGTTTTTTGAAGACACGCGGCTGCTGGGCATCATGACGCCGGAAAAGGACTACCAGTTTTGCTGGCAGCTCAATAACCTGCTGGGAATGGATTTCCGGATCAACCACGATGTGGAGATCAGCCTGAAAAAGAAGAAGCGGGATTACTATTTCTCTGTATTCGAATACCAGGAGCCGGCCGGCTCGCTTTGCCACTACCTGTACAATAACCAGTTTGACGGAGAGTATTTGCTACCGGAGTTCAAGCACCTTGATTTTTTATGGCTGCTGAAGGAGGATATTGTGTCCGATATCACCCTGCAGGAGCTCATTCTTTCCGTTCGCTCCATTACGGGCGTGCAGCTGGTGGTAGAGCTGACCAACGAAAAGATCAGGAACAAGGAACATTTGGTGTTTTGATGGGTAAATGAAAAAATGCGGGAATTTGAAAAGGTTGGCCTGGAAATGGGAGCAGAAAGGTGAAGATTGGCCGACTGGCTGCATTCATCATCAAATACTGGTATTATGTGGACAGAAGAAAAGAATAAATTATACAGGAAGATCACTTTCAAAGATTTCAGTGAAGCATTTGCTTTTATGACAAGGGTGGCGCTGATCGCTGAAAAAATGGACCATCATCCCGAATGGAAGAATGTGTATAACACCGTGGAACTCTGGCTCAGCACCCATGATGCAGGCGATGTGGTCACGGAAAAAGACCGCAAGCTGGCCACCGCGATCGACGCAATGGTATAAATCCCTTATCTTTCGGTTTCCCGTGTTGACCGGTACCCCACCACCGGTTGTTTTAACCCGGGCTAATCCGTGTAAAAGACCATGCTGGATATTTATGACATGTTCCTGGTGGGGGGCATTTTTTGCGGCTTCATTACCAGCCTGCTTCTTTTTTTCCAGGCACGGCGTTATCAGCGACATGCCAATCTCCTGCTTAGCCTGGCCCTTTTTCCGATCGCCTGGTATGCCTTTATCTATCTTATTCTCAAAACAGGCGCTATTATACATGTTCCTGTTCTGTTCAGGGCGGGTAGCCCGCTTTATTACCTGATCGGCCCCTGCTCTTACCTCTATGTGCGCAGCGTAATCATGGATGAAGACCGGTTCCGGAAATGGGATTGGGTCCACTTCCTGCCGGCCATCCTGCATTTGATCGAGCTGATGCCTTTTTTTCTTACGGATGCGGAGACCAAACGGGAGATTGTCCGGGAGATCACGCAGCGGTTCAATACCAGCTACCAGAAGGGGTCGGGTCTCGTTCCGGCCATCTGGCATTTTATGCTTCGTCCGGTACATGCGCTGATCTACCTGGTCTTTCAATGGGCATTGCTGATCCGCGCGGTAAACAGGAAAAATAATTATACGATCCAGCCACAGGTTTTCAGGAGCATCAGGGCATGGTTGTTTGGCAGCACAACCCTGATCACCATTATTATGGTTGGGCTGCTTGTTCAGACCGTTGTCGGTGTGATGCTGGCCAAATCTTCCGTGCCTGTTACTTCCGCCAGCGGTTATATGCAGATCGTCATGACCTTTGCGTTTTTTATCATGAGCGCATACCTCTTTTTCAAACCGGATATACTATATGGCACACTGAAGACGAATGCAGAACGGTTTATAAAAACGGTAAACCCTTCGCCCGAACCGCCTGCAGCACCGAAGCAACAACCGGTAGCAACTGAGCCTGCCGTGATTACCGTTGCAACAGGAAAAGAGAATACCGGCAATGAAGATGAACCTGCTGCACGTCGGGAAACCCTTCTGAATGAAGAGCTTATTAACTTATATTCAGATAAGGTTGAAGAGCACCTGGCCTGCCGCCAATCATTCCGCCGAAAGGGTCTTACGATCAACCAGCTGGCCGATGAGCTTTGTATGCCGGTACATCACCTTTCCTATGTGCTGAATCATTTATACAAGCAGCGCTTCAGTGATTTTATCAACCAGCACCGGGTGGAATATGTGCGGCAACTGTTTACAGAAGAGGAGAACAGGGTGATGAAACTGGAGATCCTGGCTGAAAAAGCCGGCTTTTCTTCGCGCAGTAATTTCTTTGCCATGTTTAAGAAATTTACAGGCGTCACCCCCGCCGATTACATCAGGCAGGCAGAGCAAAAGAGGACCGCATGATTCCGGCAGGCAAGTGCTTCATAATAAAATCTACTTATCCACGATGTTTTGCCACGATGTGGCCTGCTTGTAATTTAGCCGCCGTTATGAAAAACACCCGGGCATAACCATGCTGGATTTTTTTGATTTTTTTTTGGTAGGAAGCTTGTTTTGTGGTTTTATCACCAGTCTTCTCCTGTTTACGCAGTCGCGCTTTCTGCGCCATGCCAACCGGTTGCTGGGCCTGGTTATTTTCCCGATGGCCTGGTATGCACTGACCAACCTGATGCTTAAAACCGGATGGATGTACAAGGTACCGGACCTGTATGCGGTGGGCAGCCCGCTGTATTACCTGGTCGGTCCCTGCAGTTACCTGTATACCCGAACCATCGTTATGGACGAAAGCCGGTTTCGCAAATGGGATTGGCTGCATTTTTTACCGGCTATTCTTCACTGCATCGAGTTGTTGCCCTTTTATTTTTCCGATGCTGCTATCAAAAAGCAGGCGATCGAATCACTGGCCTATCGCTTCAACGGCAGCCGGCAGGTGCCGGCCCTGTGGCACCATGCAGCCCGGCCTGTTCATGTGATTATTTATCTCGTATTTCAATGGCTATTTTTGTTCAAAGCGCTGAACCGCAGGAACAGTTATGCTATTCATGAAGCAATATTCGGCAAGATCCGGTACTGGCTGTTCAGTTTTACCGCGCTTATTACCGTTGTTGTTATTGGAGTAGTTGTGCAGCTGTTTTTATCTGCCCGTGTTCTTGATGCTCCCATATCTTTTTTTGCTGCCAACTGGCATATGCGCATACCCATTTCATTTGCCTTTTTTGCCGTAAGCGCTTACCTGTTTTTACAGCCTGAAATATTATATGGCACATTAAAGGCCATACCGGGTGATGCTGCTCCGCCGGCCGGCGAAGCAACGATGGCCATACCGGAACTGACCGATACCAACCCTGTCGTGGAGCAGCCAAAAGACGAAGAACCGGTAATGCGAAAAGGTACCCTGCTGCAGCCGGAACTGGTGGCTGATTATTATACACGGATAGAGAATCACCTGCAGCTTCATCAATCGTTTCGCCGGCAGGGCCTTACCATTCACCAGCTGGCATCCGAACTTGCTATGCCGGAACATCATCTTTCCTACGTGCTGAATTATCATTACCGGCAGCGCTTCAGCGATTTTATCAACCAGCACCGGGTAGACTATATAAAGGAGCTGCTGAAAACAGAAGAATGGAGAAAGATGAAAATAGAAACACTGGCGACAGAAGCGGGCTTTTCTTCCCGCAGTGCTTTTTTTGCGGCGTTTAAGAAAATAACCGGCCTCACACCGGCCGACTATGCCCGGCAGATAGGGCAGGTCTGATCACATACATTTTGTTACCAGGCAGGCGACATGTAATTTAGCCGTGCAATTTATGTGAAACACCAGGGGGCGGGTTCATGCTGGATATTTATGATGTACTTATAATCGGCGGGGTCTTTTGCGGGTTTATAACCAGCTTTCTCCTGGTCACCAGGGGTTATTTTCAACTGCACGCCAACCGGCTGCTGGCCGTGGTTATTTTCTCGATTGCCTGGTACGGGCTGCTGTACCTGCTGATCAAAACGGGATGGCTGGGCCAGGTACCTGGTATTTACCGCATTGGCAGCCCGCTGTATTACCTCATCGGCCCCTGCTCTTATCTATACACGCGCAGCATTGTCCGCGACGAAAGCCGGTTTCGAAAATGGGACTGGCTGCATTTTTTGCCAGCCTTGCTGCATTTTGCCGAGCTTATTCCTTTTTATATAGCTGATGCGGAAACCAAGCGAAAGGCGGTGGAATCCATCATACAGAATTTTAACAACAGTTACCAGAAGGCCTCGGGCCTGCTCCCCGCGCTTTGGCACTTCCTGTTCCGGCCTGTTCATGCGGGAATTTACCTGGTATTTCAATGGATCCTGCTGCTGCGCTCACTGAACAGGAAAGCAAGCTATACCCTCCATGGCCAGGTTTTCAGCCGTATCCGGGCCTGGTTGTTCAGTTTTACTGGACTGGTCACCATCTTTATCACCGGATTGCTGGTACAGTCATACCTGGGTATACTGCTTATGCACTCTTCTGTATCGATCACTTCGGCCAGCGGGTATATGCAGGTGATCATGAGCTTTGCCTTCTTTATGATCTGTGCTTACCTGCTGTTCATGCCGGATATTTTGTATGGTACGTTGAAAGTAAGTACTCTTTTGCCGGTTGCACCGCCAACCTCATCGACCTCTGTGCCGGGCAGGCAACCCTATGCTATCCCGGAAACGATGCAGACCGTTGCCGAAGCAGCAGAGGATGAAGATCAGCCCCGAAAAGACACGCTGTTTAATGCGGAGCTGGTGGCGCAGTATGCTTCCCGGATAGAACAGCACCTGGAGACACATCAATCCTTCCGAAGAAAAGGGCTGAATATTACTCAGCTGGCGGGCGACCTGGAAATGCCGGTACACCATCTTTCCTATGTACTGAACTCTTATTATAAGCAACGTGTCAATGATTTCATCAACCAGTACCGCGTTAATTATGTGCTCAGGCGGCTGAAGGAAGGGGACTGGCAAAATATGAAGCTGGAAGCCCTTGGCGCTGAAGCCGGCTTTTCATCCCGCACTACTTTTTTTGTGACATTCAAAAAAATGACCGGCCTAACTCCTGCCGAATATGCCAAACAGGCTGGCATGGCTGAGTAAGCAGGGCAATGCAAGCCGGCATCCGAAGATTTTTGTTCAGGTCCTGGTTTGTCAATCCTGAACATAGATTACAGGAACTTTAAAAAGGATAAGCAATATGAGCTGACTTATACTGCTGTCATTTCTGAGATGTAGACAGCCCGGCGGGACACACTGAATACTGATAGTAAGCAGATGGGATTTTGGTACAAAAAAAGCCCGTTACCAACAAAGGAACGGGCTTTACTATTTTTCAGGAATGAGCTTACCTGTTCATCGAAGCCAGGAACTCTTCGTTGCTCTTGGTACCACGCATGCGTTTCAGCAGCTCGTTCATCGACTCTTCGGTATTCATATCTGTCAGGTACACACGAAGCAGGTTCATGCGCTGCAATACTTCTTTTTCCAGCAGCAGGTCGTCACGACGTGTAGACGAAGCGGTGAGGTCGATAGCAGGATAGATACGCTTGTTGGACAGGCGGCGATCCAGCTGCAGCTCCATGTTACCGGTGCCTTTGAACTCTTCGAAGATCACTTCATCCATCTTGCTGCCGGTATCTACAAGGGCTGTTGCAATGATGGTGAGCGAGCCGCCGTGCTCTATCTTACGGGCAGCGCCGAAGAACTGCTTGGGCTTTTGCATGGCATTGGCTTCCACACCGCCGGACAATACTTTACCAGAGGCCGGCGCTACGGTATTGTGCGCCCTGGCCAGGCGGGTGATGGAATCCAGCAGGATCACCACATCATGGCCGCACTCTACCAGGCGCTTTGCTTTTTGCAGGGCGATGGTAGATACTTTTACGTGCTTCTCGGCCGGCTCGTCAAAGGTGGAAGCGATCACTTCCGCCTTTACGCTGCGCTCCATATCGGTAACCTCTTCCGGGCGCTCATCTACCAGCACCACCATCAGGTAGCATTCAGGATGGTTTTCTGCAATGGCATTGGCCACTGCTTTCAGCAGCATGGTCTTACCGGTTTTGGGCTGCGCCACGATCAATCCGCGCTGACCTTTACCAATAGGAGTAAACAGGTCCATGATGCGCGTGGAATAATCGCTGGGAGTCGTAAAAAGGTTCAGCTTCTCAAACGGGAACAGCGGTGTCAGGTAATCAAACGGTACGCGGTCGCGTACTTCTTCCGGGCTCTTGCCATTGATGCTGTCTACCTTCAACAGGGCAAAGTATTTCTCGCCTTCTTTGGGCGGACGTACAGAGCCTGTTACCGTATCCCCGGTCTTGAGGCCAAACAGTTTTATCTGCGAGGGTGATACATATACATCATCCGGAGAAGACAGGTAGTTGTAATCAGAAGAGCGGAGGAAACCATAGCCATCGGGCATCATTTCCAGCACACCTTCTGAGAGGATCACGCCGTCGAATTCGATATTGAAGGTTTGTTCGCGCTGATCACGTTGCTCACGCTGATCGCGGCGTTGCTGAAATACTTTATTGAAAACAGGTGTTTCCGGCGCCTGTATTTCATTTTCCGTTTGCGGGGCGGTTTCTGCAGCAGGCTCTTCTGTAGGCTGTGGCGGCTCGGGTGCTGAAGAAGAGGGCTCTTTCTCCTCGGGTTTTTTACGTCCCCTTTTTCCCGGGGCCGCTTTGTCTTCTTTCTTTGCCTGTACGGGCTGTTTTTTCGCCGGTTTTTTTTCTGCGGGAGCAGGGGTATCGCTGTCTTCTACCA
>JBEVLT010000471.1:0-23528 GCA_040509055.1 Chitinophagaceae bacterium
ATTATAAACAGGTTTGTTGCGGATAATCGTAAAGGAATATTTCTTTCCTGTGCCGGCCGCCGCTTTCACCACGGCATCGGTGACATCCTGTATGGTCACGTTGCCATCACGGTTGTACTCCCTTTTATCGGGCAAATTGTCTGCCTGCCCGGGTTTTTTCTTTCTAACGCCCCTGAACGACGATTTTGCCAGTACTGTATCCAGCAGGGTGTAATCGGATTCATCTGCATTGTGCAGTTGAATGGTTGTTGTGAATCTTGCCATAGTCATAATTTTTTAGTGAGTGATTGATTTTTGAACAGGATCTGACCCGACAGCCGGGGAAGTGATCGGTCCCCGGCGTGACAGGGTCAGTCTGCATGTGAGTACACAACTGAGAACAGCTATTCGTCAGCTATTTGAAGGCCGGCCGGCAGGAGCCGGCCTGCTTTGTATTTTGTTCCGGTGCAGTCAGTGATATTGTGCCAAAGGCCGGTAAGCGACCAGGTATTCATCGATATCCGTTTCCACTACATTATTGAACACATTGGTGGCGATCATCTGTCCGGCAAAAGCGATCAGTGCGACCAGGGCCGTTTTGCTATATAACCCGGAAACGATGTTGAACACATGATCGGCGATATTGCCATGGTACCGGCCGATGCTTTTGCCAAAATCGAGCACGGCCTGTTCAGCGGGGGTCAGTTCGGGTCGGTCAGGATTTTCACCCCTGTCGGCGATCAGCTTCCGGAAAAATGCGGCACATAACGAACAATGAACCGCCTGCGAAATGGTGTAGGCATACAGTGAGGCCAGCCGCTTACCCAATATCTTTTCTACTTCTTCGTAGAGCGGGTACCATTGCATGTATGCTTCAAAGGCCGGCAGCGAATGACCCAGCGTTGCTTTCATGTTGGTGATGCCTGAGCTGCATTCACGCATGTGCCGTTCAAAAACCACTTTAAGGGAAGGCGTCAGTTCTGTTTCGGGGATCGGTGCTATTCTTGCCATAGGATGATGCGCTTTACTGTCACAAGGTCAAATAAGAATACAATTGTCTACAAATTTAGTGGACTAATAAGAACTGCAAAATATTTCTGTTGTTTTTTTATTGATTTTAGTAAAATTTAATTTTTCGTTTGTTTATGCTATCGCCGGCGGAGGCAGGAGCAGGCCGCCAAACAGCAGCCAGGCCAGCAGCAGCGTTACCAGGATATTGAACAACTGCGCGCCGATGAAAGCAATAGCCGGCCGTCCGTTCTGTAACCTGACCAGGTCGGCAAATATTGCTTCCAGGCCGATGGCAACAAAAGCGAGTGCAAACCAGATCGTACGCAGGCTATTGAGAAATCCACCGACCTCTTTAGCCGTAGCAGCCGGCACCAGGAACGAAAACACCAGCGAAGCAGCAATAAAGGCCAGTACGAATTTGGGAAACCGGCGCCAGACTATACCTAACCCGGGCTTTTCCTTATTACCGGCGACCGCCCCTTTTTTTCTGAATACCCACCAGGCTGCGATAAAAAAGGCAGCTACGCCTATCAGTACATTCTGGGAAAACTTGACGATAACGCCCGTTTTAACAGCAACAGGGCCTACCAGCTGCGAAGCAGCCGTTACGGAGGCTGTGGTATCCAGCGTACCGCCCAGCCAGGCGCCGCCTACCACCTCCGGGATGTGCCACCAGTGAATGATCCAGGGCTGCAGGATCATCATCGGTATAGCGATCACCAGTACAAGCGTGGTCACATACGATAGTTTGCGCTTGTCGCCCCCGATGGCGCCGCTGGCCACAATGGCGGCAGACACCCCGCAAATGGAAACCGCTGAAGCCAGGATCACTGCAAACTCATCATCCACCTTCAATTTGCGGCATAGCCACATGGCAAAAAACCATACTACCGCTACCACGATCAGCGCCTGCAGGATGCCCGGCAGGCCGGCCCGCACAATATCGGTAAACAAAATACTGGTGCCGAGGATCACCAACCCCGTCTTGATAAAAAACTCCGATCGCGCCGCAGCCCTTAGCCAGGCAGGCAGGGTAGTAATAACATTGCTGAGCAGCAGCCCGGCAACCAGGGCAACTACCACGTACTCGATTCCGTAATAGCTGATGGCCTTATTACCGGCAATCACCAATGACGCAACCGCCATCAGGTAGATACACACAAATCCCCGGATATAGTGGCTGGTCCGGCCCCCGGACAGGAAGACAGCCAGCGAAGACAGTAACATAAAGACCAGCCCGATCAGCGCCAGCAGGAGCAGGTTGCCTGTTGCAAATACCTTTTGCAACAGCTCCTCCCAATTGCCCCACTGGTATACCGGTGTCCGGAAGACAAAATTTTCAGTGCTGAAAGCCATCACCAGCACCGCTATGATCAGCAGGCCGCTGATGGCTATCGCCTGCGCATCTTCGGTTAATTGTAAAACAGGTTGGCGGGTATACGTTTTTCCGGATGGCATATGTACTGATGTTATTTGTTGTTCAAGGTGCCATACAAAAAAGCACAGGTAGAAACCCGTGCTTTAACTCTAACGATTGCCTGGTATGCAAAAAAGCTGTTGAACAATTTTATTTATCTCTTACAGGGAGTACCGCAAGGTGACACCATAGGTACGCGGATCGCCGAGTACGCCTGCATAATGCCCGGCATTACCACCGGCCGGCAATAACTGTTCGTAATAATCTTTATCCAGCAGGTTACGTGCCCACACAAAGGCCGAAAGACCCGTGGTAGCCCTGAAGCCCACTCTTGCGTTTAACAGGGAATATCCTTTGATGTTCAGGAACCGGGATGGAGACGGGCTGGAAGAAAAGCCGGAGCGGTAATATTCCTCCGCGGCAACAAAGAATTTACCAGCCTTGCCCAGGAATGCTACCGGGATCGTGAACTCGCCGCCTGCCGACCTGGCCCATTTGGAAACGCCGGGAAGCCGGCCGCCTGAAATGTCTTTGAAGGCTACCTGTACATTATTGACCGTTAACCCGGTTTCTTCAAGCGGCAGCGGTGCATTGGTGAATTTTACATACTCCGACTCGGTATAGGCAACGGCCGCATAAAATGTGAAATGATTGCCCAGCCTGTAGTTGGCATCGAGCTCAGCGCCCTGCACCCTCACCTTCTCGGCATTGGCGATATACCCGCGGTTCACCCCCAGCTCGGGTGATTGAACGTTTGTCTGGTAGTTTTTTATATCGGAATGATGCAAGGTCAGGTTCAGGGTCAGGTCGTCGATCGGCGTGGTCTTTACCCCCACTTCAAAATGCCTGACATCCTCTGGTTTTATCACTGCCAGGTCGGTTGCCGCCGCACCGTTTACGGTGGGAAGGCCGGCCACATTCACACCTACCGGCTTGAAGCTGGTAGCGTAGGTAGCAAAAATATTGATGCGCCTGTTGGCCCTGTAGGCCAGCGTAAGCTGGTAGGTCAGGTTGTTTTCGTCTGCATCCGCTACATAGTACTGGCTGCTGTATACACCATTCTTTAACGCCAGTAATGCCGGGTCATTTGTCTGCAATCCTCCTGCTGCTACCCGGTCGTAATTCACATCCTTCTTATCGTAGTTGAACCGGATACCGGGCAATACATGGAAACCCCTGGCGATCTCCCAGTCTACGTTGGCAAATGCCGCTGCGCTGACAGATTTGATGGAAGCTTTGGTATAGATGCCATACCCTTCGAAAAGACCCGGCGTTTTCCATAAGTTGCTGGTAGAGCTTTGCGAAAAGCGCCATTGTGCGGAACCTGATTCTTCGGTACCGTTGATCTTCACTTCCTGGTCGATAAAGAACACCCCGACCACGCCGCTCAGGCGCGAAGAGAACTCGCCGGCATACCGGATCTCCTGCGACCAGTTGTGGTGCTTGGCCGGGTTTTGAGATTTTGCCAGCGCCTGCAAACCGGTAAAGTCCCTGTCGTTGGAAGGATCCCAGTTCCAGTAGCGCCATGCTGTAGTAGAAGTTAAGGTGCCGGGACCTATTTTGGTATCGATGTTGAGCGATGCGCCACCCAGGTCGTTGCCTGAGTTCCATGGCGTATCGTGATCGATCTTGCGATCGAAAGCATTCAGGCTGGGCAGCGCATACTTCAGATCGGTGATGATGGCGTTGAACTGCCGGTAAGCCGGCCGCAGCGTCTGCACCACGCCTGCTACTACCTGCGCATACCCATCGGGGCGCTGGCGCGAATCGTCCACGGAAAGTACAATGGATGTTTTTTCTGAGGGCTTATACAACAATTGGGCACGGAAACCGAGGTTATTGATATCGTTCGTGGCTTTGCCGGTACGGATGTTATCGATCACCCCATCCCGCTGTGTCCCTGAAAAAGAAAGACGGGCTGCAAACTTTTTACTCAACGGTCCTGTGATGGAAGCTTTGGCCTGGACGTATCCATAGTTGCCGTAGCTCACTTCGAAATTGGCGCCGGATTTAAAACTGGGTTTGCGCGTGGTGATATTGAAGGCGCCTGACGTGGTGTTTTTGCCGAACAGCGTTCCCTGCGGACCGCGCAGCACTTCGATGCGTTCCACATCGATGAAATCGAGCGTGGCCGCAGCCGGGCGGGCATAATACACGCCATCCACATAAAAACCTACGCCCGGGTCCAGGCCGTCATTGGTGAGGCCAAACGGAGATCCCAGGCCCCGGATATTGATACCCGTGTTACGGGGATTGGATGTATACAATTGAACGGATGGCACAAACTCTTTCACCCGGTTGACGTTGAAGGCTCCGGCGTCTTCTACCTGCGAACCTGTCACGACTGAAATCGGGATGGGAACATCCTGGAGCACTTCCCTGCGGCGGCGGGAGGTAACCACAATCGTATCCCGCTGGTAAAGCGAGTGCAATTGAATGATGATATCGTTGGTATTGTTACTCCTGATGGTCCGCTCATGCGGCTCAAACCCGGCATAGGATACCACGAGCGTGAAAGGGAATTTTTCGATACCGGCAAGACTAAAGCGGCCGGTAGAATCCGTGGCGGTACCGATCGATGTGTTTTTTACAATCACGCTGGCGAAGGGCACCCCTTCGTTATTTTCATTTACCACGCGGCCTGTAAACTGGGCGAAGACCAGCAAGGGAAACAGTAAAACCGAAAGCAGAAAAAGACGTTTCATGTATGAGGTTTTGGTTTGTCAATAATTGATAATAGTCTATTAATATTATAGACTAAATAGGTAAAAAAAATCCGCTATTTATTCATGTCCAGTCAACATCGGGCGTAGTACAGATGCATTGCGTTTATGTGCTGATATACGGCAAACATAGAAGGATTTTTTTAGTCCACCAAATCTGTAGACTTATTTTTATCCGGCATCTTCAAATTATCTTAATCAGGATCTTTACGCTCCAGAAAATGACCAATGCGCCCAGCAGCATGAAAGAAGTTTTGCGGGGCAATCGCCCGGCCAGTCTCGCCGCTATGGGAGCCGCTACCAGCCCGCCGATAATAAGTCCAAGAATCGTTTGCCAGTGCGATACGCCGATCATCGTAAAAAAAGTGAATGCGCTGGCAAGCGTTACAAAGAATTCGGTCAGGCTCACAGAGCCTACAGCGTATTTATGACTTCTGCCATTGTTGATCAGCGTACTGGTCACAATCGGCCCCCAGCCGCCGCCGCCGAATGAATCGAAAAAACCGCCGGTCAATGCCAGCAGGCGGTAATGCCTGAATTTCTTTTGCGGCTTTATTTCGCGGAATGCGTTAATGATAAATTTAATGCCCAGGATCAGGGTATACACGGCAATAACAGGCCGGACAATATTACTGTATTTATCCCCCATCAAAACCAGCAGGATGGCGCCGGCCACAGCTCCCAATACACCGGGAATCAGCAACGCTTTGAATAATTTCTTATTGACGTTGCCAAATTTGTAGTGACTGTAGCCGGATGCCCCGCTTGCGAACATCTCGGCCGTATGAATGCTGCCGCTGATGGCCGCCGGGTTTACACCTGCCGACAATAAGATCGTGGCACTGGTGACACCGTAGCCCATGCCCAGCGCACCGTCCACTAACTGGGCCACAAAACCTGCCAGTACCATGAGCGGGAAACCTACATCCAGGGTCTGGTACCATTTTACCGTGCCATCGGCAATTTCGCGTACAGGGATATAGGAAAAAATAAAATGCCCGATCAGCATGAACCCGAATGCGAGCAGCGAATACGTAGCGATCCGTTTCCATCTCCTGTCCTTTTCCCTGTTTCCTTTTTGCAACAGCGTTTTGGTGATCTCGTTCATCCGCTTCACCTTGTATTCAAAATCGCCATTGAGGTTATTACGCACCTTGTTCAGGTTTTCGATCATCTGGTCCAGCTCTTCCGGCAATGCCTCCTGCAATACTTCGCGGATGCGTTTGGCAGCGGTCGGCGACTGGCCATTGGTGGAAATGGCGATCTTCAGCTGGCCCTTTTGCACAATGCTGCCCAGGTAAAAATCACAGAGCTCAGGCGTATCGGCCACATTTACCAGGATGCCTTTTTCATTTGCCAGGCGCTTCACCGCCGCATGCAGGCTCTTGTCATCGGTAGCGCAGATCACCAGGTCTTTGTCTTCCAGGTCAGGGGCTTCAAACGTTCTTTCGATAATGCTGCAACCGGGGTGCGCGGCGATCAGTTGCCGTACCTCTTCCCGCACGGAAGGCGCTACAAGGGTAATGTTGGTTGCCGGTGAATTGGAAAGCAGCGAGCTCAGCTTTTCCAATGCTACATTGCCGCCGCCGATCAGCAAAAGCCTGAGCTCCTGCAGCTTCAGGAACACGGGATACAACTGGTTTTTAGGAGTGTGGCTTGCCTTCATATATCATATTGGCTGCAAGAGCAGACCATTCGTTCAAAAATAGGTTCTTCATTTTTATGATCGCCTGACCTCAATATTCCATGCCTGCGATCCATTCTCTCGCATGCTTTGCCGCATAGGAAATGATGATATCGGCGCCGCTTCGCTGCAGGGCGGCCCATACTTCCAGGTGGGCCGCTTCGCGGTTCAAAAGTCCCTGCGCCGCAAGCAGCTCTACCGCTGCATATTCGCCGCTGACATGATAAGCGGCGACAGGCTTCAGGGTTTGTTGCTTCAGCTTTGCGATCACATCCGTGTACAGGGCAGCCGGTTTTACCATCAGTATGTCGGCGCCCTCCCTTTCATCGCGCTGCGCGCTGGCAAGCGCATCATTGATGCTGAACGGGGATATCTGGTACGTTTTCCTGTTCTGCAATCCTTTTGCCGCTGGCGCCGAATGACAGGCATCGCGGAAAGGGCCATACCATTGCGAACTGAACTTGGCGGCATAGCTCATGATGCTCACTTCCTCCATCCGGAGGCTGTCGAGCCTGGATCGTATAGCACCGATACGGCCATCGGTCATGTCGCTGGGAGCAATGCAATCCGCGCCGGCATTGGCCAGCAATGATGCATAATGCGCCAGCACTTCCACGGTCCTGCTGTTATCGAGGCGGGTCTGATCCGCATTTAACAAACCGCAATGTCCATGCACAGTGTAGCTGCAGAGGCATAGGTCCAGCGCCAGCCAGACGTCTTCGCCGAAATGCTGTTTAATATCCCTGACCAGCTTCACCGCAAAAGAAAAATCAAAGCTGCCGGCAGCCGGATCCGTTTTTTTCGCGGGTACCGGGAACAATAAAAATTTATGAACGCTCTGCTGTACCATGCCTTCCATGCTGTACAACACGGTTTCGGCTGTATCCACCTGCACGCCGTTCAGCCCGGTTACCGCACGCGGCCGGGCAATGCCCTCCTCCACAAACAGCGGCTGGATAAATGCCGAATGCGAAAGCCGAACCGAAGCCGTCAGTTCGCGGATATGATGATCTGCCCTTAACCGGCGCTGGGTAAGGGGAAAGAAGTTTTTCTCCATTGCTGAAATGCTTTGATAGTAGGAAATACGAATGGGTCAACCCCGGCTGAACGAAGCAGTGCGGCCGTCTCACCTGACGGGCAGGCATGCTGCACTTTTTCCTTCAATACATCTTTGTACAGCTGGTACTGCTGGAAACCCGTCCAGAAAACCGTATCGGCTGCTACAATCTGATCTGTTATTTCTTTCCGGGGCCGGCTGATCGTTTGATAAGTCACCAGGGTCTGCCATCCTTTCTTTTGCCAGTTGGCAGCAGCCTGTTCGTGGGTGATCACCTCTACATCGGCCCGGTCGATCCCGATCAGCGGCATGGTCCACACTTTTTGCAGCGCTTCCAGCCCCAGCGCATCGGCGCAGCCATCTACCCAGATGCCCTGCCTGGCCAGTTCGTACCAGGTTTTGGTGCCGGCCGCCCACACCTTCCGCTTTTGAAGAGCGAGGATAAGCTGGTCGTCCTGCACCGCTTTATAATTGGACACATAGATCACGGGTGCATCAGGCGATGCAACCGGCTGGCTATACCGGTACTCAAAAAAATGACCCATGTGATCTGTGGCGCTAAAAAAAGTTCCGGAAGCATCAGGTACGGGTGTTATGTCCCAATGGCTGAACTCCCGGTCCTGCTCATCGCGGCCCGCCGCATAGGTGACGGTATCCTGCTCGTAGGCCAGCGTGGTAACACCAAAGCGCTGCAGGCATCCTCTTCCGTACTGTGCCGCGGTCCTTTTTTCCTGCACGCAGTGCTCATACAGCTCCGGGTTATTGATCCGGTCCAGCACAGCGATTGCTTTCTCATTGGAGGGATGCGCTTCTGCTACGATGGCTCCCTGGCAGGGCGCCGGCACACATTCCACCAGCGGCAGCAGCACCAGTTTTTTATTGTCCAGCAGCCGGGCGACCAGGGGTGCATCCTTTTCGCTGCGGAGCAGGCGGTTCAATCCCGCTGCCGCCAGTATCGTTGCATCGTATTCCCCGGTATCCAGTTTTTGCAGGCGTGTTTCCACATTGCCGCGTATGGGCTTTGTTTCGATGGAAACAGTATTGGTCCATTGCGGCAATGCCTTTTTCAGGAAAACGGTGGCCATCTCTTCCCTCCGTGGCGAACAGGTGCCGATGATGATGGGCTGGCCTGCCCGGAGCTTACTGACAGCTGTGGCGGTAAAAATGGCCACGTCGTGCGTGTGCTCCCTGTCCGGCACGGCAAACCGGTTGCCGCCAAAGAAATGTTCGCTGCTCATGTCCTTGAGCGAGTGAACGGCAATGTCTGCCTCACCATTTGCCAGGGCATCAAAAATATCACGGGTAAAAAAATCGCTTCCTTCCACGGTGTGCAGCGGCACCTGCTGCAGCTCATCGCCCCGGCTGCTGCGGGCCTTCACTTCTATATTTATTTCCGGAAATGCGGCCCTGATCCTGCGCGCCACGATCCCGATCTGCAGCAGCGACAGCCGGGAGCTTCTTCCGGTCAGGCGTATCGTTTGCCCGCCTGGCATATCATGCGAATGTTTCAGATACGGCGGGGCAGGCATGCAATACTTTTTTCAGGCTGTGCGCCAGGTGATTGATATGTTTGGGCTGGTGGCGGCTGGTCACGATGATCCGCAGACACTCCTGTCCCTGTGGCACAGTAGGATGATTAATGGGCTGCAGGTATACCCCCTGCGCCTGCAGCAATTGCCGGGCTACCTCCCAGCACCGGGTTGCCCCCTGTACCGGTATGCTGGTGATATGGGATCGATTATCGTTGAATGCTATCCCATTCAGTTGCAGGGCTTCCCTGAGCCGTAGTACATTTTCGTGAAAAGCGGTACGCCGTTCGGGATGTTGCCGGATAAAGGCAATGCTCTTATTGGCAGCGCTGCAAACGGCAGGCGGCAGCGAAGTGGTAAAAATGAAGCCGCTGCCAAAGCTCCGGATAAAATCGACGATGGGCTGTGAAGCCGCGATATATCCACCAAATACCCCGATGGCCTTGGACAGTGTTCCGTTGATGATGTCCACTTCTTTTTGCAGGTCCTGCTGCTGCAGCCAGCCGGCGCCATCGGAACCGTACAGGCCTACGGCATGCACTTCGTCCACATAGGTCAGGGCATTGTATTTTTTTGCCAGGGCGATTATTTCAGCGGCCGGCGCTACGGAGCCGGTGATGGAATAAATAGATTCAAAAGCGATCAGGCTGGGGGTGCCGGCAGGCAGGGATTGCAACAGCTCTTCCAGGTGTGCCACATCGTTATGCCGGAATACCATCCGCCGGTTGTCTACCGACCGCATGCCTTCGATCATGGAAGCATGGTTGCGCTCATCGGAAACAAATACGAGCCCGGGAATATGCCGCCCCAGCGTTTGCAGCGCCGTTACGTTGGCCAGGTAAGCGCCGGCAAACAACAGGGCGCTTTCCTTCTCATGCCATTGTGCCAGGGTATGCTCCAGTTCGCGGTGATGAATGGTAGTACCCGAGATATTACGGGTGCCTCCGCTGCCACTGCCGCTGCGATGGGTAACGAATCCCAGCTTGGCGATCACCTCTTCCTCGGTACTCATACACAGGTAATCGTTGCTGCACCAGTTGATGGCAGACCGCTGTACCCCTTCTTCATTGCTGTAATAAAAATGAGGGAAATGCTGGGCGCTTTTGTTCACCTCCAGGAAATACCGGTACGACCCGGTTTCCTTCAGTTGCCGGATCCTGCCGGCAAAACAGGCATTATAGTCAAACATGGCTCTCCATTTTAAAAAGGGGTAAAGCAAACTTACTGATTTCCTACAAAACGAGTAGACTATTATTTGGTACGCGCTTACCGGTGAAAAGAAAGCTTTATTGAAAGGACGGGGCTGGTTTCCGGGCCACCACCGAAACCGCGTCACCCACCTGTACCGTACCCGGCTGATTGCACAGCACATTCTGGCCAAACAGGATCTTGTTATTCCTGCGGCGGTAGGAAGCCAATGTACGCAGGGGCTCCGGCTGTTTTTCTCCCGTTTGCTGATCGATGGTCGTAACAACGCAACGCGAACAAGGCTTCACCCCGTAAAAATCGATGCCGCGAATAGTAAAATGCGCCATCTCATCTTCTTCGTAAGGATGGCTGCCTGTAATGACCATATTGGGGCGAAACCTGTCCATCGGCAGTGGTGCCGCCAGGCGGCTGTTGAGGTCGTCGAGCGAAGCCTGGCTGATCAGCAGTAACGGATAGTCGTCGGAAAAAGCGGAAAAGTCATTGCCGTGCAGGGCATAAGCAGGATCTACCCTGCGCAGCGATTCGTCCGGCATAAACACTACCCTGCAGTTCATTTGCAGCGCACGGCTGAACCATTCATCTGCTACCCTACCAACGGCAACCGCGCTGCACCGGTCATCCCATATCTGTACGTCCAGCGTTTCTCCGGATGCGGTAAAGGGAAGCAGGATCTTTTCACCAGCATCCTGCCGGTTATGTATCCTGATGCCTTCGCCGGTGATAACCGGCTGCAGCAGGGCCATCTGCGGGTATTGCCGCTGGGTCAGAAAACGATGCTGCTCATCTACCAGCATCCAGCGCCGGTCGTAGCGGAACCCGCGGTCCGTCAGTTCGGCGGCAGGAAGGGAAATTCCGCCCAGGGATTTGACCGGGTAAACAAATAATTCGCTGACACGAAGCATAGCCCCAAGTTACAGCAAGTATGGCAAATAAACCACCGGGGCACAACGGCACAGCGCGAAACGCTCCTGTCCTTCGTTCACAAGGGTCTTTACATTATTTTATCTTCTTTTCTCTTTTAGCGCTCAGCCTTTATATTGTAAATTTGATAAACTTTCTTACAGCAGATGAAGCCCACCCTCATCATCGAATACTGCCCGCGGTGCAACTGGCTGCTCCGTGCTGCTTACATGGCCCAGGAATTTCTGACCACTTTTGAGCAGGACCTTGGTGGCGTGACCCTGCGGCCCAGCGAGGTGAACGGGCGGTTCCAGATCAGTACCGATGGCGACCCGGCACAAACGCGAAGGATCTTCGACCGCAAAGAGTATGGCGGGTTCCCGGAGATCAAAGAACTGAAGCAACTGGTACGTGATGTGATCGCACCCGGCAAAAACCTGGGACATGCCGATACGCAGACGCATCATCATGAGCAGTGATGCTAACAACAGTTGTTCGTATTAACTCCTGATCCTCAAATAATTTTGTCACCCAACCAATTCATCCGTACTTTTGTACCATTAGTCTACCTATCAAGTAGGGTATTCATCACACTTCATATGGGCGAAACTACAGTGCTATGATGCTCGTGGCCGCTGTTTTATAATACCTATATAATTAATAAGGATGCAAAGCTTTCGTACAGAACTGGAGAACCCGGTCGTGGAGCGGGACATTATCGAACTTGAAAAAAAGATCCGTGCTTTCCGCGAAGGACAGATGCCGGAAGAAAAATTCCGCAGCCTTCGCCTGGCCCGCGGCGTATATGGCCAGCGCCAGCCCGGCGTGCAGATGGTGCGTATTAAACTGCCCTACGGCAAAATGACCTTTGCCCAATGGAAACGCATTGCCGCTGTATCCGATGAATATTCTACCGGCAACCTGCACCTGACCACCCGCCAGGACATCCAGGTACATTTCGTGAGCCTGGACCGTACCCCCGAATTGTGGGCCGAACTGGAAAAGGATAACGTGACCATACGCGAAGCCTGCGGCAATACCGTACGTAATATTACTGCATCGGATATGGCGGGTATCGACCCCGAAGAACCGTTTGATGTGACGCCGTATGCCCATGCTATGTTTGAATACTTCCTGCGCAAACCCCTGTGCCAGGAAATGGGCCGCAAATTCAAGATCGCCTTTTCCAGCAGCGAAAAAGATACCGCCCTCACCTTTATGCACGACCTGGGCGCCATTCCGCGTGTCCGCATCGAAGACGGTAAGCTGCGGCGCGGCTTCAAAGTATTGATCGGGGGAGGGCTGGGCGCGCAGCCACACCTGGCCATTGCTACCCATGAGTTCCTGGAAGAAGACCTGCTGATACCATACCTTGAAAGCGTATTGCGGGTGTTTGACCGGCATGGCGAACGCAACAGCCGTCATAAAGCCCGGATCAAATTCCTGGTACAGAAGATCGGCATCGATGCCTTCAACGAACTGGTAGCCGCAGAGCAAAAAGCGCTGACGCACCAGTATTATAAAATAGAGGCTGTAGCAACTGAGTGGCCTGTGCTGCCACAGGGCCATCTGCCTACAAACAGTGCTGTTCCGATCAACCCATTCCTGTTCGAGCGCTGGAGAAAAACCAATGTAGTGCCGCAGAAGCAGGAAGGCTATCTGGCTGTATATGTACGGGTACCCAACGGGAATATCAGTTCAGACAGCAGCCGCCGGCTGATCGGGAAGCTGCAGCCCGTGATTGCAGACGATATCCGCGTGACGGTGAACCAGGGACTGCAGTTCCGGTTTGTAAAACCGGAACACCTGGAATATATCTACAGCGTGCTGGATAGCGAGGGTTTCGCAACGGCCGGCTTTGGCAGCACAGCCGACGTAACATCCTGCCCCGGCACTGATACCTGCAACCTGGGTATCAGCAACAGCACCGGTACGGCGCTGGTAATGTCGCAGGTGATCGAAGATGAGTACCCTGAATTTTTATACAATAAAGAACTGGCCATTAAGATCAGCGGCTGCATGAACTCCTGCGGCCAGCACGGTATGGCGTCCATCGGCTTTCACGGCAGCTCGCTCAAGGCCAAAGGACAGATATTGCCGGCGCTGCAGGTGCTGATCGGCGGTGGTGTATTAGGCGGCGGCAATGGCCGTATTGCAGACAAAGTATTGAAAGTGCCCAGCAAGCGCGGACCGGATGTGCTCCGTACCCTGCTGAACGATTACAAGACCAATTCACCGGACAACGAAACCTACCTGCAGTATACCGAGCGGCAGGGTGAAAAATATTTTTATGAACTGCTGAAGCCGCTGGCCAGCCTGGAAACATTGCAGGCCGAAGATTATATCGACTGGGGCCAGGAGGAAAGATTCTCCACCGCCATCGGCGTGGGTGAATGCGCCGGCGTGATGATCGACCTGGTAGCCACCCTGCTGCTCGAAGCGGAAGAGAAGCTGCAGCTAAGCGAAGAATGCCTGAACAATGCAGCATGGGCCGACGGCATCTATCATGCTTACGCATCGTTTATACATACGGCCAAAGCATTATTACTCCAGCAGGGCGTGCAATGCAATACGCAGCACGGTATCCTGAACGATTTCGACAAACATTTTGTTGAAAAAGGATTGTATACAAATGATGCCAGCTTCAAAGAGCTGGTGCTGCAGATCAATAAACAGGAACCTTCGCCCGCATTTGCCGGTGAATACCTGGCCCATGCCAAAGCCTTTGCAACTTATGCCGCCCGGTTCAGGGAACAGGCCATCCTTGCTGGGAAAGAAGCCTGAGTATGATGAGGGTTATGACGGTGAAACCTGGCGCATCCGCCGGTTCAGCTCTCTTTTCCGGTATCCGCGGGTCAAGGGCCTCCAAAGGCATCGTTATAGACAGGTTGAGCAGCAGCGATATGGCAAATGTTGCCCGGTAGCACCCAATACGTTGCCAAACGGCAAAGACAATCCGGATGGCAGGCAGCTCAATCGCAGGACCGAGTTCACCGTTCTCCATTATTAAAAAGAGGACAGATATAAAAAATAAGGCCGGCATAACCGGCCTTATTTTTATGAGCTTAAAATGGACTTAACTCCTTAAAAATGCTGCCGGAGGCTTCGGCCGACTGGAACCAGCTGAACTGCCGGTGAAGCGCCGCTACGCTGCCAACGATAACAAGCGAGGGAGAGTGAAATGTTTTTCCTGCAAAATCGGCCGCGCATTTCTGGAGCGTGGTGATGTACACCTGCTGGTGCAGGGTCGTGGCCTGCTCGATCACGGCCAGCGAGGTGTGAGGTGCCCGCGTGTAACGCAGCAGCAGCTCTGCCAGGTCCACCACGTTCTTGGCTGCCATGTAAAATACCAGCGTGTCGTGGGAATGAGCCAGCTCTTTCCACTTTTCCGAACTGTAGCGGCTGTTGGGATTGAAGGTGAGCAGCTGCACACCCTGCGAAAAATTACGCGCCGTCAGGGGAATGCCGGCATAGGCCGAGGCGCCGGATGCCGCCGTAATGCCGGGTATGATCTCGAAAGGAATATTGTGCTGTACCAGCGTCTCCAGTTCGTCCAGCACATTGCTGAAGAAAGCAACATCGCCGCCTTTCAGCCGGAGCACGGTCTTCCCGTTCACGGCATGCTGCAGGATCAGCTGGTTGATATCCTCCTGCGGGGCAGAAGCCTCGTTGTATCCCTGCTTGCCGGCAAACAGGATCTCGGCATCCTTTCTTGCATGGCGCTCAATGATCGCCGGGTTCACCAGCCGGTCCGTGATGATAATATCTGCTTCGGCAAGGCGCTTCTGCAGTTTTACCGTGATCAGGTCGGGATCGCCCGGACCGGCGCCGGCCAGGATCACTTTTGCGGGCTGGTTGTTTTCACTCATGGTTTTCTATTGTACGGTCACTGAAAAAGAACGGCAGCCACGGTGCTGTTGCTGGTTTCATCCACCAGGATACCACTACCATTGGCCCGGATCTTATCATATGGGTCAAACACCAGGGGCGAAGCCGTTTTGACGGTTGCTTTTACTACTTCATTCAGCCTGACCCCGCCTTCCACCGGCTGGTGCGCTAATGTATTTACGTCGATCTTGTACTCCACAGATTTCACAACGCAGCGAACAAGGCGGCTGTTGTGCTGCAGGTAATATTTGTTGCCCGGCTGCAGCGGCTTTTCATCCATCCAGCACAGCAGCACTTCTGCTTCGTTGCTTACCACAGGTTGATCGCCTGCCTTGACGATACTATCGCCCCGGCTGATATCGATGTCGTCCGCCAAATGAATGACAACACTTTGTGGTGCAAACGCTGCATCTGCCGGCTCGGCGCCTGCTTCCAGACCTGAAATAGTAGTTTCAATGCCCTGCGGCAGCACCGTTACCCGGTCGCCTTTGCGGTACAAGCCGCTGATCACCCTGCCGGCATAGCCCCGGTAATCGTGCAGGTCTTCTGTCTGCGGGCGGATCACCAGCTGCACCTGGAAGCGCGGATGAGCCAGGTCGATGTCGGACCCGATCTTTACTTCCTCCAGCAGGTCCAGCAGGGTTTTTCCCTCGTACCAGCCGATACGCGACGATTTGTCCACGATGTTATCGCCCAGCAGGGCACTGATCGGCACATAGGTCACCTCTTTCAGCCCCAGTTGCTGCGCCACTTTGGTATAATCGATCACGATATTATTGAACACATCCTGCGAAAACTCTACCAGGTCCATCTTGTTGATGGCTACCACCACATGCGGTATCTTCAGCAGCGAGGCGATGATGGAATGGCGGCGTGTCTGCTCCACCACACCCTGCCGCGCATCGATCAGGATAATAATGAGATTGGCATTGGAAGCGCCGGTGATCATGTTGCGCGTGTACTGCACGTGTCCCGGCGCATCGGCAATGATGAACTTTCGTTTGGGCGTGGAAAAATACCGGTAGGCCACATCGATGGTGATGCCCTGTTCGCGTTCAGCCCGCAGGCCGTCGGTCAGCAGGGCCAGGTCGATCTCGCCTGCCTGCTTGTTGCGGCTTTGTTTTTCCAGTTGCTCCAGCTGGTCGATCAGGATATTCTTGCTGTCATACATCAGCCGCCCGATCAGGGTGCTCTTGCCGTCGTCCACGCTGCCGGCGGTTATGAAACGTAATAGATCCATGTATCTGGTAAGTTGTGCGTTGTCAGTAGTGAAATTGCGATAGTGAGTGGTGATGGACGCCGGTAGAAGAACCTGTTATCCTTCATTCCCCGACCATCCTCTTTAAAAATATCCGTTCTTCTTCCGGTCTTCCATCGCTGCTTCCGTTACCCGGTCGTCGATCCTCGTTTCACCGCGCTCGCTGATGCGGGTAGCGATGATCTCTTCGATCACTTCATCGAGGGTGGCGGCAGCCGACTCTACGGCAGCAGTACAGGTCATGTCTCCTACCGTGCGGTAACGCACCCGGCGGGTCAGCACTTCGTCTGTTTCATCCAGCCTGACAAAGTCGGATAAGGCCACCAGCTGGCCATCGTGCCGGATCACCTGCCGGTCATGCGCAAAATAGATGGAGGGCAGGGCAATTCCTTCCTTGCGGATGTAATTCCAGATATCCAGCTCCGTCCAGTTGCTGATCGGGAAAATGCGGACGTTCTCGCCCTGGTGAATGCGGCCATTGTAAATATTCCACAGTTCCGGGCGCTGCAGCTTGGGGTTCCACTGGCCAAATTCATCACGTACGGAAAATATCCGTTCCTTGGCCCTTGCTTTTTCTTCATCGCGCCGTGCACCGCCGATACAGGCGTCGAACTTAAACTCCTCGATGGTATCCAGCAGCGTATAGGTCTGCAGCCAGTTGCGGCTGGCAAATTTTCCTTTCGGCTCCGTCAGCCCTTTTTGCCGGATGGTATCTTCTACCTTCCGTACCACCAGGGTAGCGCCCACTTCTGCCGCCAGGGCATCGCGAAAATCCAGCGCTTCGGGAAAGTTATGGCCCGTATCGATATGCACCAGCGGGAAAGGGATCTTGCCGGGAGCAAAAGCCTTGCGGGCCAGGTGAACCAGCGTAATAGAGTCTTTGCCGCCGCTGAACAGCAGGGCCGGGCGCTCGAACTGGGCCGCGATCTCACGGAAGATATGAATGCTCTCTGCCTCCAATTGCTCCAGGTAGTCCAACTGATAATCACGCATACCGGGTCGTTTAGTCTACTCGTTTAGTGGATTGTAAATGTACGATTTTATGCCCGGATTCCGGGTAGAAGGAAAAAGCAAAATTGTACCGGGAAGAGGCGGCGGTCAGCGAACGGCTTGTTGCGGCACATGGATGTGCAGCCCGCATTCTTTTTTAGAGGTATCCTCCCACCACCAGCGGCCGGCGCGGAAGTCTTCGCCCGGCCGGATGGCACGGGTGCAGGGAGCGCAGCCGATGCTCACGAACCCCTTGTCGTGAAGAGGGTTGTAAGGTATATTATGCGCCCGGATATAGTCGGTCACATCCCCGGTGGTCCAGTGCAGCAGCGGGTGAAATTTGAGCACCTGGTTCACGTCGTCCCATTCCACCTGCGGCATATCGTCGCGGTTGGGCGAGTGCTCGGCCCGGATGCCGGTGACCCATATTTTGCGGCCGGCCAGCGCCCGGCGCAGCGGCTCCACCTTGCGGATATGGCAGCACTGCTTGCGGTTGTCTACCGATTCATAAAAACTGTTAGGGCCTTTTTCGGCCACAAACTGCTGCAGGTGTAGTGCATCGGGATAATAGGCCGTGATGGTCCTGCCGTATTTTTCCAGCGTGCGGCTCCAGGTAGAATAGGTTTCCGGGAACATTCGCCCGGTATCGAGTGTAAATACGTCGATACCGATATCGTTGCTGAAAATAAAATGACTGATCAGCTGGTCTTCCCAGCTGAAGCTGGTAGAAAAGACAACCTGCCCGGGTGCTTCCCGGGCAAGTGCCTGCAAAGCATCCGGTACGGACCCTTCGCCAATGATCTGCAATGTTTTTTCGCTTAGCTGCATTACTCTTTATCCGGCTGCGGTGTGTAGCGCAGGTATGGTTTTACCACCTTCACACCTTTGGGAAATTTTTTAATGGCATCTTCGGTGGATACGGCCGGCACCACGATCACATCCTCGCCCTGCTTCCAGTCGGCCGGAGTGGCCACGCTATGGTTGGCAGTAAGCTGCAGGGAGTCGATCACGCGCAGCACTTCCACAAAGTTCCGGCCGGTAGATGCGGGATAGGTAATGATCAGCTTGATCAGCTTATCCGGCCCGATGATAAATAAGGAGCGCACCGTAGCCGTGGCCGATGCATTGGGATGGATCATATCGTACAGGGTGGCCACATTGCGCTCGGGGTCGGCGATCAGCGGAAACTCTACCGAAGCATTCTGTGTTTCGTTGATATCCTTTATCCAGCCTTCGTGCTTGTCCAGCGCGTCCACGCTCACGGCCAGTACTTTCACATTGCGCTTCTCAAACTCTTCTTTCAGCAGCGCTGTTTTGCCCAGCTCGGTAGTGCAGACAGGTGTGTAATCGGCCGGGTGAGAAAACAGGACGCCCCAGCTATTGCCGAGGTATTCATAAAAATCGATCTCGCCAATAGAAGTTTGTGCGGTGAAATTGGGAGCCGTATCTCCTAAACGAAGTGCCATAATGATAGAATTTAGTGTACAAATGTAGGAAAAACTATTCTACCCTACTAAACAGGTAGACTTCGGAAATAGTTCAAAAATATTCCCGGTTACGGGATCTCGATATCCGCCAGGTCCTGCAGGGTCTTCTTCTCCACGATAGCCAGGGTAGCATCGCGCACCTTTACCATGATCTCGTGCAGGCCGCACCGCTTCTCATCGCAGTTGCTGCACCGCTCATAAAAGTACAGGCTCACGCAGGGCAGCATGGCAATTGGCCCGTTCACCAGCCGGATGATGGTCGCCAGCTTTACTTTAGCCGGGTCTTTCTTCAGGAAATAACCACCACCCTTGCCCTTTTTACTGTCCAGTATCTCGGCCCTTTTCAGCTCCAGCAGAATGTTTTCCAGGAATTTGAGCGGAATATTCTTCTTTTCGGATATCTCCGAGATCAGCACCGGCCCTTCCCTGTACTTCTCCGTCAGGTAGGTCAGCGCCTTGAATGCATATTGTGATTTCTTGGAAAGCATGAGTTATTTCAAAGGTTCAAGATAATAAAAATGAAGAAATACTGACCAACCAGTCTGTTGACTGGCAACTCCCAACCAGGGACTCTTACTGGTGCTTCTCGTTTCTCAGCACATTCTCTACCGTCCACGGTATGCGCCCTTCGAACTCCTGCCGCCTCACCTGGCAATCGTGCTTGTTGCAGAGATGGCACTGAAAAGGCAGGCAGCCGTCGGAATGAACAAACAGTTCCAGTGATTCGCCAAACCGCTCGCGGATCAGCGTGGCCAGGATATCGATCTCGCTGTGCGCCTCGTGCACATTCAGGTACCAGGGCACCGTGAGGTGACAGTCCAGGTGCAGCACGCTGCCGTATTTGATTACCCGCAGGTTGTGCAGGTCTACCCAGTTTTCCCTCCGGTTGCCGTTCAGCATGTCCACCATTTGCCCCAGCAGCTTCTCGTCTGCCTCGTCCATGATGCCGGCTATGGACCGGCGCACGATAGTATACCCGGTATAGATAATGAATACAGCAAACAGCATTGCTACCACACTGTCCACCCATGCATACCCGGTCACGTACAGCAGGATCAGCCCTGCAATAATACCAAGCGTGCTCACGGTATCGCTTTGCAGGTGTTTGCCGCTGGCTGTCAGTGCCAGCGAATTGTTGCGCCGGCCGGTATGCACGCAGTACCAGCCCAGGGTAAAATTGACGAGTGCCGTTGCTGCTACCAGCCACATGCCCACATCCAGCTGGTGCAGGGCAATAGGATGAACCAGCTTCCGCACCGCTTCGTATAGAATAATGATACCTGCTATACCGATCATCGTTCCCTCCACGGCAGCAGAAATGAACTCTGCTTTGCCATGGCCGTACGGGTGATCCTTGTCGCGCGGCTTGGCCGCCACATACAGGCTGTAAAGCCCGATAAAACCGGCCACTACGTTGACTATGCTTTCCAGCGCATCGGTAAGAATGGCAACCGAATGCGTGATGGAATACGCTACCAGCTTGGCAGCCAGCAGCAGGATGGAAATGCCTGCCACCCATTTTTGTACCCGTATATTCTCAGCGGCTGTATTCAAGAGCGGCAAATTACTCAAAACGCTTCACGTATGCCAGCCATTGGCCGCCGGTAACGAATAAAAAAGGGCGGGGCCCCGGCCCGCTCAGGACAGGGAGATGATCACCAGGCCGGTCCTGCCATGCCAGGTTCCGCTGAAGACGGCCTCCTGCGGCACTTGTGGAGCAGTGATCTTTTTTTGCAGAAACAGCCTGCTGGCTTTCTGCACGCAGCAAGGCGGGAGAAAGAAAATCGCCGGGTATACTTTTTATTACATAGAAATATCGGCCTGCTTATGCCTTTGCCGGCGAACCCTTTTACGGATCGATTTGGCCAGCCGGTGATACCATTCCTTGTTGAACAGCTGCGAGTCCCGCATGGCCTTGTAGGTAAGAAAAATGCCGACAGGTACCAGGATAAAGGCGGCGAGCCACATGCCGGCAAAGGGAGTCATGGAGCCTTCTTTGGCAAACTTTTCACCCATGGTGGTGGAAAAGTAAAACACCATGAAGAAACTGATGGCCGCGATCAGGGGCGTACCCAGCCCGCCTTTGCGGATAATGGAACCCAGCGGCGCGCCGACCATGAACAGGATAACGCAGGCCAGCGACAGCACCAGCTTGCGATGCCACTCTATCTTATGCTTGCGCAGTATCTTGGCCTCGTCCTTCTCAGTCTTTTCGGCGGTGGATACGCCGGCCAGCATACTATTTATCCTGCTCAGCGCCAGCTGGTGCACCGAAATTTCCAGCGAATCGGGGATCATATCGGCCAGCGCTTTCGCTTTCTTCCATGCACTGTCAGGCTGCACTTTTTTGTGGCCGGTGCTGTCCAGGTATTTCAGGAACTGGGCATTGGTATAGATGCCTTTGTACAGCTGCGCCTGCAGCCTGTTGTTCTCTTTTTGCAGCGAGTCGATGGCTTTGTTCAGCTGGCGCATACTGTATACGCGTTCATTGTTCTTGTTCAGGCTGTCGGGCGTCTGGGCAAACATAAAAGAGCTCAGGTCGAACTGCTTTTTATATTCCTTGAATCCGAGCCGGATGTATTCCGTCTTCGCATTGTTGTCCCCCCTTTCCTGGTAGCGCCATCCATCTTTCAGGTTGAACTCCAGGTAGCGTTTGTTCTCCGATATCTTCATGATGCCGCTTTTGGCAATGATGAAGTTGTCCTGCACCGGATTGTCTTCGTACACGATCACATCGCGGATCACGCTGTCATTGTCTTCCTTTTTCCCGATCTTGATGGCGAACTTCGGGATCTTGTCGTAAAACTCCCCTTCCTTCAGGTCGAAGGCCGGCTTGGCATACACAATGTCGGACAGCAGCGTGCGGGATTTGAGATAGGCCACCGGAATGATAAAATTGGAAAACAGGAACGCAACGCCGCTCAGCAGCACCGCCACGAAGAACAGGGGACGCATAAAGCGCAGCAGCGAAATACCGGCCGCCTTGATGGCCACCAGCTCAAAACTCTCTCCCAGGTTGCCAAAGGTCATCAGCGAAGACAGCAGGATGGCCAGCGGCAATGCCAGGGTGACGAGTACGGCGCTCTGGTACCAGATAAATTTCAGTACCACGCCGATGCCCAGGCCCTTGCCTACAAAATCATCGATATACAGCCAGAAAAACTGCATCAGCAGCACCAGCAGGGTGATGAAAAAAGTAGCAATAAAGGGACCGATAAAGGCCTTGATGATCAGCTTGTCTAACTTCCTGAACACTTATCTTTAAGTTATGGATGGGGCAAAAATAAGGCTTTCGCCAGAGGAGCAGGACCTGGTAATGCGGGCAGACTGGATTTTAACAAAGAACAGCATCCTGCAAAAGGTAAAGCAATTGCTGGAAAACGTACAATCCGTGCAGCAGCACGCCCTGTCCGGTCTGCCTGCGGAAGCAGTGCGTACCGGCGCCAAAATAGCAAGAGGCGAAAACTATAAAGGGCTGCCGTACCTGGTGCTGGACCAGCCGCGCCTTTTTGAGAAGGACAATGTACTGGCCATCCGCGTCATGTTCTGGTGGGGGCATTTCTTCAGCAATACGCTGCACCTGGCCGGGCGGTACAAGGAACAATACCAGGAAAAAATAATCAGTGGCTATGAGGAACTGCGCGAAGCGGGATTACATGTATGCATTCACCCGGAACAGTGGGAACATCATTTCGGCCCGGATAATTATGTGCCCCTGCAGGCGATGCCGGCAGAACGGTTTGCGGCGGTAATACGGCAGGGTTCCTTTATCAAGCTGGCGGCAAAGACCGGGCTGGAACAATGGGAAATACTGGAAGAAAAACTGCCTGCGATCTCCTGCAGGCTGATCGCAGCGCTGGTTTAGTTGCCAAGGCGGTGAAACAGGTCTTTCACCTGGTGATCCCACAGCAGGCTCTGGTCCTTGATGTCTTTTTTCTCGGCAAAGTCTTTTATCACGAGAATGGTCTGGTTGGTGATCTCGGATTTTTCTATGCGAAATTCAAAATATTCTTCTTTGGGAGCATCGTGCCAGTGAAACCGGATGAACTTGTCGGTCTCGCTTTCCAGTACATCAGCCTTTTCAAAGGAGCCGCTCCAGCCAAAATAGAAAATATTATCCCGCTCGTCCACTTTATCGGCAAACCATTCCCCCAGTCCGGCTGGGGTGGAAAGGAACTCGTATAGTATAGCGGGGGAACACCTGACCGGAAACTCCAATGTATATAATTGCTTGCTCATCCTGGGATAATTGATCTATCTGATCTTGCAATAATAAATAATTAATGCTCGTGTCAAAATAATTTCCAACTTATTTTTTCCTGCCCGGCATATATCTGCCCGAACCCGGTATATACAAAATAACCCGAAAATATTTAACCATTTCACGAAATACTTT
>JBEVLT010000472.1:0-11406 GCA_040509055.1 Chitinophagaceae bacterium
AAAATATTTGAAAGCAGGGTAGAGTTCAAAGACCTGATCGGCAGCATGATGAACATGGACAGCGAACAGGGATACAACGAAGAATTCGACGAAGAGGCCTGACAAAAAACCAAAAGAAACAGGGCAGGATACCTTCAGGTGTCCTGCCCTGTTTTGATTAATACCGGTTAGTTTTTTCCGCTGCCGAACTTATAGCCAAAGGATACGCCGCCATAATACGGGATAAACGCTCCTTTGGCAAAGATGGGCGAAATAAACGCCCTGAAGGTAAACCCGCCGTTCCGCGGCTGCATGCGGTAGCCGAATAAAAGGTGGCCAAATGTGCTGGAGAAATCGCCGTCATCATCTTCCAGCACACCCGAAAGAAATACGGGCGTGACGCCTGCACCCACTTCAAAATAATTTTTGGCATCTTTCCCGATCAGGTAGTTCATGCCAATGGGCACAAAAATGGCGCCGGTGCCCCCGATGCTGAAGCCGCCAAAACCGATACGCCCTCCGATACCGTCTTCGCGGTTCGTAAAACGCGTATCGAAGTTAAAAGAGGCGAGGCCGGGTCCGCCCAGTTCGGCATAGAGGGATTTGGCCGCCTGGGCGCCGGCCGTTGCTGCACATAACACAAAAGCAATCGAAATGATGACTGTTTTCTTCATAAAATAGAAGGTTTTCTATGAGGCAACACAAAGCCGGGAAATGATGCAGCGGCTTTGTTAAAGTATATTAACCTCCCGCTCCAGCCTGACGCCGAATGTATCGGCCACGCTTTGCGCTACCGTTTCGCTGAGCGCATAGATATCATGGCCACTGGCCATCCCGTAGTTGACCAGCACCAGCGCCTGCTGGGCATGCACACCGGCATCGCCGTTGCGATAACCCTTCCAGCTGACGCCGGGTTCGGGGCCGCAATGCTCGATGAGCCAGCCGGCCGCCAGCTTCATGGTGCCATCTGCATTCCCGTAGCCTGCGATGCCCGGGAACCGATCTTTCAATGAGTGGTACTGTTCTTTTTCAACGGAGGGGTTTTTGAAAAAGCTGCCGGCATTGCCCAGCCTGGCAGGGTCGGGCAGCTTCGAGGTACGGATATTGATCACGGCCTGCGACACGGCAGCGATGCTCAGTTGCTGCACCCCCATGCGTTCCAGTTCCTGCATGATGGCTCCATAGCCGGTATGAAAAACAGGTTGTTTGCGCAACCGGTACGTGACATCCAGGATCACGAACTGGCCTTTGTATTTGTTCTTGAACACGCTTTCGCGGTAGCCGAAGCGGCAGTCTTTCAGGGAAAACGTGTAGTTGCATTTCTCCTTCAGGTGAAAGGCCGTCAGTTCGTGAAATACATCTTTGATCTCCACCCCGTAGGCCCCGATGTTCTGCATGGGTGAAGCGCCGGTGCATCCCGGTATCAGCGAAAGATTCTCCACCCCCGCCCAGTTATTGGCAATGCAATGCAGCACAAAGGTGTGCCAGTTCTCCCCTGCCCCTGCGCGCAGGTAGACGAATTCATCGTCTTCCTTTATCTTTTTTATCCCCCTGATCTCGTTTCGGATCACCAGCCCGTCCACATCGCCGGTAAGCAGGATATTGCTGCCGCCACCCAGCAACAGCAATGACCCGGAGCGTGCCGGCACGAGGCCGGTACCCAGTGCCATGCGCAGCTCTTCTACCGAAGAGACCCGTACAAAATAGCGGGCCCGGGCATCGATGCCAAAGGTATTGTAGGGTTTGAGCGAAAAATTTTCCTGAACTTGCATACGGTATACAGCAGCAAGTATACTGCAAAAATATGAGCGGAAAAACAGCAGCCTTAATTGGCGCCACGGGCATGATCGGGGATTACCTGCTCGGGTTATTACTGAAGGACGAAACTTTTTCTACCGTCCGGGTGATCGTTCGCCGCCCTTATCCGAAACCCCATCCCAAGGCAGAGATCAAGCTGGTCGATTTCGACGATGCAGAATCGGTGAAACTGGCGCTGGAAGGAACGGATGTATTGTTTTGCTGCATCGGCACTACGCAGAAAAACGTAAAAGGCGATAAGGAACTATACCGGAAGATCGATTACGGTATACCGGTCAGGGCAGCCCGCTTTGCCAAAGAGGCCGGTTGTGAAACGCTGGCAATCGTGTCGTCGGTAGGGGCCGACAGCAGGAGCAACACCTTTTACCTAAAGCTGAAAGGCGAAGTGGAAGAAGCGATCCTGGGCACGGGCATCCGCTCCGTACATATCATGCAGCCTTCCATGCTCCTTGGCCGGCGGCAGGAAAACCGCCCGGTGGAAAAGCTGTTGCAGGCTTCGATGAAGTTTATCTCCGGCATCCTCGCCGGCTCCTGGCGAAAATACAGGGCCATTCACGGTAAAATGGTAGCCGCGGCCATGCTGAATGCAGCGAAACAAAATAAACCAGGATTTTTCCGGTATACCTACGACGGCATCAAAGCGCTGGCAGCCCCGGCCCGTTAGGCTTTTCTTCGTTAAGCAGGATCCACATCGGCGACGATGACCACGCTGCGAAACCGCTTGTCCTGGTGCAGCAGGGCTACCTGCGCTGCAATAGCCTGCTTGCAGGCCATGATCGTCTTCCTGTCCTTGGGCAGCTTCACCAGCAGCTCCATCAGGTATTGGTTGCGAACCCGGTTCACCACCGGCTCGGCAGGCCCTACCAGGTAGTTGCCGTATTGCGCTTTCAGTGCATCGGCAAAATGGCCGGCCGCTTCACTGACGATCTCTTTGATCTTATGCCGGAACGATACATGAATGATCCTTGAAAAAGGAGGATAAAAGAACTGCTTCCGCTTGGCCAGCTCTTCGGCAAACATCCTACCGTAGTCATGCTGCTGCACATAATGCAGCACCGGGTGCGAAGGCTGCGAGGTTTGGACCAGCACGGCTGCTTCTGCTTCATCTTTCCCCATCGGTTTGCGCCCGGCGCGGCCGCTTACCTGCTCCATCAGCTGGAAAGCTTTTTCATTTACCCGGAAATCGGCAAAATGCAACAGCCCGTCTGCATCGAGAATACCTACCAGGTCCACACGGTCGAAGTCAAGCCCTTTCGCTACCATTTGGGTACCTACCAGGATGTCGATCCGATGCTGCTCAAACTGTTGTATAAGCACATCATGGGCATTTTTGCCGCGCACCGTATCGATATCCATCCGCGCCACTTTTGCATCGGGAAAGGTTTCCTGCACCAGCTCTTCGATCCGTTCGGTACCGAAGTTCCGCTGCACAAACGAATGGTTGCCGCAGGCGGCGCAGGTATGCAGCGGCGGGTACGTGGTGCCGCAATAATGGCACACCAGCTTATTTGTCAGCTTGTGAAAGGTAAGTGAGACATCGCAGTACCGGCACTGCGGTATCCAGCCGCATACACTGCAGACCTGGTAAGGCGTATAGCCCCTGCGGTTCTGGAACAGGATCACCTGCCTGTTGCGGGCCACCACCTGCTGCACGGCCTCCACCAGCGGTGGCGACAGCATTACTTTCGACCGGTCTTTCTGCATGATCGTTTTCGTATCCACGATGCGGATGGGCGGCAATTGCACATTGCCATAACGCTGCATCAGCTCCACCTTACAGTATTTGCCGGCCGATGCATTGTAATAGGTTTCCAGCGACGGAGTAGCGCTGCCCAGCACCACCTGCGCCCGGAACAGCGAAGCCAGGTAGATGGCGGCATCACGGCCATTGTAGCGCGGCGCCGGCTCCTGCTGTTTATAAGAGGCGTCGTGCTCCTCGTCGCAGATGATAAGCCCCAGTTCTGTAAACGGCAGGAACACCGATGACCGGGCTCCCAATACCACCTTTAGTTCGCCGCTTTTTACTTTGTTCCAGATCTCCACCCGTTCGTTTTGCGAGAATTTGGAATGATAAATACCGATGTACCCGCCGAAATGTTTTTGCAGGCGCCGGATGATCTGCGAGGTAAGCGCGATCTCCGGCAGCATGTACAGTACCTGCCTGCCCTGGCGCACATACTCTTCGATCAGCCTGATATATACCTGCGTTTTACCGCTGGAGGTAACGCCGTGCAGCAGGCAAACGGGTTTGGAAGCAAAGCTCTCTCTGATAGCAGCCAGGGCCTGTTGCTGCACCGGCGTCAGCTCAAAATCGATGGTGATATCCCTGGGCAGGTAGCGCAGCCGGTCGATATTCCGCTTCTCCGTCCATACTATATTTTTATCGGTCAGCCCTTTCAGCTGCGCATCCGAGGCGCCGGATTTCTTCAGTAGCTCCGCCTTAGTTACCTCTCCCTGCGTTTTCTGCAGGTACAGGTAGCCCAGCAGCAGTTCCATCTGTTTCTCCGCCCGCTGCAGGCGTTTGTCTTCGTTCAGGAGCTTTTCCAGTTCCTCCTCGTTGTCGTACTGCGGGTTCAGCAGCACATAGGTTTCTTTTTTAGGGGCATAGGTTTGCTTCAATGCCTCCCATACATAGCACACTTTTTTCTGGATCAGCCGGTTGATGACCGGGTACACATGCGATGAATCGAGCAGCTGCTGCACTTCGGTCAGTTTCAGCTCCTTTTTCACCAGCAGGGCCTCGGCCACGATGTATTCATCATGGTCCAATGCGGAAAAGTCATCGCCGTACTCTTCGTTCTGCACCAGGATGGTCTCGCTGCTCAACTTAAAATGTGCCGGCAGGGCCGCTGCCATTACCTCTCCTTCGCTGCACATGTAGTAAGAAGCCATCCATTCCCACAGCTGCAATTGTTCGGTAAACACTACCGGTTCCACATCCAGCACGTTCAGCACGTCCTTGGGTTCAAAAAACTCCGGCCTGGTATGATGCAGCTGTTTGACCACGCCTGCATACTTCTTGTTCTTTCCCAGGTTTACCTCTACGCGGCAGCCGGGCCTGGCTGTGGCCAGCAGGTGCGGCGGCACCGACCAGGTATAGGTTTTCGGCAGGGCCAGCGGGATGATGATCTCTGCAAAAACAGGGGCAACAGGTGTATATAGCGTTGGTTCCGGCATGAAGCAGTAAAGATAACACGAATAGAGGCCTTATACCGGCTGTTCGTCCAGCGGTTGTATCCAGGGCGCCTGGTAAGCGAGCAGCTTTTCTTCCATCCGCCGGTACACTTCCTGTTTCAGCATCGGGACGTCTTTGATGGCAAGCCCGGTTACCGGTATCTCGTCCAGGTACACGATCCGGCACCGCCCCGGCGTCACCCACACGCCGTTGTAATTCATGCGGCGATAAGTATCCAGGAAAAGGACCGGCTTGACCGGGGTTTGCGTTTCCACGGCCAGGCGAAAAGCGCCGTCGTAGAAATCGCGCAACGGCCGGTGGGTCATGTTGAACGTGCCCTCCGGGAATACCAGCACCGATATGCCCTTTTTAATAACAGACACCAGGATGCGGATGCTGGCCGCCCGGTTCTCGGGGCTGCTCCGGTCCACCGTCACGATGGCTTTTTTATAAATAAACCCGAATACAGGGATCCGCGACATCTCGATCTTGCCCAGCGGGCGCACCGGCTGGCGGTAAGCTTTTACCAGCACCGCCGAATCCAGGTAAGAAATATGATTGGTAACAAAAATGTATTGCTTCGTCTTGTCGTGCGGCACTTCGTAGATCCGTTTGACCCAAATAAAAACCAGCGGGAACCAGATATCCGCCCACAGCATGCAGAGCCGGAAGATCATATTTCCGCCCCTGATACGGCCGAAAAAACTGGCCCCGATCACAAGGGGAAAAATGAGCAGCATGAGCCCGGTGAAGGTCAGAAAGGCATACAGCGTATACAACCATTGCAGCGGCTTCAGGAGTCGCATTTGTTGATTTTCCTGCAAATAGACCTATTTCCGGTTCATTTCCAAACACTTGGGCTAAATAAACAGCCAGACCCTGCAGGGAAGTCCGGCCGGAACGGGGCCTGCCCTTCCGAAGCTTGCCCCGATACGCTATCTTTGCCGCCCCTTATGGCCGAATCCAGAACAGTAGCGTTTCATACCCTTGGCTGCAAGCTCAATTTTTCGGAGACCTCTTCGCTTTCCCGCATCCTGGAAAACGAAGGTTTTGAAAAAAAAGAGTTTGACGACCTGGCCGACGTGTATGTGATCAATACCTGCTCGGTCACCGACAATGCCGACAAGGAATGCCGGCAGCTGGTGCGCCGCATCCAGCGCAAGGCGCCGGAGAGCCTGGTGGTGATCACCGGCTGCTATGCGCAGCTGAAGCCCAAAGAAATTTTGGCCATACCCGGGGTGGACCTGGTATTGGGCGCTGCCGAAAAATTCAATATCGCGCAGCATATCCGGGAGCTGGCCAAGGGCGACCCGGCAAAGATCTGCAGCTGCGATATCGGTGAGGTATCCGGCTTCCATTCTTCCTGGTCCATGAACGACCGGACAAGGACGTTCCTGAAAGTGCAGGACGGCTGTGATTACAACTGTTCTTTCTGCACTATCCCCATGGCAAGGGGCAAAAGCCGGAGTGACAACGTGGCCAACGTAGTAAAGAACGTGAGGGAACTGGCCGCACAGGGTGCCAAAGAGATCGTATTGACGGGAGTGAACCTGGGCGATTTTGGCAAGGGACCGGAGGGCTTTCCCAAACCGGAAGAAAGCTTTTTTGACCTGGTCAAAGAGCTGGATGGGATCGAAGGCATTCAACGGTACCGCATCTCCTCCATCGAGCCCAACCTGCTGACCAACGAGATCATCGAGTTCGTGGCCAACAGCGATAAGTTCATGCCGCATTTCCATATCCCGCTGCAAAGCGGCAGCAACAAAGTGCTGGGACTGATGCGGCGGCGCTACCGCCGGGAGCTGTACGCCGACCGGGTAAAGCTGATCAAAACCCTGATGCCGCACTGTGCCATCGGTGTGGATGTGATCGTAGGCTTTCCGGGCGAAACGGAGGAGGAGTTTAAGGAAACCTTCGATTTTCTCCATTCCCTGGATGTCTCGTACCTGCACGTATTTACCTATTCGGAGCGGGACAATACACATGCCCTGACGCTGAACCCCGTAGTCCCGAAGGACGTACGCCACCAGCGGAACAAAACCCTGCGCAACCTGTCCTACATGAAAATGCAATACTTCACGCAGCAGCATACCGGGCAGGCCCGCAACGTACTGTTCGAAAGCCACGATAAGAACGGGATGATGGAGGGCTACACCGACAATTATATCCGCATCACCACGCCTTTTCGTCCCGAATGGGTGAACCAGGTCGTGGAGTGGAAGATTGGGTAATATCAATTACCTTAGTCGTCCCATTACCCTCCCCACCTCCTTACCTGCGACCATTCATTTTTCTGACTATTGATTTTTTATCCGAATCATGATGTGCCACCATCCTGCCAGGACCCGACTACTGCATGCTCAAAACCCTGCTGCGTGAAATATTTTCTTTTTATTCATATTGTAGCCTGCTGTTGCCTGTTGCAGCCCACGCATGCACAATACAGGCAGCTGCTGCACAAGACACACGGGCAGCGGATGGAGCTGCTGCTCCGGGTAAACATCAGTATGCAGCGCCAGGATTCCATCCTAAGCTTCAGCAGGATTGATTCCATCAGGCAGCTGGCCATCGATCATGATGACGAAGACCTGCTGCTGGAAGCAGGGCTGCTGCGGATGCATTATTTCTACTACAACTCCGCCTGGTTCTCTCCCTCTTTGATCCAGCACCTGCTCGACAGCCTGAAAAACGAAGGGATCAAACGAAAAAAAATATGGCTGGAAGCCTCGGTTGAGAATATGCAGGCGCTGTATAATTTCCAGTCTTTAAAACGGTACGACCTGGCCTTTGAGCATCACCAGCGGGTGTACGAGCTGATCCGTGATATTTCTCCCAAAGAGTACCCGGATAAGCAAAACGTGCTCAACCAGATCGCCACGGAGTACTATCGGTTCAACGATTTCCGCGAATCCATCTTTTACAACCAGGAAGCCCTGAAGGCGGATGCGGAAACCCCGGAAGCATTCCGGTACCAGACACTGAGTAGCGGCAACATGATCGGCCTCTGTTACCAGCAGCTGAATATGCTGGACTCGGCCGATCATTATTTCCGGGGCACGCTCGATCGGGCCATCCGGACGAATAGTGAAGACTGGGAAGGCATCAGCAGCGGCAACCTGGGCTATAGCCTGTTCCTGCGCCGCGAATACGACCAGGCGATACCCCTGCTGGAAAAAGATGTGCGGATCGGCACCAAAAGAGAAGACTGGGGGCTGGTGTCCAACTCATTGATGGTGCTGAGCGACATCAGCCTGGCCCGGCAACAGACCGGCCGGGCTGCGCTGCTGCTCGATACAGCCCGGCAATACGCTTACCGCTCCGCCCAGTATTACCGCCTGCAGCGATTGTACCCGCTGCTGTCGAAGCTCTATGCCGCGCAAAACAAGCCGGCGCTTGCCGCTGTTTTCATCGACTCGGCCTTGTTCGTAAAGGACAGCTTTATCCGGCAATTGCATAGCCTGCAGATGCTGCGGACAAAGCAAAAGATGGCGCTGGACCAGTACCGGGCTGAAATGGACATCATCAAAAGCCGGAAAGAGGTCAATATACTGGAACGGAATATCCTTGTGGGCGTCGTACTCGTGATCATGATCGCGATCGTGTACCTGTACAGGGCGCAGCGGAAAAAGCTCAGGCGCCGGGAACAGGAGCTGGCTACCGCCTCCCGGCAGCTGACTGATTTCGCTAAAAACATCTCCGAAAAGAATGCCCTGATCGAGCTGCTGCACCGGCAAAAAGAAGACGACCAGACTGCCGGAATGCTGCAACAGCTGGAGCAAAGCACCATCCTGACGGATGCGGACTGGGACTATTTCCGCACCCTTTTTGAAAAGGTGCACAGCGGTTTTCTCCGCCGGCTCCGCGAACAGTTTCCCGGCCTCACGCCTGCCGAAACCCGGTTTATGGCCCTGGCCAGGCTCCAGCTTTCCAACAAGGAAATGGCAGCCATGCTGGGCCTCAGCGCCGACACCATCCGCCAATACCGCAGCCGCCTGCGAAAAAAACTGAATGTCAGCGAGGAAAACAGCCTGGAAGAACTGATCGCCCGCATCTGACCGGCCGGTCGAATATTGACTCATAATCAGCCTCTTACACTTTCTTGCACGTTTTTGTCCGGCCCCTGTCACGTCTTTTCTACGCCGGGAATTTGTAATCCGCTATGCCTGCGGCGCATATTTACAGCATGGTCTCCAAACCACTGCTCAAAACCCTCCCTGGCATCAAAAAACTGTCTTTTGTGATCCTGCTCCTGCTGGTGCTTGCACTGGTGCTGATCGCTATCTGGGTTTGGTACGACCGCAAGCTGACCTCGCTTGACCGCAGGCAGCAGGCCTTTCCTGTTCCGTCGCAAACCCAATAATCATCGATATGAAACTGAAGCTAACCTGTTTGATTTGCTGTTTCCTGGCCGTATCGGGCCTGCATGCACAGACCATTCCCCTGTTCAAAGAAACATTCGATAACATTCCCGGCCCGACGAACGGCGGAGCCGGCACCTACGCTTTTCCTGTGGGATGGACTTTTGCCGATGTATCTGGTCTTGCAAACGCCTGGAGACGTGTTCCCCAATATGGATTGAATGGAGATCTTACACATGAAAATGACACTTGTGCAGTTGCCTATACCCCTGGCCGTGTAGGCTACAATTCAGATAATTGGATGTGGACACCAGGTATCGCCCTGAGTGGCAGCAATATCCAGCTAAGCTGGATTGCACGGACCAGCGTCGAACAACTGCCGGCAGTACGGGCAATTTATCAGGTACGCATTATGACGGTGCCTCCCGGGGACATCTACTCTTCCGCGATACTGCTTCCGTCGACATCGGAAAATTTTGCATGGACTTCCAGTACACTCGATCTCAGCGCTTACAGGGGCCAGAAGGTCTATATCGGCTTCCGCAACCTGTCGGACGGTGGTAAGCTACTGATGGTAGACAATGTGACCGTAAAAACAAATTTTGCTATCACGTCCTCCGATACCACCACGATCTTTAGTAATGCCGTCACTTTCAGCAGGCCGGAAAATACAACAACTGTCACCACCGTGACAGCTACCAACGAAGCCGGCGGCAGCCTCAGCTACAGTATTACCGGCGGCGCCGATGCAGGTAAGTTCAGCATCAACAGCACCACAGGCGTACTGTCCTTCCTTACAGCGCCGGATTTTGAAGCTCCCGGAGATGCCGGTACCGATAATGTGTACGAAGTGACCGTACAGGCTACCAATGGCACCCTGACCGATGTACAGCAGGTGAAAGTGACCGTGACGGACGCAGCTGAGATCGCCATTACTTCTTATAATGGCGCCGCCAGCGCTACGGTGAACGTGGCGGAAAACCAGACGGCGGTCACCAGGATGACGGCGACCACCATTCTGTCGCAGGCTATTGCTTATCGCCTGGCGGGCAGCGATGATGACAGCTATTTCACGGTCAACAGCGCGACCGGCCAGCTGTCTTTCCGGAATGCGCCTGACTTCGAGCGGCCTTCCGACCCCGATGAGAACAACCTGTACATGGTAACTGTAGAAGCGTCTGCCAGTGGCTTGACAGCCCTGCAGCGGTTCAAGGTGAGGGTGACCAATGTCAACGACAATGCACCCGAGTTCGGTTCCTTCGACGGCGACGCGGCCGTGACGCTGAAACTACCGGAAAACACAACGACTGTAGGAACCGTATGGGCCGTGGACAAGGAACCAGGCACCACCATCACGTACAGCATTCCCGCAGGCAATGAAGGAGCGCTGTTTTCCATCGATGCCACTACCGGTGTGCTACGGTTTATCACGGCGCCCGATTACGAGAACCCGGCCGACCAGTATGCCGGCAACGCATATATCGTCACCGTACAGGCATCAGACGGTCAGCTCAGCTCACTGCAACGGTTCAAGATCAAGATCACCGATGTGAACGAAAGCACGGCTCGCATGAGCAGCAATACCAAAACGATGACAGCAGCTGTGGGAGAAACGGAGCCCGACAATAAAGGCATCAGCGTGTTTCCCAACCCGGTCACCGGCAAGCGGTTTACGCTCCGGGCCAATGGACTGGCAGAAGGAAAATACCTGGTGGAGCTGTATACTGCCGCCGGCCAGCTGGCGTACCGGTACCCGCTGAACCATCCCGGCAAATCAATGAGCTATCCCATCCAGTTGCCCGCCAGCATCTTAAAAGGCATGTATGTGCTGAAGCTGGCAGGCACCGGGGTGATGCATACGGAAAAACTGCTGATCGAATAATACTTTTAAGACATTCGTTTTATTATGAGCGTCTACAGTATTATACCGGCAGACATTGGTGGCAGGCAGATCATTGAATTTTAATGTCTCGCCGGTATAAAATCATTCCCACTATCAGCGATTACCGGTGGGGGTATGAGCTCCCGGCCGGATTCACTTCCACCAAGGGTTATGAATCCTGAAGAGCAGAATGG
>JBEVLT010000473.1:0-9795 GCA_040509055.1 Chitinophagaceae bacterium
ACCGGGATGATCCACCCGCTGCCATCGCCGGGCTGCACGATCCCGTCCTTGTAATGCTGTACGGAAAACTGCAGCACCACATCCACATAAGCTCTTTTTTCAATAAAATTCAGGATCGCCGATTGATGATAGGCCGACCCGAAGCTGATCTCCGCATTGGCATTGGCGGTCCAGGGGGCCAGGAAATTTTTCAGATCCCCGTTCAGCACATACTTGTAGTACGCAGGATCGTATCCTTCGTAAAAACGAACCCTGCACGATACTTTTACCTGCTCATACAAGGGGTTGACCACCTGTAAATAACCCGGCAGGCCCGGGCGAAGCGAGGCCACGAACAAATTGGTCTTCTTAGCCAGGAAAGCCTTTATTTCATCCAGCATGCCCACCGGTACCCTTGGTTCTGTTTTACCGGCGGTATTCCTGTTTCGCAGGTCCGGTATCACGGCAATGGAAACAAAACCGGGGATGATCTCTTTGCTTTCCAGGATATTGGTATGATTGAGACATTTTACTTTGTACAGGGAGGGATATTTCTCCAGCACCAGCCGTTCATAGTCCCAGATGCAGATAGCGCGGTTCTTATGACGCAGGCGCTCGCTGATCCTCCGGTAAAACTGGTTATCGTTATCCGGCAAGCGGCCGTCAAAGGAATTATAAGGCTGCGCAACCGTTTTGATGGCGGCCTGGCTGTCGACAAATTTTGAAATGGTTTTTGCCGGTAACGGGGCGGCAAGATGGCTGAGCGTATTGTCCTTATTCATGAACTGCGCGATTCCCGCCTGCGCTATAATGGCAACCAGGTCCGGCAGGGCTGCGATGCGGCGTGTGGACTGCGTGAGCGCAGCATCAGCCGGCAGGAAATCTTCCTGTGCGCAGGCCCTTATCCATAGCAGGGAGGGATCGAGAATAGTGGTGCCCGCGCTGCTGATCGTCTTTGGCAGGGTGAACTCGATAATGCCGGAGCTCAATAAGCTTTTGCCCGGGCTCTGTTCGGTTCTTGTGTGGTCCTGTATTTCAAACGGGCGAAACGAGACCCAGTCATTGCCTGTAAGATAGTCCCATTCTATATCAGGCGGGGCATACCGGTTATCGCCGGAACCATCCAGTACCTGGAAAAGAATGTTGACTTTCTGTTCGGGTTTTGCATCCTTTAGCCCGATATATAAATTGCCCTGGGTAAATACGACAGCCGCGGCATTGGTAAACTGGGGCAGCAGGTACACTTCGCTCAGCGCATCGGTTCCCATTTTTTGGTACCCGAATGGCGTGATATGGTAAAACTGATCGATCGTGGCATTGTACTGACCGGCGCCAAAACGCGTCCGCTCCGTGGAAAGGTAAGCCAGCGAAGTGCTTTTGAGCTTAGGCGTATAAGGCTCTTTGACGATCTTTGAAACGTCACCTCCGGCCTGCTCCTTTGTCAATGCAAGCTTAAGCAGCGACCGGGGATATTCATCATGCAGGAAATCCTGCGGGGCCAGCGACAGCCGCAAAAAGCCCCGGCGAACATTCACATTATAATCCGTGAAATCAGGCAGGTAAGGATCCCTCCGGAAAGAACGCAGCTCAAATCCTGAGGCGATGCTTCCTGCATCGATCCCTTTCGGCACAGTGGTAAAATTGCCGGTTGATACCTTGACCCCCGCGGGCTGATTGTCCCCTACGCTATTGCTGTTATCGTCGTCAGGCGCCTCTTTAACAGCGCCCAAAATAACAAAGGTCTTATCGAACAGGCTTGCATTGAACAGCTTCTGACCATTGGCCTGGTACACATCCTGGTAGATGCCGCCGTTCAGGAGCTCGGTGTTGACACGGAATGAATCGTCTGTAATACCGGTGGTGATGTAATTGGCATAATGGGTGCTGAAGTCGTCAGGGCGTCCGGCCCAGTCAAGCTGCACGCCTACAAAATCTAGCTTTTTCTGAAACACTTCTTTGCTGCCGATATAAAAATAGGAGCCGGGGTAGGGCTTGTTGGTAAAGGGCTGTATTTCCTTCGAGTTGTCCAGGATGGACGTATCGTTTTGCACCACGAGGTTTTTTACCCCGTATGCAGCCACCTTCATGTCCACTCCTTTTAGCTTCAGGGACCGGATCGCGTTGTACGAAGAGGAGCGGTTGCCATCGGCATCGGTAGTGTTCCTTACCAGCGTTTTGATGACAGGCCAGTCAGCCTTCAGGCCGGGTTTCTTTGGGTCCGGCTCCGGAGTTGTAAAGGCAGGCGCCGTTGTGTTTGCAATGAAAAAGAAATCGAGCTCCCTGCGGTTCACATCGCTCCTGTTGAGATACACCTGCCCGATGTTTAAAACATCGTTGCGGGCCTGGTCCAGCTCTTTTCTCAATGCCGCTTCATCGATTGCAGTATTGTTGCCGCCTTCTTTTTTCGCGGCAGCACCTTTTTTAGTTTTGGCGCCGGCTATACCGAGTAAAGATTTTGAAAGGGCATCGATCCCTGCCTGCCCGAAGAACTGTTTGACATTGTCCGTATCGAATGCAGGAGCGGCCGCTTTGGCTTTTGCAGCCATTTCTTTTGGTAGTTCTGATTCCGGGTATAGTTTCTCATACAGCTCTTTCAGCAGATCAAAGCCTTTGTCGATGAGCCCGCGTATCTCATCCAGGTTTTCCCGGTACAGCTGCTGCAGGCTGGGATATCCGACCAGGATACGCTCCACGGCATCATACAGGTTTTCTATTTCGATCCAGTCCTTTCCCGAGCTGTACAGCAGCCGGAAGGAATCGGCCTGCCTGATCATTTCGATATCCGTATCCTCTTTCAGCCGGTAGCTGATCAGGCCGGCCCGCAGGCCCTCTTTCAGGAAAAACATGGGAGAAGCCAGGGCAAAGCCGGCTTCAAGGGAGGAGTGATCAGCTTCGTTCACCAGCGGGCTCTCCGGGCCGCCCAGGGGTTTCCAGTAAGCCTGCTCATCTTTGCCAAAAGGCTCTCCCAAACCGTCTTTTGTATCGGCTGCCGGGGCCGCCTGTATCCCGCCCATTGTTTCATTGACATAAACGGTTTTGATCTGCTCCACTTTGGCTTTATTCACCACCACTTCTTCCAGCAGGGCATACACCATTTGTTTGCCATCCTCTTTTCCGGCGTTCAGTAGCACGCCCTCTTCCACCAGGTGCGTGTCGAAGTTTTTGGCCAGCTCGAAAATGATGTGCACCTTATCCGGCGTTTCCGCCCGTTTATGCAAACAAAGTATTCGTTCGAAGTAATAGAGCAGGTGCGTGCCGGTAAGCGTATTGAGGTGATCGATGGCCTCCCGGAAAAGATAAAGAAAGGTCAGGAAAAGGGTGACATGCGGCTGGTGCGAGTCGCTTTTTTCAATGCACTCTTCAAAATAAGCCCTTGCCTGTTGCCTGATCCGCAGCAGCGCCACAAAAAACAAGTAGAAAAGAGACTTTAATGAAGCTGCATCGAACGACTTGTCGGGAAAGATACAGTCATACCCCTCCCGGTCCAGCTGCCAGGCCTTCGCGCATTCACAGGTACTGTCTTTTTCTGCCTGCATAAACGGGGAATAATCATTCCCGGGCTGCAGGCTTGCCTTGTCATAGCCGATCAGCTTTACAAGAGCATCCTGCTGAATATTGTCGATGATCGCCTGGTGCAGATCGCTTTCGATGATGGCGGCAATCTCAGTCTTGAACAGGTTGCCGGCCGGCAATTTTTTACAGGCCTGCCGGATCCGCAGCGCTACGCTGTAAATAAGATTAATAAGATCGTCATAATACTCCGGCAGCGGGTCGGGCTCATCCGTGTTGCCGTCAGGCGCGCATCCCGTATCGGTACAACGCCGGATCTTTTCTTCCAGTTCCTTAAACTGCGCTTCGATCCGGTCGGTATCGATCGTTGCCAGCAAGGCAAGCAGTATGCAGGGATCCGTATCGTAAAAACAGGTCCAGTCGCCATCGATCGTATTGCCGGTATTGTAATAATTGATCAGCCGGGAATATTCCACGGCAAAGGCAATGATCTCTTCTATCTTCCTGTCGTCAATTTTAGCATTCTCCGGCAGCAGGGCTTTTGCAAGACGCTGCTGCTGGCTTGTGCCATCACGGTCCAACGGGTTTTTGATAACAGCACACATAATAAATTATTTTGGTTGTTGCTCCGCTTCGTTCAGGTAAAAAGGATAAACCAGGTTGTACCGTGAATTGGTCGAGCGGATCACGTATTCCAGCTCAATGAGCAACAGGCCTTCCATGATCTGGTCGGTCCTGATATCCGTTCTTTTCAGATCGATGCGCGGCTCATGGTACAGCACGGCCTTCTCGATCAGGTCTTTTACAAACGTGATCAGCGAGGTAGTCACCGGTTCAAACAGCAGCACATCTAGGTTGCACCCATATTCCGGCTGCATGATCCGTTCGCCATGCCGGGTCGAAAGCAGTATCTGCAGGCTCTGCCTGATATCCTCTTCATCCGACACCATCAGCACCTGGCAGGGATTTTTGGTAAAGGCCGGTGGAAATGACCAACCGGTTCCCAGAAAAGATTTTTTTGCCTCCATACATTTCTGTTTTGTTCTATCCGCCGATGATCACCGTCAGGCTGCCCAGGGTTATCGAGCCGCCATGTGCAGTGGTATCTCCCTGTCTGGCTGCAGGCTGGCCCCCGATCAATACGGTTGCCGATCCCTTGATGATCGTATCAGGCGGCCCCGCGCAGGTGAGCATATCGCCCATTCTTGCAGCTGGTTTTCCTTCTATCAGCACCGTCGGGCAGCCCGGTGGCAGGATGGGCCCGCCGGTATGAGGAGCGCCTCCCGGGTTTACCATCGGGCATACATGCATATCTCCTGCTCTGGCTGCTCCTGGCATAGCTGTTTATTTAGTTGATCATCACTGTACCGCCTTTGATCTCCGTTTGCCCGCTGCTTTGCACCCCGGCTTTGGTATTCCCTTTCGCGGCAAATTCATTATCCGCCTCGGCCGAAATTTTCAATCCTTTTATCGTCACATTCTGCGCAGCCTTCAGCACCAGGTCCTTTGCGCTCTCGATGGTGATGCCATCGCCGCTCATGGTTATTTTATTACCGGATTGGTCCTGCAGCGCAATGCTGCCTTCGTCGTCATTGAGCACCACTTTATTGGCGCCGGGCGTTTCCAGCGTGATGATCTTTTTATCGTCGTCAAACGTGAATTTGAGCTTGCTGCGGGTGACAAATCCCTTGATATGATTGTCGTCGGTTTCAGGAAACACATCGGTCGGCACCGGTTTGGCGCTGCTGTTCAGCATTCCCAATACCACGGCCTGCCGCGGGTCATCGTTCACAAAGCCGACGATCACCTCGTCATTTACCTCCGGCCGGAAATAAGAGCAGCGTTCATTGCCTGCATCCAGGCAGGCAATGCGGGCCCAGACCCCGTCAGCCGCGGCATCGATCACCGGCACCCGCACCCGGATCCTGTGCTCGCCATCCGGGTCGCTCTCCAGCTGCGTCACAACACCGGCTTGCAAACCCGCAATGGAAGGGATCAACCCGGCAGCCGGCAAGGCCGATATTTCATCCTCCTGCGAAAACCAGCGGGCCGACAAACCAAGCTGCACATCCGTATACCAGGTTCCGGCGCCGATGCTATGGCGCACAGCGGAAACGAACGCGATCCCGTTAAAACGGTCTCCTACGCCGTTCAGCTCCACCAGCGATCCGGGCTTCACACCGGCAAAACCGGTAAGCTTTACCCGGCCGCGTATTTTAGAAAGCCTGCTTTTTAAGAGTTGCGCAGAAGCCCAGCCTCTCAGCTCCTGGTCGTTGGTAATGCCTGAGTGAACCAGTTTGTATTGGTCCAGCCCCAGCACATCCGCCAGATCGGATCCGCTCAGGTTGCCCTCCTCGCGTATGGCCGGCGATACGGACTCCTGTTGTGACAATTGCTGGCCGGCATAGCTCCATCCCGCCGCCTCTACCGAAGAGAATTGATGGGTAGCATCCATCATCGCTTCCAGTTCGATGATATTCCCACCGTATTGCAGGAGCAGGGCCGGCTCGGTGGTAAAATCGGGCTTTTTTACCGCCACCGCCCCGTCATCCGGGATGACCAGCTTGCCGCTGATCTCGGCGCGGGTGACGATAAAGTCCCAATCCGTAGCATAGTACTGTACAACCTCTTTATGGCTGGCATCCGCCGCATCGGCCACCACATCGTTCCGGATCGAATGCCCGTTCAATATTTCTTCGATCACTTCTGTATCCTTCATCCCGCTTTCGGAAAGAAAATATTTGTTCTTTCTTCCTGCCGTAAGCTTTACGGCAACATCCTTACATTCGATCTCGAGCACCGATTGCCTGTCGCGGATGATCTTGATGCCATGCCGGATGATGATCCCTTTGAAGACCGTTTCTTCGTCCGATTGATAACCGGCCCGGATCTCGATCTCATTGCCCGGCCTGAACGTATCCTGGTTGCTGACCTCGAAATCTTCCGTGGCCACATCGCCGTCCCGGATCACGATCTTTGCCCAGGGGATCCTGTTCACTTCTTTACTGACCGCAATGGAGACCACACCGATCTCCCGGCCCGTACGCTGCCCGTTGACCAGCACCGTATAGGTAACAAGGCTGGTTTCCTGCTGGCCGGGCACTAGTCTGAGGTTGGGCATAATCTGCTTTTTCCGGTTTTGCTTTTTGGCTTATGCTTTTTCGATCGGGGGGAAAACAAGCTTGTCGCCGGCTTTCAGCTTTCTGAACTGATTCAGGTTATTCACTCTTGCCAGCTCCATGTAATAGTTGGAATTCTTGTACATTTTATAAGACAGCAGGTCCAGGCGGTCATGCGACTCTACGGTCCGCACATGCGTCACATCCGGCGAGCTGAGGAACATGGAAAGCTGCTGCAGGGTCTTGGTCGTATATTCCGTAAAGGACGCTTTCAGCGTAGCCCGCAACGGAGTACCGTCAGACCGGAAAAGGGTATAATCGATGGTCAGGGACGTAAGCCGGCAACGGACCAGCAAGGTGCCCCAGCTGATGATCAGGAATGCCGGCTGGTGCTCCGCGCCCAGGAACCCGCAGGTAGTGCGGAACAAAATGATATCCGCCATCACTTCCCGCGTCTCCCCGGAGGCCCCCGTGCCGTCTACCAGGAATTCAAAGTTGAATGTCCGGGCCGGTGTACGGTTGTACTGCTGGTTCTCTCCATTATTGCCGGGCGTACAATCATTATTATAATGCGTCTGTGAAGTGGTGCTGTACTTTTCAGGATTAAACATCGCAAAGTAGATGCTGAAAGGCATAGCGATAGAAGATTCGGTCGCTTCCATAAAGCCGATGATCTTCATTTTCTCCAACAGTCCCATAGTAAATAAATAATAGGGTTAACGTTCCTGGTTTCGCCGCAGGATCTCCAATACCTGCGTCACGCATTCCTGTATGATGGCCTGGTTGCCGGCAGCCGCAGTGCCGCTACCGGCCGCACTCCCGCTTGCACCCGACCGGTCTGCCGTAGTACCGCAATCGGCATTTTCCTTCACATTGGCTTTTACGGTAAGCTCGAATATTTCTACCGGCATAATCAGCTGTATTAAGAATTGACCCTGAAATACTGGTAAGATAGTTCCAGCGTTTCCACCACGATCTTGCTTTCCTGCGCGTTAAAATCGGATACCGACCATTTCTTCGGCCAGGCATTCACGATATTATAGGTCAGCAGCGGCTGGTTCTTTTCGTTCAATAATTTTACCGTGACGGTAATGGGGCGGATGATCAGGTTCTCGATGGCATCCCTGCACCAGTTCACCACGGCAGAGTCCACGATCAGTCCCCGCTTCAGGACCAGGTCGGTATATTTGGCCCGCACAGGCAATACCTGGGAGTAGCGGTTTTCACCACCCGCTTTTATTTCCTCCGTTTGCAGCTCTGCATTGAAGCCGCTCACTTCCTGGAACATGGAATCCGTGCTCTGCACGCCTCCAAGCTGGAAATCGACACGGAAGAAAAAACTTACCGGCGGATAACTGGCAGCCATGATCAATCGCCGTTTTGGATGACCAGGCCTTCGTGTACGAGCTCGATGGTCTCAATGGCCACGCCGTTGTCATCGCTTTTCAGGTCGGTAGACTGGGCTTTGGACGGCCAGGCATTTTTGATCTTCCAGACCACTACGGGCTCATGGTTCTCGTTCAGCAGGCTGATCGTCACGTTGCGCCTTTCGATCGTGTTCAGGGCCACGGTGTTCCACCATTTGTAGAAATCATTATCCCCTGCAAACGTGCCCCGCTTCATGGTGATGTTGCCAAACTTCTGCATGCCGGGCATTTTTATTTTATGAAATTCCGGGCTGGATCCGTCGCGGTATTCCACCACATCCGTTTCTACGGATAAGCCGCTGACCTCTGAAAAGCCGATTTTTGCGCCGCCCCATTCCACGCTGAAGTGAAACTTTGGTAAAGGATAATCTGCCATGATAGTAGTATTTAATTTGATGAATTGTATTAAATGTGTTTAGGGGAAGTGATTAAGACTCCTGCATCTTGTGTGAAAATTTGAGCACGATAAACTCTGCCGGCCGCACTGCCGCCATGCCGATCTCCACATGCATGTACCCTTCCAGTATATCCAGCGCTGTCATGGTCACATTGAGGCCCACCTTTACAAAAAAGGCATCTGCGGGTTTAGCGCCGGCCAATGCTCCCTGCCGCCATAAAACGGTCAGGTAATTTTCCACCATGGCCCTTACTTTTACCCAGGTATTGGCATCGTTCGGCTCGAATACGAACTGGTACGTGGCTTTCTTTACAGATTCTTCCACCATATTGAAGAAGCGGCGGACAGACACATAGCGCCATTCGTTATCGTTGCCGGTGAGGGTGCGGGCGCCCCATACCAGCGTTCCTTTGCCGGTAAAGGCCCGTATGGCATTGATCGATTTGCCGGCCGTGGTATCCACGTTCAGCCCGTCCTGGTCCAGGTCGGTCACCTTTACATCGGGCCCGACCACATTGGATACAGGCACATTGGCCGGCGCTTTCCATACTCCCCTGTCCCTGTCTACCGAGGCATAGATGCCGGCTACAGATGACCCGGGCGGCAGGGTAAGAAAGAAGGCATCCAGCTTTGCCTTGATCTGGTTATAGACCGGGTTATTCACCGGCGCCACCGCATCCAGGGTACCCGGCAGGGCTCCACCTGTATTATCGGTGATCTTTACATCGGCCTCTTTGAAGGCATAGGAAAAGGTCGTTTTGATATTGGGATAATACGCAGCCCCGTACTTCAATTCTTCCGGCGTGCCGGCCACGTTGTCGCGGAATGTCTTTGCATTCTCGGCAACCGTCTTGGTTTTATCCACTTTTACATCGATGATGGTAAAGCGGTCCTTCAGCTCTTTGCATTGCTTCAGCGCGTCCGAGACCAGGGCCGCATAGATATCATCGCCCAGCCCGCGGATCGCTTCCGGGAATAAGATCAGCGTAGGCTCATCTTCGGGCTTTAAGGCATCGAGCCCGGCTTTTAATTTCGCCTTGTCAATGGTAGCCGCGGTAGTCGCTCCCACGGAAACAATATAGCAGGGGCCTCCGCCATTGGCAAAAAACATTTGCAGGGCATAATACATAATGTGGAGCGAAGGCTCTTTACCGGCTTCAAACCTGGTCTCCACCACAATTTTCCCGGCGCCGTCTTTTGTCAATACCACTTCGATGTCCGTTTCGTCTTCAGGGCCACCGAAGTATTGCGCGTATTCTACCAAAGAGGTGATCCTCGTCGGCTTGAGGGTCAGGTCATCATTTTCTTTTTTTGCCTTTTGTGTGTACCCGATAAAGGCGGGGATCGCAGTTTCTACCTGGGC
>JBEVLT010000474.1:0-10910 GCA_040509055.1 Chitinophagaceae bacterium
CGTATAATGACCTGTTGTTCCGTTCATTTTTGGTATGGAATGAATCGCGCAAAGATACGGCGCTATCGCGCAATAATGCAGTCCCGGTCAGTGGATTGCCGGTCCCGCAGACGATAAAAATACCGGCGGAGAATTTAAATGTATGAAACGGTGGCAATTCGGCTAAAATGATGTATCCTGTGCCCCCAAAAACCGGGTGCCGCCAAAACGCTGCCGGAGCAGACCATTAACAACCGATATGACCTTGACCGGGGATATTACAGTTTCAGTGATCATACCGACGAAGAACAGGAACGAGTTCCTGCAGCGCGCCATCGATTCGGTAGCAGCGCAGGGTTACGGCTCGCTGGAAGTGTGTGTGGTGGACAATAATGATGACCCGGCGCTGAGCACCGGCGTGAAGCAGCTGGTGGAGCGGTACCGGCAGGCACGCCCGCAAACCGAATGGACCTATCTCACCAGCCGGCAGCCTTATGCATCGGGAGTCAAGAACGATGGCATGCGCCGGGCAAAAGGTCGTTTTATCTGTTTCCTGGATGATGACGACCAGCTGCTGCCGGGCAGCATTGCCCTGCGGGCGGAGCGGATGGAGGCCGACCCGGAGCTGGCTATGTTGTATTGCGCCGGCTACTCGCTTATTTATCCTTATCCGCTGCGCATGTACCGGTATTACCGCTATAACAGGAAACGCGATACCGATACCCTGAAAATGATGTCCTGTTCCTCCATGTTCATCAATAAGGAGCTGTTCTTTCGGCACCACCTTTTTTTCGACGAGGGTCTCAGCCGGATCGAAGATTATGACCTTTGCAAAGTGATCATCCGGCTTGGGCTGAAAGTAGCGTCTATGCCACAGGCCCTGGTATTGCTGCATCAGCATCCGCATGAACGCATGTCAACCCATACGCCGGCCCACTTCATGGATTTTCGCGATAAACTGGTGGCAAAATGGGGCGCGCAGGCCGAGGATTATGTGTTTCATTATCACGCCGGCCATTTCCTGTGGCGCATCTGCTTCGGTATCGAGCGTATTCCTTACAGCCGGATCGAAGCAGAGCTGGAAAAGGAGTTTGGCCGCAGGCCTTCGCGGGGTTTCCGGTTCCGGCACGGGCTGGTATCTTTCAGCCCCATGCTATACCTGGCGTTGTATCATGCCTCGCTGATCTTCTGGCAATTTTACCACAATCGCCTGGCCCCGCTGCTGGGTAAGCAGGAAGACTGGCACCGGGATAAAAGCCGGTCTTAAGATCGCAGACTAATGCTGCGGTTTGCGGCCGGTAATGAGGGCATCTCCCTTTTCATTGACCCGTACCAGGCAATTCTGTACAGTGATATGGTGTTTGAATACCTGCTTGTCCTGCATCCAGTCGGCCGAGGTGCGGGAGGAGGTTTGTATCTCGATGCTGTTTACCAGTAGTTCCTGTCCGTCTATGATCATGCGCCAGGCCCGGTTTTTACCATTGCTGTCGGTATTGTAGCGGATCAATACCACATCGGCTTTCTGTTCAGTCAGTTCCATAAAAGAGGCGTAAAAGTAGGTGTTTTCAGAGACAGCCCCGGAACAGCCTAGTTTAAGCGCCGAATTTCTTCCCGGCGGCAAAGCCCCATTCCCTGCCCTGGTAGGCTGGGATAAATGAATTGTAGGCAAACAGCATGTTGATGTTGATCGCCTGCCGGTCGCAGCAGGCAATGTGCAGGTGACCGGCATCGGCAATGATCGTTCCGGGCAGGGTAGTGGCGGGGAGCGGTGTTGCCGGGCGAACGATCGCTGCATCCAGGATCTTTACGTCGGCCCGGTTGTAAAAGGTCATGGCGCCCTTGTTCCACGGGTTGCAGGCGTTGACGAGGTGCACAATTTCTTTGGCCGGCATCGTATCCCAGGCGATCAGTACGTCCTGCAGCACCGGTCGTTTGTGGTAAGCTTTTTTAGCCGGTGAGGCGGGCAATGCGGGGATAGTCTTTTGCTGCCCGATCAGCTGCAGCAGGTACACCGCACCTTCCAGCAGCAGCTGGCTGCAGAGATTGTTGACAAGTCCATAGTTGAAATGCGGTTGCCGGGGCACCTCTTTGGCCCATACCACGGGACCTTCATCATACCGGTCGTTGATCCGGTGTATGGACACGGTAATGGTCTCCGTTCCTTTTTTCAGTTGCCAGAATACCGGGTTCGGTCCCTTAAAGGAGGGAAGTGGTCCGAAATGAATATTGAATGTATGAGACAGCAGAGCGGGAGAAAGCCGGGATGTATCGATCAGGTGCCTGTAGCCGATAATAAACACTACATCGGGCCGGGTTTGATCCAGCCAGTCGTACAGGGCCGCAGAAGACCCGCCTGCTTCCTGCACCGGTATGCTATAACTTTTGCAGAAATGATCTACACCCAGGAACTGGCTGCGGTCTTCCACATTGGCAAAGACGGAAACGGGAATCCGGTTTTGCTGGAGCAGCTGCAACAGCGGCACACATATTTCGGAATTGGAAACGATACCTGCTTTCATGAATGTTTATTAAAGAGCGTTGCCGGGAGACAACGGCACAGGGTTAAAGCTATTACAAGTTTTTGTCCCGGTCAAAGGTTAATAGAGCTCAGGCAAGAAACCCTTTGTTGCAATGTACAGATCCGGCTTAAACGAAAAAGCATTTTACACAGGTAAACGGAAAGGCTGTCTTCACCCGGCAGGGCCAGACAGCCTTTCCGTCAATAACTGATCGATCTATTGCCCGCTTGAGAAATCGGGATAAACGCCATTCAGGGCAATGATATAGCTGATCGGGAGATAGGGCTGCCTGTTGTCATGAGGCGCACTGTTGCCGGCTGAGGTCAGGGTGTTGGCATTCAGCGGCGCCACTTTCAGTGTCGTGTCAGTGGTCTTGTAGGGCAGGTAGCCCAGCACATCCGAACCCGGATTGCCGGGGTCCTGTGCTTTTGACAGGTAGTTGTTAGCGGCTGTTGAGGTGACGGCGGGTTCTGTGCTCGCCACCAGGTCATGCTGGTGCTCTCCCATATTGCCTGCGGTAAGCGTTACGCTTTGCTGACCAGCAGGCCTGCCAAACGGGAAGGCCGAACCGCCGGCCAGCTGGCCGTTTTGCACCACGAGCCGTCCCCGCAGATCGGGCAGGGCAAACAGGTTCCTGTTGTCGCCTCCGTACGTAAAGCCGATCAATGAAAAGAGAGCCGGGTATTCCGACACGCTCAGCAGTTTGCCATTGCAGATTTCCCAGCCACGGGGCGCATAGTCTCCGGCAAAGGCCCTGATTTCTCCAACTGTATTATCCATAGTAATGATTGTTTAAAAGGTTGTTTAAAAAAGATTAATTACTCCTGGACGGCCACATGCCGGCCGTAGCGATGCATACGGTCAGGGGCAGAAAGGGCATCAGGTTGCTGTGAGCCTGGTTGCCGCCTGCTTTGGAAACCGATCCGGGATGGAGCGGCGTACTTTTAGCGCCGATGGAGGGCACAAAGGTGTTGATAACTTCCGTCGTGATCTGCGGCACATTGGTGATAGCGGTCCGGTACACGGGCGCGGTAGTATGATCCAGTAAAACATTGCCGCTTTCCTGCATGATCGTAAACTGGTGTGTATGTGCCGGCAGGTTAGCCGCCGTCAGGGTGACGCCTTCTGCTCCGCCGGCCTGTGCCTGCGTGAACTGGAATTGCGGGTCCTGCTGGTAAACGCCGAAGCCGATCATCGTGCGGCCCTGCAGGTTGGGCAATTGAAAATTGGTCTTGCCGTCGCCGCCATACAGGTTGCTTAGCAGGCTGAAAAGGGCCTGGTATTGCTTAATGGGCAGCACCTGCCCGTTGCAGGGCAGCCAGTTGCCGGGAATACGGTTAAAAGAAAACACTCTTATTTCGCCGAGATAATTAGAATCCATGACAGATTGATTTTAGTAAATGAATAGATCGGTTAGGGTTTCACCGGGTAGTCGCCATCCTCCACGCAGATACAATAATTGATCACCAGGTAAGGCTGCATATTGTTATGCGCCTTCCCGGTGCCGGCCACGCTCACCGACTGTATACCGAGGTGGGTTGCTGAAAGCGTATCAGCGATATAGCTGTATCCCATCCGTTTCAGGTTGGGCGGAGGCACTTCAAAGGTGTTGGAGAGGTAGCAGGTGTTGTCGGGCATTGCTACGCCTTTGAGCGGGGCCGAAGCCAGGTCGGTGGTGATCAGGCCATTGACGATGTGCGAATGCGCAGGGATCTGTGACGTGCTCAATGGCATGGTCGGAGCGCCGCCGTATTCAGCAAAAGGAGCAGGGTACATACCCGGCGCGGTGCCGGCGCCTACCGGGGCAATACCGCGCAGATCGGGCAGGTTAAACGTGGTCCGCCCATCGCCTCCGAATCGAAAGCCGAGGACCGAAAAGAGTACGTTGTACCGATGGATCGCGAGGGCCTGGCCCTCGCATAGCATCCAGCCGGAAGGTGCATACGTAAAGCCAAAAGGCCTGATCTCGCCAATAAATGCATCCATAAATAGTGGGGTTTAATAATGAATAAATAAAGAAAAGACGTACAGGAACAGCCATCAGCGATGGCTATCCTGCTATGCGTTTGCAATAGCGATGGTGATTGTAAGAAAATGAAGCTTAACTCCCGTGATCCGTTCGGGAAAGAACGCAGGATATGGTAGCGGAACTGGTCAATACCGTTGACCGGGAATCAGCCCGTATGATGCGTAAAAGATGAAATGACTGGTGGAAATGATCGGTAAGACCGATAAACAAGACTTGGGTGGCTTGCATGTGTAATAGGTTTAATAGGCTTGCAGCATCTGGTGGATAATGCAGGTTCAAAATAAGTAATTACCCTTAAAAGAAGAAATCTTGCCGCCAATAATTTAAAAAGGCTGCTCAACCATATGGTCGAACAGCCTTTGACAAATAGCTGAAAAATGATCCTGTTGCTACAGGCTATTGAAAGGAAGGATATACTCCCTGCGTGGCGATGATATACGTGATGGCCAGGAAAGGTTGCCGGTTTTCATGGGGTTGGCTGCCTCCTCCTGCTCCGATCGTCCGTGGGTTCAGCGGGATGGCCTGCAGGGTAGTGTCGCCCTGGCTGTAAGGTATGTAGGCCAGTACCGTGGAGCCCGGGTTTCCTGTGTCCTGAACGGTAGACAGGAAATTGTTGGTGGCCGAATTGGTTGTTCCCGGCGTGGTAGCTACATTGAACCCATGCTGGTGCGAAGGCATGCTGGATGAGGTGAGGGTAACCGATTCCACACCGGCCGAACCGCCGAGCGGATAGCTGGAGCCTCCTGGTAATTGCCCGTTCTGTACGGGAGTCCGGCCCCTGAGATCAGGTACGGCGAAGGTGCTGATCCCATCGCCGCCATAGGTGGTGCCGATGAGGGTATAGAGCGCATCGTACTGGGATATTGGTAACAAGGCGCCGTTGCAAGCCGCCCAGCCTACAGGAGCAAAATTTCCTGCAAAAGCTCTGATTTCTCCTAAATATGGGTCCATATGATTTAAATGATTTTAGGTGATGAATGTGTTTAATCGCGTGACGGAAAGATACCGGTCAGCGCAATGCAAAACAGGATAGGCAGGTAGGGCATGCGGTTTTCATGCGGCTGCGTTCCCCCGGTCGGCGCGATGCAGTTGGGATTCAGCTGCACGGCACCCGAGCCCAGGCTGGTTGTATAGGGCACCATGTTTTCATTAGGTACCTGCGGCACTTCGGGGATCACGGAAAGAAAATCCACACCTGGCGAGGAGACGCTCAGGTTTGTCGTACCTGCGCCGGCCGTTAAAGCGAACGGGTGTGTATGGGCGGGAAGATTGGTCTGCAGCACGGTTACTGATTCAGTACCTGCTGCCTGTCCCTGTGTATAATAGGAAGGATAGGGACCTGTGTAATTACCGAAATGCAGCGCCGCCCGTCCCTGCAGGTTGGGCAGGTTGAAGGTAGTAACGCCATTGCCGCCGTAAGTGGTGCCCAGCAGGGAAAATAAAGCCTGGTTCGTATTGATGGCCATGGTTTGGCCGTTGCAGGGCGCCCAGTTGCGGGGTATCCGGCCAAAGCTGAAAGCCCTGATTTCTCCAAGATAATTATCCATAACAATAATTTTTTTTGAGGTTGGTGAAAGGATTGATTAAGGGCGTTGCGGGAAATAGCCGTTGATGCAAATACAGTAGTTGATGACGAGGTAGGGCTGCATGTTGCTGTGCGGCTGGTTGCCGCCGGTAGGGTTAACGGCCAATGGGTTTAAGGCCGTAGTGGGCGGTGCCGCAGTATAAAAGTTGCCCTGCCGCTTGGTTGTGGGCGGCGGCACTTCATATACATCGGACAGGTAGCTGACAGGGGTTGCCACATTGACTTCTTTGGTCGGCGCCGAAGCTGCGTCGGTTGTGTACATGGCGTTGAACGTGTGGCTATGCGCCGGTATTTCGGTGCTCAGCAGCGATACGCCCGGCGTGCCGCCGGTTTCTCCGAGATCATAGAAGGTGCCGGTAATAGCAGTGCCCTGGCCTACCAGCGTTACGCCCTGTATGTTGGGCAGTGCAAAATTGGTTTGGCCGTTGCCGCCGTAATACGTGCCCAGTAGTGAGAACAGGGCCGTGTACTGCGAGATCGGGAGCAGCTGCCCGTTGCAGAGCATCCAGTTTCTTGGATTGAATGTAAATCCAAACGGCCTGATTTCGCCGAGAAAAGCATCCATAGTTGATGGTTTTTGAGGTTAAAGAATAGAGAAGAGTATATCAGATAATGTGGAATGATCTGGTTGCAGGTACGGGATAAAGGGAACGCGGGCGGAATGCATTCATCGCTTTTTCCCGGGAGAAAAAGGAAAGCAAAGAAATTGTACAGATAGAAAAAGAGTGCTGTTGTCGGTGGAAAAACAGGTGTTGGCTTGCATGTTTAATGGTTTGTGGGTACGGGTGGTACGCTACGGATAAGAGATTAAATATAAGCCGTTCGCTGTATATAAAAAATTATTCGCCTGATTATTAAGAAAGAGATCATACAGGACAGGAAAAGTCACTATAGCACTATCCCGCATATGCATACGAAAAAGGCTGCCGGTGCCGGTAGCCTTGCTTTATCGGTGAAGAGATCAACTCCTTTATGGAAACGAGGGAAAGATGCCTTGTATGGCAATGATGTACATGATGCACAGGAAAGGCTGCCGGTTCTCATGCGATTGGCCGCGTCCTGTGGACGCCAGCACATCCGGATGCAGCGGCACTGTTTGCAGAGTGGCATCCGTAGCCTCATAAGGCAGATAGGTTAGTACTTTGTTCTTCGGGTATTTGGTATCCTGTGGTATTGCCAGAAAGTTGCGGTCGGGCTCGTTGGTGGTAGCCGATTGGCTGCTTACAGTCAGGGAATGTTGGTGCCTCGCCATGTTAGCCGGGGTAAGGGTCACCGATTCAGTACCGCCTCCGATGCCGAGCCGATAGTTAGCTCCGCCGGTCAGCTGACCGTTCTGTACGATCAGCCTTCCCCTGAGATCAGGGATAGCAAAGGTATTCCGGCGATCGCCGCCATAGGTATTACGGATCAGCTCAAAAAGCATCGGGTATTCTGCTATTTCCAGCAGCGCACCATCGCAGATCATCCAGTTTTTGGGCGCACGCGTTCCTGAAAAAGCCCTGATCTCTCCGATGATGGGTATTGGTTGTGAGGGTTGCATCGTGAAATGGTTTTAAAGAGTGATTGAATATTAAGGCTTTTGGGGTATACGCCCCCTTAATGCAATACAGGTGAGCATGGGCAGGTGCGGCATGCGGTTTTCATGAGGCTCACTTCCGCCGGCAGGGGCCACCGAATTGAGATGAAGTGTTGTCTGTTCGGCTGATAGAGTTGGAATAAAAGTCTGGATGTTCTCATCGGAGGCATCCGGGGTCTGCGGTGCTGTAGCCAGGTAATTGACCCCGGGAGCGGAAGGAGAAAGCCGGGCACGGCCTTTACCGCTTACCACCCTGAAGATATGCGAATGTGCAGGAAGCCCGGTCGCTTCCAGCGTTACTCTTTCTGCGCCACCGGCGTTACCTATCTTATAATCCGTGTCCGCAGCATCAAAGTTCACCATGGCGCGCCCGCGCAGATCAGGCAGGGCAAAGGTGGTAATTCCATCACCGCCATAGGTTGTGCCCAGCAGGGTGGAAAGATCCCCGTTTTGATCGATGCGGAGCAATTGCCCGTTGCAGGGCGCCCAGTCGCGCGGTATCTGCCCAAAGGCAAACACCCGCAGTTCGCCAAGATAATTATCCATATAAGTTGATTGAATTGTTAATGAAGAAGGAAAATAAAGATCAGGAGTATTCAGGGTAATAGCCATCCGTACAGATGCAGTAGTTGATCACGAGGAAGGGCTGCATATTGTTGTGTGATGCGCCATTGCCGATGGGTTTTATTGTCTGTGGGTTCAGCTGATTGATACTATCGCCGGGTGGTTCAGCATAAAAGGTTCCCAGGGTTCTGACGTCATCCTTTTCATAGAACATGTTTGACAGAAAGTTGCCATTAGGTATCCGCTTCGTTTTCTCATCAGGGTCCTTCGGGTCGATGGTCATCAGTGCGTTGGCGGTGTGGGTATGCACCGGTATTTCTTCTGCCTGTAGCGGGATGCCCGCATAGCCGCCCTGCTGCCCTATCTCGTAGGTCTCTCCCCTTGGCAAGGTGCCGGAGCCCACCAGCACCCTGCGCTTTATATCTGGAACGCCAAAGGTAGTCCGGCCATCACCGCCGTAGCGGTTGCCAATAACGGTAAAAAGCGCTGTGTTCCATGAAATCGAATAGGTCTTCCCGTCGCACAGGGCCCAGCCAACGGGAGCAAACGGAAGGGCGAAAGGTCTGATCTCGCCGAGAAATGCATCCATAATTGATCGTTTTGAGGGTTAAAAAATAGAGGAATATGATTTGGTTACAGGTATTGGTGAATTCTTTATCACGGAATGCCGATAGGAAAGGACAGGGCATTCATTGCTTTGGCGGCAGGAGAAAAAGATGAAAACGGAAGAAGCGCAGAAGGCGAAAAAAAGTAATATCCTGTGTGGTGAATAAGCAAAGGCTGGCCTGCATGGGTGGTGGTTTAAGGTTTGGAAGTGGCGGATACGGAGACTAAATATAAGCTGTTCACTTTATAGAAAAAAAGTATTTGTACGGGTATTTACGGATATATTTTTATTAACCTGCACGCGAAAGCAATGAAAAAGGCTGCCCGGTACCGGACAGCCTTGCTTGCAACGGACGGATCATTTTACTGCTGGAAGGATGGATAGATTCCCTGGACAGCAATGATATAGGTGATGCACAGGAAGGGCTGCCTGTTCTCGTGCGGCTGCGAGCCCCCTTCGCTTGTCAGCGTGTTTGTATTCAGCATGATGGTCTCTGCTGTATTATCCCCGGGATCGGGCAGGTAGGCCAGTATCTGCGATCCGGTATTGCCGGGATCCTGTGGCGCAGCCAGGTAATTGTCATGAAGCAGGTTTGTCACTCCCGGCACAGTGCCGGCAAGCAGGCTATGGGTATGGCCAGCCATCGTAGCGGTATTCAGTGTGACGGATACTTCTCCGCCGGCTTCACCAAGGGGGTAGTTGGCTCCGCCGGTCAATTGACCGCTTTGCACAATCAGCCTGCCTTGCAGATCCGGTAATGCAAAGTTGGTTTGTCCGTCACCGCCATAGGTAGTGCCGAGCAGGGAAAACAGGGCGGAGTATTTGGATACAGGTAGCATAGTGCCGTCGCAGGGCAGCCAGCCATCGGGTATATATGTTCCTGCAAAAGCCTTGATCTCTCCTAAAAATGGTTCCATATCAGAATAATTTAAAAGAATGGATGAATGATGATTATTGCCCGGAGGGAAAATCCCCGTGAAGCGCAATGCATACGAGCATAGACAGGTAGGGCATGCGGTTTTCGTGAGCCTGGGTGTTTCCTGCCGGCATGATCGAATTGGGATGGAGCGCTGTGCTACCGCCCGATATGTTCGGCGTAAAAGCCGCAATATACCCGCCGGCGAGCTGGGGCACTTCCGGTTGTGCCAGGTAATTGACGCCAGGATTGGACAGCATATTGGTACCCGGGGTTTCTGCAGCCTTAAAAGCATGAGAGTGGGCTGCCAGGTTATTCACTGCCAGCGTCACTTTTTCTTCACCTGCCGCATCGCCTCTTTCAAACGAAGGATGTGGCGCATAAGGCGATTCGCCAAAATGAAGCATAGCCCGCCCGCGCAGATCGGGCAGGTTGAAGGTGGTGATACCGTCGCCACCATACGTGGTTCCCAACAGGGAAAAAAGATCCGGGTAATCTTTGATAAGAAGAGATTGGCCATTGCAGGGTGCCCAATCGATCGGGATCCGGCCAAAGCCAAAGACCCGCAGTTCGCCAAGATAAATATCCATGATAAGTTGATTGAATGGTTAAGAATTAGCACGGGGTCGGGGAGGGGTTCCGGTGGTACAAATGCAATAGCTGATCACCAGGTAAGGCTGCATATTGTTATGAGGCTTATTTTCTCCCGTTGGGTCAACCGACTTTTTGTTCAAGTACGTATTGTCAGAAGGGGCTGGTGCATAAAAGGTACCCTTTCGCTTGGTGGTTGGCGGCGGCACGCCAAATACATTCGAGAGGTAGCTCTTATTGGTTGGTACAGAAACCCCTATTGTTGGGGCCAGGTCGGGGTTCTTTGTTACCATCCCGTTGACCAGGTGAAAATGGGCTGGGATTTGCGTAGTGAGCAGCGATACACCGGGATCACCGCCCCGTTGCCCTACTTCATAAGTAGTGTCTTTGAGCGGACCGTTGCCTACCAGTACGGAGCCTTGTATGTTTGGCAGCATAAAGGTGGTTTTTCCGTCTCCGCCATAGCGAAAGCCAAGTACTGAGTAAAGGGCTTGATATTGTTCAATCGGGAGTGATTGCCCGTTGCACAACATCCAGCCTTTAG
>JBEVLT010000475.1:0-4557 GCA_040509055.1 Chitinophagaceae bacterium
GATGGAAAAGGTATCGAAGGCCTTGATAGCATACTGCTCATAGGCCGTGGTAAAAATAATATTGGGCTTGCGGCTCAGCCGTTCAATTACCTCAAAACCGGTCAGGTCCGGCATCTGGATATCGAGAAAGATCAGGTCGGGTTTCAGCTCTTCGATCTTTGCAATTGCTTCCCTGCCGTTTCCGGCTTCGCCGATCACGCTGATCACATCTGCATGGTCCAGCAGCAGGCTTTTCATCAACCGGCGGGCTGCCGGTTCGTCGTCAATCACTATAGCTTTTAGTACCTGGTTCATTTTTCGTGAGTTTGTCGATATATATAATTACCTGCTTGCGCGGCTGGTTGCTGAAATGTATTTCATACTGGTCGTAAAACAGCAGGTCCAGCTTGTCGTACACGCTTTTGACGCCATAGCCCGGTATCAGCTGCTCGGGAAAATCGGGCCCGTTGTCAGCGATGCTGATGATCAGCCTTGCCCCCTCCTTCTTCACTTCCAGGTAGATCTCCGTCATCTGTCCCGTGGCCTTCAGCCCATGCTTCACCGCGTTCTCTACCAGTGGCTGCAGGATAAAGCGGGGCACCAGGTAATGACCGGCCTCTTCATCGATATTGACCGAGTAGCTGAGCTGATCTTCAAACCGGATCTTTTCGATCTCCAGGTATACCTGCGTCATATCCACCTCGTCATTGATGGTGGAATAGTTATTCTGGCTGTAGTTGATGCTGTAGCGAAACAGGTCGGCCAGGGCAATGGTCATCCGCCTGGCTTTGCGCCCGTCGGTGATGGACAGGTCGGCGATCGAGTTCAGGGCATTGTATAAAAAATGCGGGTTGACCTTGGAGTGCAGCGCATCCAGTTCCGCCTTTGTTTTCTGTTCGCTCAGCCGCACCACTTCCAGCTCCTTTTCATTCAGTTTTCGCTTGCGCTCCAGTTCGATATAGCTCATGGAGATGTAGATAAACCCGATCACACAGCCGTTGTAGAAGCTGTAGAGAACGGAATATTTCATCGTCTTCGTGGAGAAATCATTGGCGAAATAATTCAGCCCCATGTTCACCAGGATAAAGCAAAGCACGATAAAAACCAGCACCACGGCCTTTTGCCGCGCAAAGGGCATGCGCTGCACCACCGGCCTCAAATGAATAAAGCGGACGATGTTGAACCCGATAAGGGTATGCGCCACGGCAAAGCTGAACTGCGTTACGATCACGTATATCCATCCCTTTTTCGCCACCATGCCGTACCCGTCGGCCGAGATCGGCGCCATGGCCAGTACAAAGCAGGTAGCGATCAGCCATACCGCCATGATTTGCCGCAGCCAGATGCTTTTGATGCGGGTAAACAGCCGGTTGAACCGGGACAGGAAATAGATCGCCATCATCAGCATGACCGATGAAAAGAGGATCAGCACGATAAGATGGGTAAAAGGGGCCATAGAAGCCGCCAAATTAATAAACGCCGGCGGTACAGCCATCTATCCTTCGTCAACTGCCTGTTTTCAGGAGTGAACTGATTATCTTGCAGCAAATTATTTTGCGGATGGTCATTGATTTCCGGTCCGACACCGTGACCCGACCCACTCCTGCCATGCTCGAGGCCATGCGGCAGGCTCCTGTAGGCGACGATGTGTTTGAAGAAGATCCCTCTGTCAATGAACTGGAAAGCATGACAGCTGCATTGTTTGGGATGGAGGCAGCACTGTTCTGCCCTTCGGGCACCATGACCAACCAGATCGGCATCAAGTGTCATACCCAGCCTGGTGATGAAGTGATCTGCGACGAATCGGCCCACGTTTACCAATACGAAGGAGGCGGCATCGCTTTCAATGCCGGCGCCTCGGTACGCCTGCTCCACGGCGACCGGGGACGGTTCACGGCGGCTGCAGTAGAAGCGGCCATCAACCCCGACGATGTACACAAGGCCCGCACGCGGCTGGTATGCCTGGAAAATACGAGCAACCGTGGCGGCGGCAGCTGTTATGATTTTGCAGAAATAAAAAAGATCGGCCAGGTTTGCCGCGATCACCAACTGGCGTTTCACCTGGACGGCGCCCGGCTCTGGAATGCGCTGGTAGCGAAAAACGAAACGCCGGAACAGTATGGCGAAGTGTTCGACAGCATTTCGGTGTGCCTGAGCAAAAGCCTGGGCTGCCCGGTGGGCAGCCTGCTGCTCGGTAATAAGGCCTTTATCCGGCAGGCGCGCCGCCTGCGCAAGGTTTTCGGCGGTGGCATGCGCCAGGCCGGGTTTCTCGCGGCAGCCGGTATCTATGCTTTACAGCACCATATAGCCCGGCTGCAGGAAGACCATGATCATGCTACCGGTATCGCCGGTGCACTGGCAGCAAAAGCCTTTGTCAGCAAGGTGCTGCCGGTGGAGACCAATATCATCATCTTCGAAGTGAGCGAAGGCCATACGGCTCCGCAGCTGGTAAGCCGGCTCCGGGAGCACGATATCCTGGCTTATGCCATCGCGCCCAACCGGGTACGCCTGGTCGTGCACCTGGACATTACGCCGGTGATGGTACAGCAAACAAAAGAAATCATCTCAACGCTTTAACATGCTTCACAAGATCAACCCCACCACTACTTCTTCCTGGCAGGCCCTGCAGGAACATTATACCGCGATGAAATCCGTGCACCTGCGGGAACTTTTTGCGGCCGATCCCGATCGCTTTGCCCGGTTTCACGCGAAGACCGGCGATATCCTGTTCGACTATTCGAAGAACATCATCACCGGCGAGACGCTGGAGCTGCTGCTCCGGCTGGCGGAGGAATGCCGGCTCAAAGAGTCGATCGAAGCCATGTTCGACGGGGATATCATCAACGAAACGGAACAACGATCGGTCTTGCACACGGCCCTGCGCAATTTTTCAAAGAAGCCTGTGCTGGCCGAAGGCAACGACGTGATGCCGCTGATCAGGAAAGTACTGCGCCGGATGCAGCGGTTCTGCAATGCTGTACACAGCGGGGAGCACCGGGGCTATACCGGCAAGCGGATCAAATACATTGTCAATATCGGCATCGGCGGCAGCGACCTGGGTCCGCTGATGGTAACGGAAGCACTGAAGCCCTATCAAATAGAAGATATTGAAACCTACTTCGTCTCCAACGTGGATGGCACCCATATGGCGGAAACGCTGAAAAAGGTAAAGCCGGAGCGCACCTTGTTCCTCATTGCCTCCAAAACCTTTACCACGCAGGAGACCATGACCAATGCCCATACGGCAAGGGAATGGTTCCTGAAAACGGCAAAGAAGGAAGCGCATATCGCCAAACATTTTGTGGCCCTTTCTACCAATGAAAAAGAAGTAGTGCAGTTCGGGATCGATAAGAACAACATGTTCGGGTTCTGGGATTGGGTGGGCGGCCGTTACTCGCTGTGGAGCGCCATCGGGTTGTCCATCGCGCTCACGATCGGCTACAAAAATTTCGAACTGCTGCTCAAAGGCGCTTACGATACGGACCGTCATTTCCGCGATACGCCGCTGGATAAAAACATCCCGGTGCTGATGGCGCTGATCGGACTGTGGTACACCGATTTCTTTGGCTCGCAAACGGAAGCTATCCTGCCCTACGACCAGTACATGCACCGCTTCCCTGCCTATTTTCAGCAGGGCAATATGGAGAGCAACGGCAAAAGCATTGACCGCAGCGGCGAACCTGTGGCGTATGCTACCGGCCCGGTGATCTGGGGCGAGCCCGGCACCAACGGGCAGCATGCTTTTTACCAGCTCATTCACCAGGGCACCCTGCTGATCCCCTGCGACTTTATTGCGCCGGCGCAAACGCACAACCCGCTGGGCGATCACCATGTGAAGCTGCTCTCCAACTTCTTTGCACAAACGGAAGCGCTGATGAACGGAAAAACAGAACCCGAAGCCCGGCAGGAGCTGGAAAAACAGGGACTGCCGGAAGAACAGATCGCCCGCCTGCTCCCGTATAAAATGTTTGGCGGCAACATACCGACCAATTCCTTCCTGGTCAAAAAGATCACCCCGTTTACGCTCGGCCAGCTGATCGCGCTGTACGAGCACAAGATCTTTGCGCAGGGGGTCATCTGGAATATTTTCAGCTTTGACCAGTGGGGCGTGGAGCTGGGCAAGCAGCTGGCCAATAAGATATTGCCGGAACTGCTGCAGGAAGCGCCGGTGTCGGGGCATGATGCATCCACCAACGGGCTGATCAATGCCTACCGGAAAATGAGAAAATAGGTTTAACTTCAGAAGCAGAAACACCCGCTTATGAAAAAGATAACCCTGATCATCGGCCTGCTTGGCTGTTATGCCGCTTCGGCACAGGAGTCCGATTTTTTCAATGACCAGCTGAAGCTGCGCCGGCAAAAAGAGAAGCAGCCGTATACGTACCAACTGCCTGCGCCGCAGGACAATCCAGCTATTGCCCCACCTGCCCTCTTCCAGCATGAACCTGGTGTCATCGCGCCAGGCCGGTTTCTCCTGCAGTTGCCCAATGGTAATAAAGTATATGCCCTGTCGCAGGACAATATGCCCTGCATCGTACCCGAAATGAACAGGCAGGTGATGCCCAACGGGGCTGGTAA
>JBEVLT010000476.1:0-21903 GCA_040509055.1 Chitinophagaceae bacterium
TCCATTCAGTCGGTCCTGATCATCGGTTCAGGCCCCATCATTATCGGACAAGCCTGTGAATTTGACTACTCCGGTACCCAGGCCGCCCGCAGCCTCCGCGAAGAGGGCATCAAAGTTTACCTGATCAATAGCAATCCTGCCACTATCATGACCGACCCCATGATGGCAGACAAAGTATACCTGCTGCCGCTGACGGTAGAAAGCATCGAGACCATCCTGCAGGAAAACCAGATCGACGCCGTGCTGCCCACCATGGGCGGGCAAACTGCGCTGAACCTGGCCAAAGAGGCCGAAGACCTGGGCCTGTGGAAGCAATACAATGTACGCCTCGTGGGCGTGGACATCAAGGCCATCGACAAAGCGGAAGACCGCGAGAAGTTCCGCCAATGGATGATCGAACTGGGCGTGCCGGTGGCTACGGCCAAAACGGCCAATTCCTTTCTGGAAGGAAAAGAATTTGCCCAGGATATCGGCTTCCCGCTGGTGATCCGGCCCTCCTTTACCCTTGGCGGCACAGGCGGCGGCTTTGTGCATGACAAGGATGAGCTGGACGAGGCCCTGAACCGGGGCCTGCAGGCCTCGCCGATACATGAAGTGCTGGTGGAAAAAGCCGTGCTGGGCTGGAAGGAGTTTGAGCTGGAGCTTTTACGCGATGCAGCCGACAACGTCTGTATTATCTGTACGGTAGAAAACTTCGACCCGATGGGCGTGCACACCGGCGACTCCATCACGGTGGCGCCGGCGATGACACTGAGCGATACGGCCATGCAGCTGATGCGCAATACCGCCATCCGCATGATGCGCGACCTGGGCAATTTTGCCGGCGGGTGCAACGTGCAGTTTGCGCTCAACCCGGCCACCGAGGAGATCATTGCCATCGAGATCAACCCCCGCGTGAGCCGCTCTTCGGCGCTGGCCTCCAAAGCCACGGGCTATCCCATTGCCAAGATCGCGGCCAAACTGGCCATCGGCTATACGCTGGACGAGCTGGAAAACCAGATCACCAAAACCACTTCGGCCTATTTTGAGCCGGCGCTCGACTACGTGATCGTAAAAATACCCCGCTGGAACTTCGATAAATTCAAGGGGGCCAATGATACCCTGGGCCTGCAAATGAAGAGCGTGGGCGAAGTGATGGCCATCGGCCGGAGCTTTACCGAAGCCGTGCAGAAGGCCTGCCAGAGCCTGGAAAACAATGCTGTTGGCCTTGGCTACTACGGCAAAAGCCTGATGCATGCCGATGACCTGCTGGAATACATCAAAATACCGAAATGGGACCGCATCTTCCGCATCAAGGATGCCCTGATGGCCGGCATTTCGGTCGGCACCATTTCCAAGGCCACCAATGGCATCGACCGCTGGTTTATCTACGAGATCCAGAAGATCGTGAACATGGAAAAGGAACTGGCCAAATACAGCCTGGATACCCTGCCGCTGGAGCTGCTGCGCGAGGCCAAGGCAAACGGCTTCAGCGATGAGCAGCTGAGCCGCATCATCCAGCACGCCGGCGAAGAAGCGATCTATGAAAAGAGAAAGCAGGCCGGTATCACCCGCGTATTTAAAATGGTAGATACCTGCAGCGCCGAGTTTGAAGCCAAAACACCTTACTTCTATTCCACCTTCGAGCAAGGCGGAGATAACGAAAGCAAGGTATCCGATAAAAAGAAGATCATCGTGCTGGGCTCAGGACCCAACCGCATTGGCCAGGGCATCGAGTTCGACTACTGCTGCGTACACGGCCTGCTGGCCATCAAGGAGTGCGGCTACGAAGCCATCATGGTCAACTGCAACCCCGAAACCGTGTCCACCGACTTCGACATGGCCGACAAGCTATACTTCGAACCGGTGTACTGGGAGCATGTGTGGGAGATCATCGAGCATGAAAAGCCGGAAGGCGTGATCGTACAGCTGGGCGGGCAAACGGCGCTGAAAATGGCCGAGCGCCTGCACCAGAAAGGTATTAAGATCATCGGCACCAGCTTCGACAATATGGACATTGCGGAAGACCGCGGCCGCTTCAGCGATATGCTGAAGGAGCTGGGCATTCCCTACCCCGACTATGGCACCGCCTACGATGTAGACGAAGCCATCGACGTGGCCAACAAAGTGGGCTACCCGGTGCTGGTGCGGCCCTCGTACGTGCTGGGCGGCCAGCGCATGCGGATCGTGCTGAACGATGAAGAAGTGGAAAAAGCAGTGGTAAGCCTGCTGAAACATATTCCCGGCAACAAGATCCTGATCGACCACTTCCTCGACCGCTGCCAGGAAGCCGAGATCGACGCCATTTGCGATGGCGAAAAATTTCACGTGATGGGCATCATGGAGCACATAGAGCCTGCAGGCATCCATAGCGGCGACAGCAATGCCGTATTGCCGGCCTTCAACCTGACCCCGCTGGAGATACAGGACATGGTGGACTTTGCCAAAAAGATAGCGCTGCAGCTGAAGGTAAAAGGACTGATCAATATACAGTTTGCCATCAAGGAAGGCAAGGTATACGTGATCGAGGCCAACCCGCGCGCCTCGCGCACCACGCCCTTTATCGCCAAGGCTTACGGCAAACCTTACCTGAACTATGCCACCAAAGTGATGCTGGGCCAACTGGCAGTGGCGGATATACCGGAAGAAAAGCACCTGGATGGCTTTGCCATCAAGGAACCGGTGTTCAGCTTCAATAAATTTCCCAATGTGAACAAGGAACTGGGTCCTGAAATGAAAAGCACAGGCGAAGCCATCCGCTTCATCAAGAACCTGCGCGATCCTTATTTCAGGCAGCTGTACAAAGACCGTAGCATGTACCTGAGCAAATAAGGTGGTTTACACCTCCACGATGCCGTTTTTGATAGCATAGAGCACCATGCCTACCCGGCTATGCACCTTCAGCTTGTTGAACAATGACTGGCGGTAGTCGTCGATGGTGCGGTGGCTGAGGAACATCTTTTCGGCTATTTCCTTGTACGACAGCTCGGTGCAGGTCCAGCGCAGGAATTCCCTTTCTTTTTCGCTCAGCACAATGGGGCTTTCTTCCCGGTCGGCATCGCGGTGCAGCCCGCTTACCAGCTTGTCGGATACATATTCGGAGAGGTATACGTTTTTGTTCATCACCGAGTCGAGCGCCGTCTTCAGCTCTTCGGGATCGGTATTTTTCAGCAGGTAGCCCTTGGCGCCCAGCCTGAACATGCGGATGATGCTCCGCTCGTCGCTGAGCATGGAGAGCACCAGTACTTTGATACGGGGATAGTTTTTGTGCAGCCACTGGGTGGTTTCAAACCCGTCCATCTCCGGCATGTTCACATCCATGACCACAATATCGGGGATCAGGCGCTGCATGATCTTGTTGCGAAGGTCTTTGCCATTGTCGGCTTCAAACAACACGCTGTACCCTTCAAACGACCCTACCAGTCTTGCCAGCGCTGTCCGGAGTAAAATATGATCATCTATTACAGCTACCTGGGTCTTTTTCGTTGGTTTCACGCTCATAATACGCTTTCCGGAGATAGCTTTACCAGAACTTTGGTGCCTTTACCTTCTTCGCTGTCGATGCTGATGACAGCGCCCATCAGCTGGGCCCTGTTGAACATGCTTTTTAACCCCACACCCCGCGAAGCCGAAACAGATTGTTGCTTTTCTGTCACGTTAAAGCCCACACCATTATCCTCTACCTCCAGCACAAAGGTATCATCCTCTGCATAATTCAGGCCGACTGCTACGTGAGTAGCTTTGGAATGCTTAATGATATTGTTCAGCATCTCCTGGAACATGCGGAACAGGAAGATGGCTTTTTGCTCCGGCAACTGTACTTCGGAGCCCGATACGGAAAATTGTATATCCAGCAGCCCGGTCTTTTTGATGGCAGCCAGCTCAAACCGCATGGACTCTACCAAACCCACGTCGTTGATGCGGTCTGAATGCAGGCTCTTGGTCAGGTCGGAAAGATCGTAGATCGCCTTGTTCAGCACGTCGCGGGAGTGCTTGACCAGCTCGTGGGCCGGGTGATTGTTTTCCAGCGGCAGGGCAGAGAGCGACAGCTTCACCACGGAGAGCAGCTGCCCGATATTGTCATGCAGTTCCTGCGCAATGGCTTTGAAGGTATTTTCCTGGATCTCGAGCTGGGAGCGCAGCGCCTCCCGATCATACTTATCCTTTACCCGCAGCATCTCCTGCTCCTGGCGGTGCTGCCGCCGCTGGTACAGGAAAAGCATGGTAACAATAAACCCGACAAGCAATACCGCTAACGCAATACCTATGATGGTGACAAAGTATATTTCCGGTTCCTGCATAAAAAGGCTATCGTGAATAAGGAATATAGGAAAATGTTCAGGATATTAAGAATCTCCACCAGGTTTCTTACCAGCATCCGCGAAATGCCGCCCAGTAAATTGGTAAGGCCAAACATGGGAAATCCACAGCAATAAAAGAACAGCAGCCCGGAGCAGATCCAGAAAGCCGGGTTGTTTTTCAGCTGTATGGACTTGGGCAGCCTGAACAGCTCCAGGAAATAATAGATGCAGAAAATGACGACGATCAGGCAGCCCAGCGCATACGTCATGGTATGAAAGGCCCTGGTACCCTGGATAAACAGGATATTCACCAGTGCGATAACGGCGTACAGCACCGCGACCAGCAAAATGAACCGTTTTACCCGGTTGTTGCTGATCACCAGGCCGATGATCCAAAAATAAAAGCAGAACTCAACCGTAGAAAACAGGTTGTACAGCAGGATGTTCGGCGTCTGGAGATAGTTGAGATAGGCCCCGGTCAGCTCCGCAGCGAGCGTAGCCAGCAGGAACGGGGGAAACCACCGCAGGTAGGCATCGGAGGCTTTGAGCTTATAAAAAACGGTCAGGCTTGCCAGGAAACTAAGGGCAATTACATAGATATAAGGTGGTGGAGTAAAGGCCATAAAGAATAATGTGCCGATAAAAGTAATATTATAAAACTAAAAACCTCCCTGCTACGGGAGGTTTTCGGTTTTTGACAGGAATCCTATTGTTCATTACCCGATGCTCATTCCTTCATCGCCTTTGTCCAGGATGGTAATGCCGATGTCGCCAAAATCACCATCGCCAAACTCGCGGCAGAAAGGAGGGCAAAGCGAGCCTACGTTGTAGGCCAGGATGCTGTTGCCTTTCTCGGTATTGATATAGATGTCTTTATGGTTGGTAGCGCCGCTGGCATTTTCCTTTTGCTTGGTGGCTACAAATACCACGGTCTGCCGGCCGGCATACATAGGTTTATCTGTATAATCCTTGTCGTAAGCGCCAAAGTAAAGGCGTACACCGTCGCCGCCGTGCTCTTTGGCCATCTGCAGAAACTCTTCGAGCTCTTCGATGCTGTACCACACGCTCAGGGAATCTTCTTTACCCAGGCGTTTGGAGTTGTGGATCCATCTTTCCTGTTTGTAATTCCTTACAATGGTATCTACGTGCTTACTGTTTACAATTTTCCCGGCTCTTAGTGGTTTCTTTTCAATTGTCATCATGGCTTTTAGATTTTTGAGTGATTAATCATTGATTCAGGACCAAAACTATGGAGACCATAGCTTGACATGACTGACAAGTTCATGCAAATCAAAGAATTACAAATTAAACTTATTCGTAGCCGTTAGATTATCAGCTTTTAAAGAGAAAAATAATGGTGAAATACCGTATAATCATCCGCCTAAACCCGGAAAAAAATGCTCGTATTTACCCGGTAAAAAGTGGGTATTTTTACCAGTATCTACTGTCCTTTGCACGCACCGGGGCAATTTTCTTCCGCTGGCGCGGATTTTTTACCGCCGGCCGGCCCATGCCGCTGCCCGCACTTTACAATCGATAAACGGATACATATCTGCACTTTTCAGCCTGCCGCTGTACCAGCAACAAGTTCGGCCGGCAGCCATCACTCCCGCTGGCAACAAGGCACACTGTCCTGCAATCCCCCGAAAAACAACAGTGAAGAAAAGACAGTCAGCCCGGGTAAGGAGATATTCTTTGATCGGCACCCATCCGCTGCAGACTATCTCCCGGACTGAATTCTTCCTGAATATACATGAAAGCAACGGAATGCCATCCCGGTTAGGAAAAAGGGGTTGGAAAAGCGTTAAAAACCGGGGCGGGGGACGGGATGATACCGGCGGGAATGCTTACATTTAGTAAGCAGCGGCCACACCTTATCCCTGTCTGATGAAAGCGCCTGTTATTTATTTCTGGAAACGATCGCCCATGATCCGGCTGCTCCTGCCTTTTGCAGCGGGCATCCTCCTGCAGTGGTACACCAGCCCCCCTGCCGGTGTCCTGCTCGGGATGGGGCTGGCCGGGCTGGTCACCCTCCTTCTTTTTTTCTTCCTGCCTTTTTTCCGGCGTTACCGGCTATCGGCTATAAACGGTATCGCGGTGTGTGTGCTCTTCCTGTGCACGGGCGCCCTGCTGACCCGCCAAAAGGATATCCGGAACGACCGGCAGTGGCTGGGCCACCTGTATACGGACAGTGCCGTATGCCTAGCCACCCTGCAGGAACCACTGGTGGAAAAAACAAATTCCTTCAAGGCCACTGCTTCCGTATCCCGGATACTGCAGCACCAGGGACCGGTGCGCACCACGGGAACGGTCATCCTTTATTTCAGCAAAGAATTTTCAGCGCAGCCACCCGGCGCCGGGTCGGTCATCGCTTTCAAAAAACCCCTGCAGCCCATCCGCAGCACCGGCAATCCCGGTGGTTTCGACTACCGACGCTATTCGCTTTTTCATGGCATCACCCACCAGGTATACCTGCAGCCGGGCGACTACACCATTACAGGCCGGCAGTGGAACCGGTGGACGGCATTCCTCCAGTCCATCCGCGAAAAAGTACTGGCGGTGCTGCGCACCCATATCAGCGGCAAAAAAGAACTGGGCCTGGCAGAAGCCCTGCTGATCGGTTACAAGAACGATCTGGACAAGTCGCTGGTACAATCTTACAGCAATACCGGCGTGGTACACGTCATTGCCATATCCGGGCTCCACCTGGGTCTGGTGTACTGGCTCCTGCTCAGGCTGCTGCACCCCCTGCGGAGGAGCAAAAAACTAAAGTGGCTGCCCCCGCTGCTCACCATTGCCGCCCTGTGGCTTTTTGCGCTGCTGGCCGGCGCCCAGCCTTCGGTATTGCGTTCGGCATTGATGTTTACCTGCATCGCCGCCGGCGAAGGGCTGACGCGCAAAACGAATATCTATAACACGCTTGCCGTCTCGGCCTTTATCCTGCTCTGTTACGATCCCTTCTGGCTCTGGGATGTGGGTTTCCAGCTTTCTTATGCCGCCGTACTCAGCCTGGTCATCTTTATGCGGCCGGTCTACAACCTGCTTTACTTCCGCAATAAGGCGCTGGACCTGTTGTGGAAACTGAACGCGGTCACACTGGCAGCGCAGATCCTTACGCTTCCGCTTCTGCTGTATCATTTTCACCAGTTTCCCAATTATTTCCTGCTTACCAACCTGGTGGCCGTGCCCCTGTCCAGCCTTATCCTCATCGGGGAACTCTTTCTTTGCATCGTTGCCTTCCTTCCTGCGGTGGCAACGCTCACCGGCAACCTGCTGAGCTGGTTGATCGCGCTCATGAACGGGTTTGTAGAATACATGGAATCGCTGCCGCTTTCATTGTGGAACGGGCTGCAGATCAGCCCGGCGCAGGCCCTCCTGCTGTATGCGTGCATTGCCGGTACCGGCTACTGGCTGCTGCGGCAATCCATGGCCGGGTTAAAGATCGGGCTGGCTGCACTCCTGGCGTTTGCAGGGCTGCGGACGATTTCGTTCCTGCAGGCAGGCCGCCAGCAGAAGATCATTGTTTATAACATACCCCGCCAGTCGGCTATCGACATCATCGATGGCCGCCGATACTGGTTTACCGGCGACAGCATGGTTCATGCGGATGAAATGTTGTACAACTTTTACCTGGCGCCTGCCCGCACCCTGTATCGTGTGGCAGGCTCAGCCGCTCCGGGCCAACCGACCGGCGCAGACAGGTATTTCGTTCACAAGGGGATGCATATCCTGCGGCTTGATAAGGCAATTACTTTTGCTGATACCGTGCCCGGCCCGGTGATCGACCTGTTGATACTGTCCCAAAATCCGCGTATCTACCTGAAGGACCTTGCCGGGCAGCTTACGATCAGGCAGGTGATAATAGATGGTTCGGTGCCGGCCTGGAAAGCCCGCTACTGGAAAAGGGATTGCGACTCGCTGCGCATTCCCTGCCACGATGTAAGCGACCAGGGCGCCTTTGTGATGAACCTTCGGTAGCTTACCTTTGCGGCCTGTTTGCCTGCCTTCAATCCATCTGCCATGACCAAAAAAATTCAATCCGCGCTCATTTCTGTATTTTATAAGAACGGGCTGGAGCCCATCGTCAGGCTGCTTGACCAGCAGGGCGTGACCATCTATTCCACGGGCGGCACACAGCAGTTTATCGAACAACTGGGCTACAAAGTGGTGCCGGTAGAACAACTGACTACCTACCCCTCCATCCTGGGCGGGCGGGTGAAAACGCTGCACCCATCGGTGTTTGGCGGCATCCTGGGCCGCAGGGACAATGAAACGGATGTGCAGGAGATGCAGCAATACAGCATTCCCGAGATCGACCTGGTGATCGTGGACCTGTATCCTTTTGAAGAAACGGTGGCCTCCACGCCGGAAGAAAGGCTGATCATCGAAAAGATCGATATCGGGGGCCCGTCTATGATACGCGGCGCAGCCAAAAACTTCAGGGACGTGGTAGTGGTGGCAGCCAAAAAAGAATACGCAGCGCTGGAGCAGCTGCTGGAAGCTCAGCAGGGCGAGACCTCGCTGGAACAAAGAAAATCGTTTGCCGCCAAAGCTTTTGAAGTGGTAGCGCATTACGACGTGGCCATTGCCCGGTATTTCATCGGCCAGGGCGCTGCGGATCCGCTGTATTTCCTGGAATCAGCCACCGATCCCAAGATCATGCGCTACGGCGAAAATCCGCACCAATCAGGTGTGTTTTATGGCAACCTGGGCGGCTTGTTCGACCAGCTGAACGGCAAAGAACTTTCGTATAACAACCTGGTAGATGTGGATGCGGCGGTGCAGCTGATCGGTGAATTTGCTTCCGGCAATGCTGAAAACCCCGTCTTTGCGATCATCAAACATACCAATGTATGCGGCGTGGCCCGCCGTGCTTCGGTAAAAGAGAGCTGGGATGCGGCACTGGCCGGCGACCCGGAAAGCGCCTTTGGCGGCGTACTGGTTTGCAACGGCGCCATCGACAAGGCTACTGCCGAAGCCATCAACGAAATTTTCTTCGAAGTGCTGATAGCGCCGTCGTTTGATGAAGAAGCACTGACCATCCTGAAATCAAAGAAAAACCGCATCCTGCTGCTGCTCAAAGCGCAGCCCCGGCGCAAAGACCAGTACAAATCCGTATTGAACGGCGTGCTGGTGCAGGGTACGGACGAAGGCAACTATGCCGAATGGACGGAAGCCGGCGGACGGGATTGCACCGCTGCGGAGAAGACCGACCTCGTATTTGCCAACATCATCGGCAAGCACCTGAAGTCGAATGCCATTGCGCTGGTAAAAAACGAGCAGCTGATCGGCAAGGGCTGCGGGCAAACCAGCCGGATCGATTCCCTGCGGCAGGCTGTCGAAAAAGCCAGGCAGTTCAGTTTCGACCTGCAGGGCGCCGTGATGGCCAGCGATGCCTTTTTCCCGTTCAACGATTGCGTGAAGATGGGACACGAGGCCGGCATCACCGCTTATATCCAGCCGGGCGGCTCTATCCGCGACAAAGATTCGATCGAATACTGCAAAGAAAACAACCTGGCCATGGTGATCACGGGCATGCGGCATTTCAAACACTGACGCTGTACTACTGAGCCCCCATGGCCGATCCTGCAACCCAATGCCCCGTTTTGATCTATACAAAACCCTGACCCAAACGGGAAATTCCATCCGGCAGCTATCGGCACTAAACCCCCTGACCATCCGTCAAAAAGGAACCAGGGCCAAGGCTATTTTTGCCCTGGCGCTCGTGTGCTTCTTATGGGGTACCACCTGGATCGCTGCCAAAGAAGGCGTAAAGCATATGCCCGCCCTGCAGATGGCGGGCATCCGGCAGCTGCTCGGCGGCCTCTGTTATGTTATTTTCTTTTTTACCAGAGGGACTGCGCTTCCAAAAGGAAGGGAGTGGCGACCGGTGATCATTCTCAGCCTGCTCAATTTTGCCCTCAGCAACGGGCTCAGCACCTGGGGCGTGCAGTATATTTCAGCGGGCCTGGCGGCTATCATGGGCGCCACGTTTCCGCTATGGCTGGTCGTGATCAGCCTCTTTTCTTCCGGGGAAAAAATACCGGCGAAAGCCATTGCCGGCTTCCTGCTGGGCTTTGGCGGCATCTGTATTATTTTCTACGAGCACCTGGACGACTTTCTCGATGCAAGATTCAGGCTGGGCATCATCCTGTCGCTGATCGCTACCTGGACCTGGGCCTTTGGCACCATTTACACCAAAAAGAAGGCAAATGCTTTTAATCCTTACTTCAGCCTGGGGCTGCAGATGGTGATTTCCGGTACCGGTCTGCTGATCCTGACCCGCACCCTTCACTCCGGTGAACTAAACATGTTTAAACCTTTTGCTGAGATCCCCTGGCAGTCGTGGGTATCGATCGCCTTCCTGGTCGTGTTCGGCTCTGTCATTGCCTTTATTGCATATCTCTATGCGCTGCAAAACCTGCCTACCGAACAGGCTTCGGTGTATGCGTATATCAATCCCGTGGTCGCTGTACTGCTGGGCTGGCTGCTGTTCAGCGAATACCTGACGATGTTTATTGCAGTGGGTGGCGCCGTTACACTATTGGGGGTATACCTGGTGAACAAGGCTTTCAAAGCTGTGCCTCCACCGGAGCAACCCGAAACGGAAGGGGTTTGAAGATTATTCGTTCAGCAAACGGATAAATTCTTCAGGATCAATTTCAATCTCCCTCAAAATAGCTCTGATCAATGGCCGGGATGATGCGGAAGGGTCGTATATCTCCCGTCAGGATGTTTATAAAACCTATGGCTACCTTTCTGCCTGCTGATCAAAAATCCGAGTTTCAATAATAATTTCTCAAACTCCTTTGCAGATACAACAGGAAGTTTACTCATACAGCAATAGCAATTTGCTGTGTTCCTATAAACTAAGGAATGTATTTACCGGCTTCCATGCTTCTCCCGCCACTGCTGGTTGAATGACTTTTTCGGGAATACCAGGTTGCCCCTGTGCGCCGTCCAGCCCTTTACCAGCTTGTTCACCACCCAGTTCTTGATCGTGGCGCTGCCGGTATTCATCAGCCGGCGGTGCAGGATAGCCTGTTTCCACATCTTCCAGGCCATTTTTTCCGCAAAAGCTGCTTCGCCTTCTTCCACCGCTTCATGGCGGTTTTCCAGCAGCAGCTCATGCAGGTTGATCTTCACGGCGCATACTTCCGTACAGTTGCCGCAGAGCGAAGAAGCATAGCTCAGGTGCTTCCACTCGCCCATATCTTTCAGGTGCGGCGTGATCACCGAGCCGATGGGACCGCTGTAAGTAGCTTCGTAGGTATGGCCGCCGATATTCTTGTACACCGGGCAGGCATTCAGGCAGGCGCCGCAGCGGATGCAGTACAGGCTTTCCCGCTGTTTTTCATTAGCCAGGATATTGGTGCGGCCGTTATCCAGCAGGATCACGTACATCTCTTCGGGACCATCCGTTTCGCCTTCCTGCTTCGGCCCGGCAAGAATGGTATTGTATACCGTGATCTGCTGCCCGGTTCCATAGGTGGCCAGCAGCGGCCAGAACAGGGCCAGGTCGGTCAGGGAAGGGATTACTTTCTCGATGCCGGCAATGACGATATGGGTTTTCGGCCAGGCGCTGCTGAGTCGGGCATTGCCCTCGTTTTCGGTAACGGCTACGGCGCCGGTGTCGGCAATGATGAAATTGGCGCCGGTGATGCCGATCTCGGCCTGCATGTACTTTTGTCGCAGCACATCCCTCGCCACCAGGGTCAGTTGTTCAGGGGTCAGGTTCGGGTCGGTACCCAGCTTGTCAGCAAACAGCCGGGCCACATCTTCCTTGCTCTTGTGCATGGCCGGCGTTACAATATGGTACGGCGGCTCTTCGGCCAGCTGCTGGATGTATTCGCCGAGGTCCGTCTCCACGCTTTCGATACCCTGCTTTTCCAGGAAGGGGTTCAGGTGTATCTCTTCGGTGACCATGCTCTTGCTCTTCACGATCGTTTTACAATTCTTCCGTTCGCAGATCTTTCGCACCTCCTCAAGCGCCTGCGCCGCATCTTCGGCCCATATCACTTTGGCCCCACGCCGGGTGATGGCCGCCTCAAAGGTTTCCAGCTGCTTGTCCAGGGTTTCGATCGCTTTCCATTTCAGGTTCTTGGCCTTTTCCCTGGCCAGGCTCACATTGATGAACTGCTGCTTGCCCTGCGGCACCACCGCATTGTATTTGCCTATGTTGAAATTGATCTTGCGGCGGTGTTCCTTATCGGCGGCCTTGACGGTGCTTTTAGCAAAAAATGATGCTGCTGCTTCTGACATAATACAAATTTAACAACGAACGGTATCGTTTCTGTCCCGTCCTGTCATTTTAGAAAGTATTTCCGGCATAAGGCCGCCGGCAGAGACATGACTATTGAAGCGGTGGATAGATCAGCGGGGATTGTTCTTCCTGGCAATCCGGTCCAGCACCGCATAAAATCCCTCGCCGTATTTGCGTACCAGGGCTTCTTTCAGAAATTCGTAAGCCGGCACTTTGAGTGTTCTGCCCAGTGAACAGGCCGGGCTGCACAACTGCTCCCGCGGCTCATAGTTCACCCGGTCGTATTCGCCGTGCTTTCCTTTGGTAGTGATGATGGGGTACAGGTGGCAGCTGACAGGTTTTTTCCAGGGTATCAGCCCCTCGTAATAGGCCTGTTCGAAAGCGCATTTGATTACGCCATTGGGATCGCGAAGGCCGTATACGCATATTTCCTTATCGCTTGGCAGCGTGGGCGTCACCCAGCCGAACTCAGCATCGTATTCGTAAAGGCCTTTTTTTTCTATTTCTGCTACCGATGCCGCGGACAGGTAAGGTTTCACCGTATCATAATACCGGCGGATGTATTCCAGTTCCTCCTCTTCCAGCGGGGCGCCGGCATCGCCATCCTCGCAGCAGCCGCCCTTGCAGCGGCTGATATCGCATACGAATTGCTGCTCCACCACATCATCGCTGATCAGTATGTTGTCGATTACGATCAAGTACAGTATTTGCCTGCAAAGATAACCCCGGGAGATCAGCTATTCCCGGTTTTCCGGCGAAACAGCCGCATGCGGAGCTGCTGCCCTGCTTCGGTAAGCCGGTTATGCGAGGTCAGATAATGGATCACCCTGTGCTCCAGCCAGTGATGCAGCGGCAGCAGGATGGCTGCCAGCCCGATCATGAACAGCAGGTCCTTCCAGGGCTCTCCCTCCGTAAACGAAGCGATATTTTTCTTGAAAATCAGGAAAATGAATTCGAAGAACATGATGAAGGTGAAGAACCCGATCATGCGGATCGTATACTTCGACACCTTGAACATGCCAAGCATCACCAGGGCTACAAAAAAAGAAGCGATGCCGATGGTAATGGCGATGTATTGCAGCTGGAACCGTTTGCGTTTGGCCTCTGCCTTTTCCCGGTCCAGCCGCTGCTGGCGCAGCTGCTCGTCGGCCGCTTCCACCTGGGCCAGCTCTTTTTCCTTGTTCAGTTTTTCAATGCTGTCCTTGTACTGATAGTGAATAGCATTGTACTGCATGGCCATCCGGAAATCGCCGGTCTTTGTGTACAGCGAATCCAGCTGCCGGGAGGCTTTTTCCACGCTCTCCAGCTGGCCGTTCTTTTCCGCGATCTCTTTCACCTTCAGGTACAGATCGATGGCTTTGGTATATTCCCCTGTCTTGTTATACAGGCTGGCCAGCTGCGCATAATAATTCAGCCGGGAACCATCGTTGGTAGAGTTTTCGAAAAAGGGCGCTGCCTTGCCCAGGTAATATTTGGCTGAATCGTACCGGCCCAGCTCGGTATAGATCACGCCGTAGGCCTGGCTGATAACGCCGGCCATACCGAAATCGCTGAGGAACTGCTGCAGATTCTGCCCGGCCGCCGAATTGAAAAACGCCAGCGCTTCTGCAGGCTTGTCCATGCGCAGATACTGGTTCAGCAGGCTTACGTAAGCCGGCACTTTCAGCGTGGAAAATTTCAGCGAATCGGCCAGGGCCAGCGACCGGTTGAAGTGGCTGATGGCCAGGTCGTAATTTTTTTTCTGCGAGTACAGGTTGCCGATGCTGTTCAGGTCCATCGCCCGCTGGTAGGGCCCGTTGCGCCCGTCTATACGGTCCAGTTGGCTCATGGCTTTGATATAATGATCGATAGCCCGGTCGTAGTCGCCGATGCTGGCATAAAAACCTGCCAGGTTAATGTTGGCATCGCGGATAAGCGATGCATTTTTGATCTCCTCACCCAGCCGCAGCCCGGTCAGGTAGTGGCGGAGCGACAGGATCTTGTCGTTGCGGACCAGGTACAGGTCGCCGAAATGATTATGCGCCTCTGCGCGCAGGCTGTCGTTGTTCAACGTGGAAATGATGGAAAAAGCCTGGTTGATATAGCTCAGGGCTTTGTCCTTATCGGGAATGGCCAGGTGGATATGGCCCAGCTTCAGCAGCGCTTTGCCGGTCTCCTCATCCATGCGGTTTTGCCGGGCTATGCCGAGCGCCTGGTCGTAGTAGCCGATGGCGCGGTTGAGATATTCCTTTTGGGTGGCAAAATAGCTGCACCGCGTACCGTTGGAAAGATAAGCGGTCACCATCAGCTTCCGGTCTCTTGACTCCTCGGCTATTTCGATCAGCTGCTGGCCGTATTTATCCGATTCGGCCAGGTTTACGTTCATCAGCGTTTTGGAAAGGATATCCAGCCAGTACACTTTTTCTTCGGTGGTTTTGGTAACGGCAAGCACCCGCTTCATAGAGTCCACCGCAGCAGCTTGCTGGGCATGGATGACTGTAAAAGCAACAAGAAAAAGAAAGAGGAAAGAGCCGGATCTCACGATGCGCATAATAAACAGTTAGGGCTCCAAAGTAACAAAAAAGAGCGCGACGCCGGGCACACACCGGAAATTAAAAGGCAACTACACGGTTATTTCCACTGCAGCGTATTGATCAGGTGCTGCAGGTCCTTTTTCAGAAAATCGTTCACGATACCCAGCGAGTCTTCGTTGGGGGTGGCATCGAAATAAAGGGCGCCCCGCAAAAAATGGCGGGTGGAGTCGGTAAGGAAAAACTGGTTGGCCGTGGCCGTATTACCCCCCAGGCTGAAATAAATGCCTTCCACCCCGTTGGCGGTTTGTACCAGGCTGTCGCTAATACCGGTAGACACGTTGGTATGCTGGCGGTAAGCCATTTTATACCCGTCATTGACCAGGGAGTCGAAATTGCGGGCATCCACCTGCTTGTAGCTGATGTAAATGCGGCCGGAAAACCGGGGAATATCGATATTGATCCACCAGGGATTTTCGGTGGCCTCACCGAAAAACGAAGTATCCTTTGTCACCACGGCATACGCCGGGTATTCAAACCGGTAAGGATAGCCCGGCTGATCAAACAGCTGGTAGCGTTTTTCCGGGAAGGTGATCCTGAAATATCCTTTCTTCTTTGTTTCCGGGTGATAATCGCTATTGCAGGCAGACAGCAGGGCCATGCAAGTCAATAAAAAAAACACCGTTCGCAGGTCCATCAGCAGGGCTTATTCTTTAGGTTCAGACTTGATTGATACTTTTACCAGCGGAATGCGGTGCTTATCGGCCTCCAGCACCGTAAATTCAAAGTCGTGGCTGGTGATCACCTGGTTTACCGAAGGCAGCTCACCGGCCAGCTCGATGACCAGGCCGCCTACCGATTCGCTTTCGCCGCGCACTTTATCAAACGTATCCATGGGCAGCTGCATTGCCTTGCACATGTCGTGGATCATCGTTTTTCCTTCGAAAACATAGTTCCGGTCATCCAGCTTGCGGTTGCGGGTCTCCTCTTCGTCAAATTCGTCGCGGATCTCGCCGATCACTTCCTCCATCACATCTTCCATGGTCACGATGCCGCTGGTGCCGCCAAATTCGTCTACCACCACGGCAAAATGAGTACGCCGCGACTGGAAATCGCGCAGCAGGTCGGCGATCAGCTTGGACTCCGGTACAAAATACGGCTGGCGCATCAGCGGCCGCCAGTCGAAGCTGTCCGTTTCGTGCAGGTAAGGCACCAGGTCCTTGGTGTTCAGGATGCCGATCACTTCGTCCAGGCTGTTGCGGTACACAGGCAGCCGTGAATAATGCAGCTCCTGCACCTTGCGAAACAGTTCGGAGAAAGAAGCCCCCTGTTCGATACCGTTTACCTCCAGCCGGCTGCGCATGATCTGCTTCACCGATATGCTGCCAAACTTCACGATGCCTTTCATGATATTCTTCTCTTCCAGCGATGCCTCCTCGTCGGTCTTGGTGTCGATGGCCTCATCCAGCTCCTGTATACTGATGGCTTCCGACTTGTTGGCGCCGGTGCGCTTGCCGATGCTATCCGCCAGCGACACCACCCAGTTGCTGATGCGCCGGAGCAGCAGGTGCACGCCCTCCACCACCAGCGCCGAGCCGTAGGCAAACCGCAGGTTGTTCTGCGTGGCCCATACCTTGGGCAGTATTTCACCGAAAAACAGCAGCACAAAAGCAATTACCAGCACCTTCAGCAGCATGATGACGGCGGTATGCATATTCCCGAAGGGCACAAACTCGCTGATCAGGAAGTTGCCCAGCACGATGAGGCAGATATTCACAAATATGCTGGCAATAAGCAGGGAGGCAAATACTTCCTTGGGCTGCTCCAAAAATTCGATGATGCGCCGGGCGGCAGGGTGCTGTTTTGTCTTCAGCATATTGATATCCTTCCCGTTGAGCGAGAACAGGGCTACCTGCGCGCCGGAGATGGTGAACGTAAGCAGCAGCAATACGATCAGCAGGATGACAAGCAAGGTGGTTCCCTGCGCATTGGCAGCCAGTAAAAAAGAAAATTTCGTCCACAAAAAACTAACCGAATGACTCTCCAAGACAAGGTGTTTTGATGACAGATGAGCCCCTGCGGGGCGCTGCGTACAGGTACCAGGTCGGCCCGCAGCAGCCGGGCAAAGTTATTATTTTATCCATACAGCTAAAAAGGGAGATTCCCGGCGGGGTCGCCCATGGGGGGATCGGGGTTGCCCAGGTTTTCTATATTGCTTTCGCCGGGCGGTGGTACGCTGCCTTCCATCCGTTTGTCCAGCATAATGAGGTTGTCGCCCACCACTTCGGTGGCAAATTTCCGGTGGCCGTCTTTGTCTTCCCAGCTGCGCGTGCGCAGGCGCCCTTCGATATACACCAGGCTGCTTTTGTGCAGGTATTTCTGCGCCAGCTCGGCCAGGCCCCGCCACAATACTACCGTGTGCCATTCCGTTTGCGATACGAGCTTGCCCGTCCGGTCTTTGAAGGTTTCGGTAGTGGCCAGTGGAAATTTGGCGACCGCGATATTGCCTTCAAGGAATTGCACATCCGGATCTTTACCCAGGTTACCGATAAGCATGACTCTGTTTACGCCTCTCATACGCGTTTCATTTTTATCTTAAGAAGTGTGGTCTTCAGGTTGGTGGGCTATTTAAAGTTAACTTTTTTTGTGTGTAACAAAAAAAACAGTGCCGCGTAAATAAGAAAACGCAACCCGGTCCGCCATATTTAACGGGCAGTTAACGGCGGCCGGTTGTACTTTAGCTCCTGTCATTGAGCAGTGTCAACACCCGAAAAAACCAATAGCATGAAACAATACCTGCTTACATTGTCACTTGCAGCCATCGCCTGCCTGGCCGGTACCGCTGCCGCTGCGCAGTTAGTACCCGACCAGAACCCCAATTTTGCCGTCAGCCGCGATAAATACATGAAAGTGGCCGACTCCCTGAACCAGTGGCACAGCACCACCCTCCAGGAGCGGTACAAGGCCATCGACTGGCTGGCCGACCGGCAGGAGGCCCGTGCCGGCCGCCGCGATTTCCGCCGCCAGCTGCGCATGGAGCGGGCCAGATGGAGCAACGATCAGTATAGCTACAACGGCTCCTATTACCATCCGCGTGACCGCTATTATCAGCCTTACCGCAATTATTACCGGGGTGGCCGCCGCGCTTACTCCTCCTGGTGGGGTTTTAACTTCCGGTGGCCCTGATCAGCGGCCGGCCTGGCACGACCATCAAGCTTTTACCTGTCATCTTTAAAAAAAATACCATGAAGAAAAGTATACTCTCTGTCTTATCCGTTGCGTTCATCCTGCTGCTCAGCAGCTGCGCCCGCCAGGTCACCCGCATCGACCCGGCCGAGCAGGTAGACATCAGCGGCCGCTGGAACAATACCGACTCCCGGCTGGTAGCCGAAGATATGACCAGTACGGTACTGAATGCAAACTGGCTATCCGATCATCTTGCCACCAAAAACGGTCAGCGCCCCGTAGTGATCGTAGGCTTTGTGACCAACAAAAGCCATGAGCATATCGACGCGGAAACCTTTATGAAAGACGTGGAGAACTCCTTTGTCAGCACGCAGAAAGTAAGGCTGGTACAGGGCGGTAAAAAAAGAGAGGAGCTGCGCACCGAAAAGGCGGACCAGCAAACCAATGCCAGCGCCAGCAGCATGAAGAAATTCGGGCTGGAGCAGGGCGCCGATTATATTCTCCAGGGCTCTATCAACTCCATCGTAGACTCCCACAAAAGAAAAAAGGTAGTATACTACCAGGCCAACCTGGAGCTCACCAACATCGAGACCAACGAAGTGGTCTGGATCGGCGAAAAAAAGATCGCCAAATACGTAAAAAACTGATCGTTCAGCCAACAGTATTCAATTGCGGCATGCCTGCGAAAGCTGCACGTATGCACTGCAACCCAATCCTGCCGCCAACCACCTGATCTGACCTGACTATGCCGCTGCGAATCATTCATAGGGTATGCCTGGCCTGCCTGCCGGTATGGCTGCTGCTGACCGGCTGCGCCACCTACAACAACCAGGTGAGCGGCTACTATACCTACCTGCGGCAGCATGACTATGAAAAGGCGGCCAAAGCGCTGGACAACAACAAGCTGCTCAAAAAGGACCGAAACCGCCTGCTGTACCTGCTGGAAAGAGGCAAGGTGAGCCACCTGCTGCACCAATGGGACAGCAGCAACCTGTACTTCAACGAAGCAGACCGGCTGATGGAAAATGCCCGTGCAACCGCCGGCGATGCCGTGCTGGGCACCCTGCTGAACCCGATGATGCAGACCTACCGGGCAGAAGATTTTGAAAAATACCTGGTCCATTATTACAAAGCACTGAACTACCTGCAGCTGAACCAGCCGGACGAAGCCCAGGTGGAAGCGCGGCGCATTACCCTCCGCACCTGGGCGCAGGAAGACAAGACCGGCAATAAAAACCGGTACAGCGAGGATGCCTTTGCCTATACCCTGCAGGGCATGATCTATGAAAAAGCAGGCGATATCAACAATGCGTTTATCGCATATCGCAATGCCGCCGGCGTGTACCTGGACAATAACGGCAATTATTATGGCACGACCATGCCCGGGCAGTTGAAAAAAGACCTGTTGCGCACGGCGCAGCAAAATGGCTTTGCCGACGAACTGGGCCGGTATGAAAAGCTGTTCGGTACCAGCTATACCCAGGCTTCCGCACCGGAAGGAGGCGAATTGATCCTCTTCTGGGAAAACGGCGCAGCCCCGGTAAAAGCGCAGCAGGACATCTGGTTTTCGCTGGTGAAAAACAGCAATGGCTTTTTCTTCACCGATGCCGCAGGCCTCTACAATGTACCTTTCGACATGAGCAGCGGGTACAACAGCGATCATTTCAAAACGGCCGACCTGCGCACCTTTCGCGTGGCCCTGCCGAAATACGAGGCCCAGCCGCTGCTGTATACGGCTGCCGCTGCCGAACTGAACAGCGCTACCTATATGCTGGAAGCTGCGGAAAATATCAATACCCTTGCTGTCACCACGCTGCGGGAGCGGATGCTGCGCGAACTGTCCGGCACACTGACGCGGCTGGCCGTAAAAAAACTGGCAGAAGCAGCCGTACGGCCCGGCGACAAAAAAGAAGACGACAAGGGGAAAACCAAAGAAGAAAAAAAGAAAGAGGAAAAGAAGCGCAACCAGCGGGAAGCCCTGGCCATGGGGCTGCAGCTCTTCAGCCTGGCCTCGGAAAAAGCCGATACACGCAACTGGCAGAGCCTGCCGCATACGGTGTACTATGCCCGCATTCCCCTGCAAAAAGGCGAAAACAGGCTGACATTGCGGTTGCAAGGCGGGTCATCGCCCGCCGAACAGATCGTCATCAACGGTACCGGGGAGCTGCAGTTCAGGAACATCTGCACCAAATAAGCTCGTATTTTAAAACAAGCCCTGTTGCGGCGTTTCCAGGTACTGGTTGATAAGCCGGGGAAAGGCATAACTACCCATTTTATCTTTAGACACCCACAGCCATCCCTCTTCCGCAGCCGGTTTGCTTTTCAGTTTTATGCTGATAAACTGCCCGGCGATCAGCTGGTGCGAAAGCTGCTGCCGGAACAAGGGCGATACCGCAACCACGCTATATTTTCCCTGTTGCAGCCACCCTTGCTTTTCAGCCAGGGCAATGATGCTGCCGCTGTCCTGCTCCCGGTCGGCCTCGATCAGCGGAAACTCGCAGAGCTGCTGCCAGATATCCCGGCCGGTACGCTGGCGGATGGCCGTTTGCCCTTTGTATTCCGCCACCAGGTAGTAAAACCATCTTTTTTTGATCCTGATCTTTTTCTCCTTCACCGGCAGCGCCTCCACCTTGCCGTGCAGGAAGGCATAACAGTCGTGGCGAAACGGGCAAACCGGGCAGAGCGGGGCCACGGGCTTGCACACCGTGGCGCCGAAATCCATGATAGCCTGGTTATACCTGCCGGGTTGCTTTTTGTCCAGCAGCTCCTGCGCCAGGGTGGTAAAGTATTTTTTACCGGCCGTGGAATCGATGGGCGTGCTGATGCCGAATACCCGGGACAGCACGCGGAAAACATTGCCATCCACCACGGCATGCGGCAGGCTGAAGGCAAAGGAAGCAATGGCGGCCGCGGTATACGGCCCGATGCCTTTCAATGCCCTGATCTCTTCGTAGGTGGCCGGGAACTGCCCGTTCCTTTCCCCGGCGATATAACGCGCCGTGGCAATCAGGTTGCGGCAGCGGGAATAGTAGCCCAGGCCCTCCCAGAGCTTGAACACCTGCGCCTCGGGTGCCGCGGCCAGCCCGCCAACCTGCGGGAACGTAGCAATAAAACGGTTGTAATACTTTAAACCCTGTTCCACACGGGTTTGCTGTAGAATAATTTCACTCAGCCAGATTTTGTAGGGATCAGATTCCCCTTTCCAGGGCATCTGCCGATGGTTTTCTTCCCGGTTCCATCGCAAAAGAAGGGAGGCAAACGTCTTTCCTTTCAGCTCCGTTTCAAATTTCGCCCCTCTTTGCACCATAGAACGCTAAATATCCGGTATTTTTTAAATACGGCCCGAAACTTGTGACAAAATATTTTGCTATCGTATTGACAATCATATTATTTTGTTATAATTTGGCATTATGAACCACTAAAATCCCTGCAAACAATGAGAAAAGCCGATCTCGTTAATCAGATATCTGAAAAAACAGGAATTCCCAAAGTGGACGTCCTTGTCACGCTGGAAACCATGTTTAAAGAAGTAAAGCACACCCTGGCAGCCGGTGAGAATATTTATATCCGTGGCTTCGGGAGTTTCATAACAAAGAAGAGGGCGGCTAAGATTGGAAGAAACATTAAGAAAAATATTGCTGTTCATATCCCTGAACATTACATA
>JBEVLT010000477.1:0-3253 GCA_040509055.1 Chitinophagaceae bacterium
CCTTTTATGAGTTCCGCTTCTGTCAATTCCGTAGTTTAATTCCGATCTCCTGTCTTTTATGAAACGGATAAAAGCAAGTGTGTAAACCTGCTTTTATCGTGAACTTCTTCGCCCTGTTACTGATACCGCCGCACCCTGAAGTCGCAACTGATGATATGCGGGCTGTTGGTTGGGAAATCCAGCACCGGCCCGCTGAAGTTCCCGCTGATAAAGCCGCCCGGGCTGCCGTAATCGGTGATCGTTACGGTCAGCGGCACCGGCGCCAGGGCGCGACCGCTGGGAAAACCGGTGCAGAAGATATCCGCTACTTTATGTGTATTGCCTGTGACGGCATCACCATCAAACTGGAAGCTGATGGCCGGCGTGCCCGGGGATGGGATCAATTCCAGCACGGTTGTCCATCCTCCGGCAAGCGGCGAGAAGTAAGCATGCAGCGGGTTGGCCGGTTCGATCAGCATTTTGAGTACACCGTCGATGGTGTAATTGATCACGCCCACGGTACTGGTGCCGCAGGCGGTGATCGTACCTAAATTATTGACACCGGTTGTCAGCGAAATGAGTTGCGGGGCACCCTGCTGATGCAGGGTATTGTCTACGGCTACCAGGCTGGTTGCCATATTCGTGCAGGCAATCCCGGTAAAGCTGAATGCGCCATTGACGATTGGTGTGCGGGTGAAAAGCCCGTTCTCAAAAGTTTGTACATAACCATCGGTCACGGGCCGGTTGCTGCAGTCCACCACGTTTCCGCTGATCGTTACCAGGCTTTGTCCCAGGTTGCCCTGTATGGTACCAAGGTCGGTATTGCTGTTGCCGGTTGTAAAGGGATGGGCGTACGACTCCAGCGCGCAGGGTGTGAGTACGGCCAGTGCCAGGTTCGTATTGGCCGGTACGGCGCCGGTCACTATCCCGTTGGCGTCGGTAAAACCAAATGTACCTCCGCCTGCGTTGAATGATTGCCCGGCATAGCGCACGCCCACCGCCACATTGGCCAATGGATGCAAGGCTGCATCCACGATCTGCGCGGTCATATTTACCAGTGGCAGGCCGATAGCGCCTGTCCAGAAAGAAAAATGGCTGACCTCGCCTGTATAAACCGTTCCATTTTTAGCAGCGGTACTTTCCTGTTTCCACAGCCCGCTGGTCTCATCGAGCGACCACAAGGCAACAGTGGCCGGTGCTGCGCCAGTCATCGATACCGGTACCGGAATGCTGATGGTCGCTTTTTTGCCTGCCGCAACCTGCAGCAGTTGCCCGGAACTGCCGGTGAGCTCTACAGCCAGGGTGCCGAATGACCGGGTGTATACCAGCCAGCCTTCGGTGTCCAGTCCCCGGCCATCGCCGGCCGCACTCAGTTGCTGCGCCACATCCGCCGGGTCGATCCATTGAATGGCTACCTGCACCGTACCGGTATAAGGGGTACCGCCTGCGGCCAGTACTACGCCATTGGCGGGTAAGGCAACGCGGGCGCTGCTGGCAGCCGAGACTGTTCCGCCGCTGGCGGCATCGATGCTGCCCGTATTAACTTTGGGCAGCAGTTTGGCGCGCACAAAGCTTTCTTTTCCTGCCTGCGGTATAAATGTTTTGACATGTTGGAAATAGCCGGGCTTGCTGATGCGCACAGCGCCTGCCGTTTCGGCTACAACAGCGTTGCGGATGGTAAAATAGCCGAAGGCATCGGTGGTGGCGTCTTTATCGCCTGCCTTTACCTGTGCACCATACACCGGCTTATCGTGTTCGTCGGTGACAAAACCAGACACGGAGGTGGTAAGGGTGACGGACAGATCGGGCCGGATGGATGGCGGTAGTTCCGTATATTGTTCATGAGCCTGGTCTTTACGGCAGGATAGGCTGAAAACAAGGCTCAATAAAGCCAGCAGAAAGCAAAGGTGTTTTTTCATGCGTTCGCGTTTAAGGACTAAGAGACAGGAACGGGAGTGCTGCGTTGCCCGGCAACGAAAATTTTGTAAAAATAACCGGATCGGCAAACCGATCGCATCATACCGCGGTTATAGGGGGCATAACCATCAAAAAAAATACAATGGATTTAAGACTTCAGGATAAAACCGCCTTCATCAGCGGTTCCACGGCCGGTATCGGGTTTGCCATCGCAAAACGTTTGCTGCACGAAGGCGCCCGCGTGATCATCAATGGCCGCACCCGGGAAAGTGTGGACAAAGCTGTTGCGGTGCTGCAGGAAGCGACAGGTAATGCCAATGTTTCAGGCATTGCAGCGGATTTTTCCAGGGTAGGGGAGATCAACCAGCTATTGCAGGAGCTGCCCGCTGTCGATATCCTGGTGAATAACGCAGGCATATTCGAGCCCAAAGCCTTTGCGGATATTCCGGACGAGGACTGGTTCCGTTTTTTTGATATCAATGTTATGAGCGGGGTGCGGCTGGCCCGTCATTATTTCCCCGGGATGATGGAGCGCAACTGGGGACGTATCATTTTTATTTCCAGCGAATCGGGCGTATTCATCCCCGATGAAATGATCCATTACGGCATGACGAAAACCGCGCAGCTGGCCGTGAGCCGCGGGCTTGCCGAACTGACCAAAGGTACCGGCGTTACGGTCAACGCCATTTTACCCGGACCTACAAAATCCAGGGGCGTTGGCGGTTTCATTGAAGACCTGTCTGCAGCTGGCAATATTTCTACAGACGAGGTGGAAAAGAATTTCTTTACCGATATGCGGCCTACCTCGCTGCTGCAACGCTTTGCCTCGGTGGAAGAAGTAGCCGATACCGTGGCCTATTATGTCAGCCCGCTGGCTTCTGCTACCAACGGGGCTGCCATCCGCGTGGAAGGAGGGCTGATCCGGTCGATCCTGTAAGCGATCATTATTTATCCTTCAGGATCGCTTCACCTTTTGTCAGCCAGGAAAAACCGAAGAAGAACAGGGCCAGTGCTTCCAGCAGCAGGGTCGGCTTCAGGAAGGCGACCTTGTCGTGGATAGGCTCAATGCCGCAGATGGGAATGCCGGCCGCGCAAACCAGCATGCCGATACCGCAGATCCTGTAAATACGGTTCCTGTTCCTTTTTTCATCGGTCTTCACCCCGGAACTTTTGGTAAAGAGAAAGATGGACATAAAGCTCAGGACAACAAAGAAGCAGCCGGCAGTGATATAATGCAGCTTGCTGATGATATCATCTTTGTCACTGGTCTCCGAAGTAGGAAAAAAAGCAATGCCGAGGGCGAAGATGCCTGCCGCCTTGCTGGAAAGGGAATCATACCACTTGTAGCCATGGTAGG
>JBEVLT010000478.1:0-7515 GCA_040509055.1 Chitinophagaceae bacterium
GAGACCCTAATCGAAAATTATGAGTATGCTACGATCGGGGTCGCTTACAAAAACTTTTCCCAGGCGCCCGCCATTACCATACAGGTAAATGATGCTGTGCTGGGAACATTACAGGCAGGCATTACAGGTGAATACAGAATCCTGCTGTCCGATAAGCCTGTCACGCTGAGGATCAAAAGACAATCCAGCAACGAGTTGCTGCTCGATTCCGTTTTTGTCCCGAAGCGGAATAATTATTTTACCCTCTTCATTACCGACCTGCTGAATGTCGCATCTTTTTACACGCCTCCCGCCACGCCCGTTCCCGGCGACTCCAACAGGCTGCAGCTGCTGAACAACGTGAAAGTGCAGGGCGTTGGCAAAAAAGTGAATTTCAAATTCTTTGCCCCTGCCACGCCGAGCCAGGCCGCGTTTGAAGAGTTGACCGCTTATGCATTGAACAATGTGGAATATGGCAAGCTGAGCCCTGTCATCAACATAGCCGTATCCAAATACCCGGTCGGGCAGCCGCAAACCATATCCAGGGCTGTTTATATTAAGGCCTATGATGCAGAAACAGGACAATTGCTGATCGACCTGAAAACCGGGGCTTCCAACGCCACGTATGGACGCATTATTTCCAGCGCCAGCCTCGCAACGGCCGGGGGGAAATATACCGTCGTAAATGTAAGCGTGCAAAATACCAGTACGGTGGCCTATACGCAGCCTTTTGCCAGCTACCCCATGTAAACCAGTATCTTCTATAGCTAAGCAGTCATAGCTACTCCAGTCATGCTTTTGAAAAACCGGCTATTGTAGCATCAGGCACGTCCCGGTTTTCCAGCCGGGACTACTTTTTCCATCCGGCAACACCCGTGGGCCCTGATCCGGAACCTTAACCATTGAACCCCTCTATGAAAACGCAGCACCTTCTCTTTATCATGCTGGTATCGGTCATCGTACTTGCCTGGCTGAGCGCCTGACAGCAAGCCGGGTTGCTACGGCAGGGCATTCCCACTCATACCGGCAACCTTAACAGCAATCCCGGCGCCGGCCGGGATTTTTTATACGGTCAGGCCGGGATACCACCCATAGCACATTATTCACTTACTTTGGGCCCACAATCACCTTGCATGAATCCTGTTTTTGAATATGGAACCGGCCGGCTCACCACGGGCACCGCGCTTGCCATCGCCGGCGGCTCCGTGAAAGCGAAGCTGAGCGAAGAGGCCGTACGGAAAATAAAAGCCTGCGCCGCGCAGGTGCAGCAGATCGTGGCCGAGAACAAAACGGTCTACGGCATCAATACCGGTTTCGGCATCCTGGCCAATACCAGCATTTCGCCGGAAGACACCCGTACGCTGCAGCATAAAATCCTTCAAAGCCATAGCGTGGGAGTGGGGGATCCCGTGCCGCCCGAAATCGCCCGGCTGATGCTGATCACCAAAGTGCATTCGCTGGCACAAGGTTTCAGCGGTGTGCAATTGCCAACGATCGAACGCATCATCTGGCATATCGAAAACGGTGTAACGCCCGTGGTGCCGGAAAAGGGGAGCGTGGGCGCCAGCGGCGACCTGGCCCCCCTGGCACACCTGTTTTTGCCCCTGATCGGCCTGGGCGAGTGCTATTACAAAGGCGAACGGAAACAAACCGCGACAATACTGCAGCAGGAAGGGATACAGCCCCTGCAATTAGGCCCCAAGGAAGGGCTGGCGCTGATCAACGGTACGCAATTCATCCTCAGCTATGCGGTCAGGAACGTGCAGCGAATGCACAACTGCCTCGAAGCGGCCGATATCATCGGCGCCATGAGCCTTGAAGCGCTAACGGGTACCAAGGCCCCCTTTGACGAGCGGCTGCATGCCCTGCGGCCCTTTGCCGGCAACCAGCTGGTGGCGCAGCGGCTGCGGCTGTTGCTCCACGACTCGGCCATCATGCAGAGCCATATGGACTGCGGCCGCGTGCAGGACCCGTATTCCCTTCGCTGCATGCCGCAGGTGCACGGCGCCAGCCGCAATGCCTGGCTGCATTTGAAACAGCTCACTGAGACCGAGCTGAATGCCGTGACCGACAACCCGATCATCTTCAGCGCGCACGATACCATCAGCGGCGGCAACTTCCACGGGCAACCGCTGGCCCTGCCGCTGGACTATGCCTGTTTTGCGGCTGCGGAAGCAGGCAATATCGCCGACCGGCGCTGCTATTTATTGCTCGAAGGCAAATGGGGCCTGCCGGTGCTGCTGATGAAGGACGTGGGGCTCAACAGCGGGTTCATGATCCCGCAATACACCACGGCCGCCCTGGTCACGGAAAATAAAACGCTGTGCTTCCCGGCCAGCGCCGACAGCATTCCCACCTCGCTGGGGCAGGAGGACCATGTGAGCATGGGCAGCATCAGCGGGCGCAAGCTCAGCCGGGTGCTGGACAACCTGGAGTATATTCTCGCCATCGAGCTGATGACGGCCTGCCAGGCCATCGAGTTTCGCCGGCCATTGAAAAGCAGCGCCATTCTTGAGTTCGCGCACGACTATGTCCGCGAGTTCGTGAGTTTTGCCGAAGAGGACCGCATCTTTGCCAACGATATCAACGATACCAAACGGATCATCGGCGATTTCAGCTTTGTGCGGAAAGTGGATGCGTTTGCGGAATCGAAAGGGATAGCGCTGAATGCCGGGGCAGGGGAGTTCTCGCTGTGAACCAAGGATCTGCCTGCCATGTCTTCGGCAGGCAGGGACTTTTAAAAGACTGGCAAAAAATGAATAGGATCAGGTCTCGTTACCCGGGCCTGAAGACCCGGAGCGACAAAGAAAATCAGTTGGCTTAGCCACAGCTGCCACGTACTATCCTTCATGCATCTTTACATTCCTTCTCATTGCTGTTACATCCCGCGACAATGTTTTGCGCAGGGTGTTTTCACGGTAGAAATGCCGTGCTTACCACATTGACAGCCATTGGCGCAACCTGTAGTTTTAAATCATCTTTTTTTATAGCTCTGTACGGCGACAAAAGCTGGTACGAAGGCTATCAAACAGGATCTCAGCATAGTAACAGGGTTGCATTGAAAACGGCGCGATAATCGGTATCTTTGGAAATGCCAGTGATGATAAAATTAAAATTGCCGGAGTCTCTCACCCAGTTTCACCGGGTGAAGGAACTGCCGGGCCTGGCCGGTCTCCCGCTCGATCCGTCATTCGGTTTAGTGCCCATCGATCCACGGCAGTCATTGTACGTGGTGCGGTCAGCCTCCATCGACGACCTGGATCACCGCCGCAAGCTCAGCCCTGAGATTATTGAAGCGTATGGTGATATACGTATCAGTACTACCTGAGTGAGCCGGTAATCAAAAACCCATCTATATGGCAGACCATGTACGTGTGATGGTGCAGGTAAAATCCAGCACCTCACTGGCGGCTACGTCCTTCAGTACGTATGCAGCATCCCCCTTTCTCGCAGGAGCTTTACCGGGAGGGGTGGAAATCGATTCTTCCTATTCTCCCGTACCGATTCCTGCCCGGGCGCAGGGAGCGGCCCCTATGTTTAACATGAGCCCCGGAACCGGCCTGGCAGCTCCGGCGCCGGAAGGAGCGTTCGAACCGTTCAATTTTGGTTTTGAAGCAGCACCAGCCGCACCCGTTCCCGCCACCTACGTGGTCAGGGGTAGCGTGGAAGCAGCCTACCTGCCACAGTTCCTGGAAAAATCAAAGGACAATCCCAACATCGTCGGCGTTTTTTCAGATCCTGTCATCAAGCCTGTTGCCACCTGTCCTTCCGGCCCGATGGGCACGGACCGGGATGTGGCTGCCAGGCTCGCCGTAAGCAAGCTGGCCGCCAAAGGCATGACCGGCGCGGGCGTAAAAGTGGTGATCGTAGACACGGGGGTGAACCTGAAGTACCTGCAGCAGCGCGGCAAAACGCCGGCCTTCGATAGCCTGCTGAGCTGGGGACCGCAACGCAACCAGCCGCTTGGCAACATGCCGGTCGGCCATGGCACCATGTGCGCCTACGACGTGTGCATTGCTGCGCCCGAGTGCACGCTGGTCGATCATGCGCTGCTTACCTCTACGGCCAGCGGCGGGTCTGTCATGGACGGCTTCCTGAGCGATGCCGTAGCGTCCTACGGCGTATTGCTGGGCTACCTGATGAAGGCGCCGGAACCGTTTGCCGGGGATGTATTGCCGCGAACGCTGGTTATCAATAACAGCTGGGGCATGTTCCATCCCTCCTGGGATTTCCCGGTAGGATCGCCGGGCAACTACAGCGACAATCCCCGCCACCCGTTCAACATTATTGTAGCCAGCCTGGAAGCCGCCGGCGCCGATATCCTGTTTGCCGCCGGCAACTGCGGTCCCGAATGCCCGGACAGCAGGTGCCAGGGGGCTACCGCTGAAGGTATTTATGGCGCCAATTCTTCACCAGCCGTCACTTCGGTGGCCGGCGTGGTCATCACCGGCGACAGGGTGGGCTACTCCACCAAAGGCCCCGGCCGGCTGGACCACAACAAGCCCGACATTGCCAGCTATACGCATTTTGCCGGATCCGGCGTGTACGAGGCCGATGGCGGCACCTCTGCAGCCACACCCGTGCTCACCGGCGTGGTAGCCGCTATCCGGCGGCTGTACCCGGCCAGCGTTCTGTCTCCGGCCCGGCTTCGTGAATTGTTGCGCCAAACGGCCGATTCCCGCGGCAGCCATGATGAATACGGCGCCGGGGTGATCAACGTGGAAAAGCTGGTACAGGAGCTGGAAAATTTGCAAAAACCTGCGGGGCAACCGCAGCAACAAGGAAAAAAAGTAAAAATACCGGTACACCAGCCTTAACCGTACCTGTGCTGCCTCGAAAGACCTGCCTGTGGCGGGTCTTTTTTGTTCACAGGTATGCCATGAAGCACGGCGCATCATTACCTATGGTTCCGGCCTGCTCCATTTCCTCTTTGAACCACAATGCTACAGCGGCACGGAGTCACACACGTCTTTCCTGCTTTGTGCCGCGATGGTTCAACGCTTCGCTTCCCTGCTCTTGTCTCTTAGCACCTCTTCGCCCTACCTTTGCCCCAAATCACGCTCCATATGACCGCCACCCGCTACGATGCTGCCAAATACAAAACGCCCACCGGCCCCACCCGCACCTGCAAAGGCTGGACGCAGGAAGCGGCATTAAGAATGCTGCTCAACAACCTGGACCCGGACGTAGCCGAACGCCCCGACGACCTGATCGTGTACGGCGGCCGCGGCAAAGCCGCCCGCAACTTTGAAGCGCTGGACAGGATCATTGCTGCATTGAAAGTGCTGGAAAACGATGAATCCCTGCTCATCCAGAGCGGCAAGCCCGTGGGCATATTGCAAACGCATCCCGATGCGCCGCGGGTGCTCATCAGCAACTCGCAGCTGGTACCCAAGTGGGCTACCTGGGAGCATTTCGATGAGCTGGAAAAAAAGGGCCTGATGATGTACGGGCAGATGACCGCCGGCTCCTGGATCTATATCGGCAGCCAGGGCATCGTGCAGGGCACGTACGAGACCTACTCCGCGGCAGCCGACAAGCATTTCGGCGGCACCTTAAAAGGCACGCTGAACGTGACCGCCGGTCTCGGCGGCATGGGCGGCGCGCAGCCATTAGCGATCACCATGAACGAAGGCGTGGCCCTGATTGCCGAAGTGGAGGAGTGGCGCATCGACAAACGGATCGAGACAAAATACCTGGATATCAAGCTCACCGATATCGACGCGGCCATCGACCGGGCGCTGGAAGCAAAGCACAATAAAGAAGCCCTTTCCATCGGCGTGCTTTGCAATGCCGTGCACCTGCTGCAGCGACTGATCGAACGAAATGTGGTCCCAGATACGCTCACCGACCAGACCTCGGCGCACGACCCGCTGATCGGCTATGTGCCGCATACGCTCACCAACGAGCAGGCCAACGTGCTGCGTACGCAAAACCCGGGGCAGTATATCGACCTGAGCTACGACAGCATGCGGCTGCACGTGGAGCTGATGCTGCAGCTGCAGGCGCTCGGCGCCATCACCTTCGACTATGGCAACAATATCCGCGCCCGCGCCAAAGAGCGGGGCCTGGAAAATGCGTTCGACTTCCCCGGTTTTGTACCCGCCTATATCCGCCCGCTGTTCTGCGAGGGCAAGGGCCCGTTCCGCTGGGCCGCCCTGAGCGGCGACCCCGCCGATATCGCCGTTACGGATGAGGTAATAAAAGAATTGTTCCCGCACAACAAAAGCCTGCTGCGCTGGCTGCAATTAGCCAAAGAAAAGATCGCCTTCCAGGGCCTGCCGGCCCGGATCTGCTGGCTGGGCCAGGGCGAGCGGCAACAGGCAGGACTGGCCTTTAACGAGCTGGTGCGCACCGGCCGCGTAAAGGCGCCGATCGTGATCGGCCGCGACCACCTGGATACCGGCTCCGTAGCCAGCCCCAACCGGGAGACGGAGGCCATGCTGGATGGCAGCGATGCCGTGGCCGACTGGCCCCTGCTGAATGCGCTGGTGAATACGGCGGGCGGGGCAGGGTGGGTGAGCCTGCACCATGGCGGCGGCGTAGGCATGGGCTATAGCATCCATGCGGGTATGGTGATCGTGGCGGATGGGAGTGAGGAAGCGGCGAAACGTTTAAGTCGTGTTCTTTGTAATGATCCAGGTATGGGTGTTATTAGACATAGTGATGCTGGCTACCCAACGGCGCAAGACACTGCGAAGGAACACAGATTAGACTTGGAAAGTAGATTATGATTATGGGGCCAGCTGTAATTTCTTGTGGCATCGTCTGATGCGTCTCACACCTCAGGGCTCTGCTCACTGCTCGACTTTCCCGTTAATACAATAAGATATATAATCCTTTTTTTAAAATTTATCTTTGAGTATGATTACGCAAGAAGAACTGGATAAAATTTTGGTTGATCTAGAAGCTGACAGGGTAGAAAAGACAATTTCCTTAACCGATTCATCTAAATTTGGAGAGGCTATTTGTTCGTTTTGTAACGATATGCCAAACCACCGAAAACCGGGATATCTGATTATCGGAGCAACTGATGACGGGCGCCGGAATGGTACAGTAGTAACATAGCAACTGCTACAAACGTTAATGGATTTCAGAACGGATGGCAGGATAAATCCGCCTCCTGCAATGACTGTTGCAAAGTTTCCTTATCCCGATGGCGATTTAGCCGTTGTTGAGGTTCAACCCTCTTTTCAGCCGCCAGTACGGTTCAAAGGAAAAGTTTGCATACGTATCGGCCCCCGTAAAGCGATCGCAAATGAGGCAGAAGAAAGAATACTCAGCGAAAAACGTTCTTCTTTTTCAAAATCTTTTGATACACTGCCATGTCATGGCAGTAGCATTGACGATTTAAGTACGGATATTTTTCGACTATCTTATTTGCCGACCGCTATTGATGAAGAAACTTTGCTTACCAACGGAAGGGAAATAAAAGAGCAGTTAGCATCATTAAAATTTTATGACCTGCGTGCAGATTGTCCTACGAACGCAGGAATTCTGATGTTTGGCAAGAATCCCCGTTTTTATATTAGCGGC
>JBEVLT010000479.1:0-5439 GCA_040509055.1 Chitinophagaceae bacterium
GGTGGGTGTACATGCCGGTGCTTACATGCGTATTTCCCTGCTGCGACTGTCCCTGCAGCCGGAACTGCTGGTGTCTACCCAGGGAGCCAAACTGGAAGACGGGGCGGGCAATGAGCAAAACTGGCGGATCACCTATGCTAATATTCCCGTGATGCTGCAATACCGGTTCGGGCTGGGTCTCTATGGCGAGATCGGGCCGCAGTTCGGATTCAGGATCAGCGACAATATCGAAGACCAGACTGCTGAAGACTTTGTAAAAAAGATGGACCTTTCTGCAGCTATCGGGTTTGGCCTTCGCACCAAGGCCGGGCTGGGTGTGGGAGCGCGGTACACGGCCGGGCTTTCCAAAGTAGGCGATTTCGAGCCTGCCGGCGGCATCGATCCTGACTTTAAAAACGGGGTGGCGCAGCTGAGTCTGTATATTCCCCTGTAATGATAAGACGCATACTCATACAGCTGCTTAAAATGCGGACAGGGCTGTAGCCGGCTGCTGCGGCTGTATGGTTGCGATTTTGTACGATACCCTGATGCCCCGGTTGGTGTCTTTGATCCTGCGCGTGGAGGAGGTATTGGGCGCCAGGTTATCAAACTGCACATATTCCGTCCTGAATGGTTCTTCGTTGGGCTTTAAATACTGCAATTCAACCAGCACCTTTTCCAGTTTGTGTTTTGAATCGTTGGTAACGGTAAGCTCCAGGTTGCGGATACCGCCAAATGCCACACGCGTGTAATCGTTGGTGCTCACCGATACCTGGCCGGCGAACGCGCCGGCAGCGGCTTCGGGTTTGTTCTTTACGATCACCGGTGCCGGTTTTTGTTCTTCCTTGTCGTCCCTAACCTGTCGGTTTCTCTCCCCGTTCAGGGCATTGACATCTGCTCGTTTGATGGCGGGAGGATCGCCGGGTAATGCAGCCGGCGGAGACGTGCCGGGGACTGCTTCACCGGTCATGCTACCGGGCAGGGCTGACTGCAGCTTTAGTTGCTGCATTACCTGTTTTTGAGGTCCGGTCACGAGAGGGGTTTCAGGTTGCAGCAAGCCCGGGCGGACGGTTTCCTTTGATAACAATTGCCCGGTTTCGACCGGTGCTTCCGATACAGGAGTCATTGTGATAGCCGAATCCTGTGCACGGGTTTCGGGGGCAGGCAGGGGAGCCGTCAGTGCGGCCTGGGTTACCGGCTTATCGCCGGAGCGCGGGCGGAAAAGAAACCCGGCCAGTACGCCGGTCGTAATCAATCCGCCAATCACGGCCGCTTTTTTCAGGCCGGCCAGCCAGAAGCTTTTGCGGGCCAGCTTGTTTTTACGGTCCTGCAGCGTCCGGGCATACCGGCTGCTGATATCTTCGAGCGAATTGCTTTGGTTCACCCTGGCGGCAGCAGGATTTTCCGAAACCACGATGACGGGAACCGGTGGGGCAGCATCGGGTGGCGGCGGAGCCTGCCGCTGGCCGGGAAGCGTGACGAAAACGGATTTTTTGGGTAGGTAGGGCTCGTATTTTTTTTCTACGGGTGGCGTTGCTGCTGGTACAGGTGGTGGCGCTGGTGTGGCCGGGAGAGCTGTTCCCGGCTCCTTTTTTTTGAAAAAGCGGTCGTAAGGCTGTTCTTCTACTATGGGAGCATGCGGCTTCAGTTCTTCTATCTCGCTTGGGTAACGCCAGGCGGCGCTTTTGCCCTGCACCCACACCAAGTCATACGGTTTCAATCCCTGTTTGACCAGGTCTGCGAATTCATGGGGACCGCTCTCTTTGTTATTCCGCAACAGTAGGTAACTGGCCATCGTGCACGTTTTGGGTAAATACACCCTAACGAAAAATATGTGCCGCCAAGTGTAAAAGGGATGTTATAAAACCCGGCTGCTGCCTATTTGTCCGCAATTCACAGCGGTGGAAAAATAGGCTAAAAATCAGCCTGAGGCGGTGCGGTTTTCCATTGTAAAAAGGGTAAATTTGCAGGCTTTGTGTACTCCGTTTCCAAAGGCTGCCCGGCGAATGGACCGGGATGATTGCAAACAACAGCGACGAATCTCATTACAGACAAGAAAAACAGTAAATGGAAGAAAATTTTCAACCCGAAGAAACGAACGATATTAACCGGATTATCCCCGTCAACATCGAAGAGCAAATGAAGACCGCCTACATTGATTACTCGATGTCGGTGATCGTGGGGCGCGCCCTGCCGGATGTACGCGACGGGCTGAAACCGGTACACCGCCGCATCCTGTTTGCGATGAACGAGCTGGGGCTGCACTACAACAAGGCGTACAAGAAATCGGCCCGTGTGGTAGGAGAGGTGCTGGGTAAGTATCACCCGCACGGCGATATGTCGGTATACGATGCCATGGTACGGATGGCGCAGGAATGGAGCATGCGCTATACCATGGTGGACGGGCAGGGCAACTTCGGCAACCAGGATGGCGACGGACCTGCGGCCATGCGGTATACCGAAGTAAGGCTGGAGCGGCTGGCCGAGCACATGCTCGACGATATCGAGAAGGATACGGTGGACTTCCAGCTGAACTTCGATGATTCGGAGCGCGAACCTTCTATTCTTCCCACACGGGTGCCGCAACTATTGATCAACGGATCGAGCGGGATTGCCGTAGGCATGGCGACCAATATCATGCCGCACAACCTGAGCGAAGTGATCGATGGCTGCATCGCTTATATCGACAACCGCGAAATCAGCGTGGATGAACTGATGCTCCACGTAAAAGCCCCGGATTTTCCCACGGGTGGCATCATCTATGGCATGGAAGGCGTAAAGGCCGGCATGTATTCCGGCCGCGGCCGGGTGGTATTGCGCGGCAAGCTGCACGTGGAGGCCAAGCCCAGCGGGCGCGAGCAGATCATCATTACCGAAGTGCCGTACCAGGTAAACCGGGATGCGCTGACCAACCGCATCGGCGAACTGGTGAATGAAAAAGTGGTTGAAGGCATTGCCCACGTAAACAATGAATCGAACAATAAAGAAGGAACCCGCGTGGTCATCGACCTCAAGCGGGATGGCGTGGCCAACGTGATCATCAACCAGCTGTACAAATACACCGAGCTGCAGACCTCTTACGGCATCAACAACGTGGCGATCGTGAAAGGAAGACCGCGTACGCTGAACCTGAAGGATATGCTCAGCGAGTTCGTGGAGTTTCGCCACGAAGTGGTGGTGCGCCGCACGCAGTTCGAACTCCGGGAGGCCGAAAAGCGGGCACATATCCTGCTGGGCTACCTGATCGCACTGGATCACCTGGACGAAGTGATCGCGCTGATCCGCCGCTCGGCCACACCGGATGCCGCCAAAGATAACCTGGTGAACGCCGGCTGGGGCCTGGACGAGATACAGGCCAAAGCTATCCTGGAGCTGCGCCTGCAGCGGCTGACCGGCATGGAGCGAGACAAGATCAGGGAGGAATACGATGAGCTGATGAAAGTGATCGCTCACCTGAAGGAACTGCTGGCCAACGAAGGCATGCGGTTCGATGTGATCAAGACCGAATTGCTGGAGATAAAAGAAAAATTCGGCGACGCCCGTAAAACGGAGATCACCTACCTGGACAACGAGGTAAGCATAAAGGACCTGATCAAGGAAGAAGATGTGGTGATCACTATCTCGCACCTGGGCTACATCAAACGCACGCCGGCCGACGAGTACAGGGCGCAGCGCCGCGGCGGCCGCGGGGTGATGGGCGGACGCACCAGGGATGAAGATTTTATCGAGCACCTGTTCGTGGCTTCCACGCATCATACCATGCTGTTCTTTACAGAGAAAGGCCGGTGCTACTGGCTGAACGTATACCAGATACCCGAGGGCGAAAAGACCGGCAAGGGCAGGGCCATCCAAAACCTGATCCAGCTGCCTCCCGGCGATAAGGTACGGGCGATCATCGACGTAAAGGACCTGAAGGACGAGGCATTCGTTCAATCGCATAATATCGTACTTTGTACCAAGAAAGGGATCATCAAGAAAACCGAGCTGGCCGATTTCAGCCGGCCCAGGCAAAGCGGCGTCAATGCCATCACCATCATGGAAGGCGATGAGCTGCTGGAGGCTAAAATGACCGATGGCAACTGTGAAGTAATGATGGGTGTGCAGAGCGGACGTGCCATCCGTTTTTCTGAAGGAAAAGTAAGAACGACCGGCCGGGGCGCTATTGGCGTGGCCGGCATAGAGGTGGATGGTGCGAACGATGAAGTGGTGGGCCTGATCTGTGTAAATCCGGAGACCGATGCATCAAGGACAGTGCTGGTGGTGAGCGAGAAAGGATTTGGAAAAAGAACGCCTATCAGCGAGTATCGCTATACCAACCGGGGCGGCAAAGGTGTGAAAACCATCAGTGTAACGGAAAAGACCGGCAACCTGGTGGGTATACTGGATGTGGAGGAGACGGAAGACCTGATCATCACCTGCAAAAGCGGCGTGACCATCCGGATGAAGGTAGCCGACATCAGCGAGCAGGGAAGAGCCACGCAAGGCGTCAAACTGATACGGCTGGACGAAGGAGATGAGATCGCTGCCATTACCCGCGTGGAATACCAGGAGCAAAACGAGAATGGCAATGCGGCCGGTAACGGGGACGCCCCGGCAGCCGCAGCAGGAGGCGACGCAACGGAAACGGGAGAAAATCCATCTCAGGAGAGTGACCTGCCGGCGTCTGAGTAATTTGCGTTCTTTAAAATTCAAATAATCCCGCCGGACGGCTCTGCGCCAGGTTGCGCAACCGCCGGTAAGAATCAGGTAAAAATTAAAAAAAGTACTGATGAAAAAAACCGTTTTCCTCGTAACGATGCTTGTGCTCGCATTGTTTGTCAAGGCCCAGAATTACAAGGACATCAGCGATAAGTTGTTGCTGAACCAATACAAGCAGGCCAGGGAAGAGCTTGATAAAAGAATGACCAATGCCAAGTTCATTTCCAAGGCGGATGCTTATATCCTGAAAACGGCTATTTATGCCGGCCTGTCCCTGGATACAACCAACCCGCAGCGGGAGCAGATGCTCAGCGATGCAGAAGCTGCATTTCAGAAATACAAGGAGATGGACGGCCCGGCTTATCCGCTGGTGAAAGACCTGGTGTATAAAAACGGCCCGGTAAACCTGTATTCCGCCCTGTTCGCCAAAGCATACAAGGACTATGAGACCTCCCGCTGGGAGTCTTCGTTCCAGACTTTTAAAAAGGTGGCCGAAATATCGGATGTGCTGGCCGCTAACCAGCTGCTGAGCTCACCGGTAGATACCACGGTGCTGATCCTGACGGCGTATACGGCAGAAAACAGCAATCATAAGGATGAAGCTGCGAAATATTATACACGCCTGGCCGAACATAAAGTGGCAGGAGCGAGTAACGAATTCATCTACCGTTTCCTGGTGCTGCACAGCTTCCAGACCAACGATTTGTCCTCGTTTGAAAAATACAAAGCGATCGGCAAGCAACTCTATCCCAACAGCGAATA
>JBEVLT010000480.1:0-10177 GCA_040509055.1 Chitinophagaceae bacterium
AATCATGGCGTTCCCAACAGCAGTCAACAGTCAGATCACCGATTCGATCACCCAGGCAAACACGGAAGTACTGGGTACGGCCCCGGCCGTAGCGATGGGCAATTTTTTCCAGGCTACTGCACAGGCCCTGAGCAATGCAGCTCACAATGCCACCAACAACCAGCAGCAGAGCAATGTAACCGCTCAGGCGGCCACTACCTCCGGCATCACCACCCTGTACTCCATCGACACTGCCTCAGCCGCCGTAGGCACCAAACAGATTTACGGATAACACAGTTCTTTAAACCATCATTCACCATTAAAACCAAACAACCATGGCTTTTCCAACAGCAGTCAACGACCAGATCACCGACTCGGTATCGCAGGTAAACACCAAAGTGTTAGGCGATTCACCGGCCATCGCAATGGGCAACCTGTTCATCGCCACTTCGCAGGCGCTCAGCAATGCAGCTCACAATGCCACCAACAACCAGCAGCAAAGCAATGTGACCGCACAGGCCGCTACCACTTCCGGCATCACTACGCTGTACTCCATCGATACGGCTTCCGATGCCGTAGGCACCCGCAGGATCTACCAGTAACCACACAAACGATTTTTTATTATTCACTTTAAAACTTAACAACTATGGCATTCCCGACAGCAGTAAACAGTCAGATCACCGATTCTATATCAGAGGTCAACACCAAGGTTTTGGGCGATGCGCCCGCTATGGCAATGGGTAACCTGTTCATCGCTACATCCCAGGCCCTGTCCAATGCGGCTCACAATGCCACCAACAACCAGCAGCAAAGCAACGTGACTACGCAGGCTGCCACCACATCAGGCATCAGCACGTTGTACTCCATCGACACTTCATCAGATGCCAGAGGCACCGCTCTTATTTACCAGTAAACCAACATTCATCACTCAATTCACCTTTTAAAAACCAAACATCATGGCTTTCCCAACAGCAGTCAACAGTCAGATCACCGATTCGGTAACACAGGCCAATACCAAAGTATTGGGCGACGCCCCGGCCATTGCCATGGGCAACCTCTTCCAGGCTACCGCCCAGGCCCTTTCCAACGCCGCGCACAATGCCACTACCAGCCAGCAACAAAGCAATATCACGGCACAGGCAGCCACTACGATGGGCGTTACCACACTTTATTCCATCGATACGGCTTCAGCAGCCGTAGGTACCAAACAGATCTATGCACCGGTGCCCGGTAAAGTGTACGGCTAATCCATACCGCCGGCAGGCCCCCGGCCGGCGGAGTCATCTCCCGGCCGGGCCAAACAAACAAACCGTTTAACCATTCAATTAAAAATTAACCGATCATGGCTTATCCAACAGCAGTCAACGACCAGATCACCGATTCGGTGACGCAGGCCAATACCAAGGTATTGGGCGATGCGCCGGCCATCGCCATGGGCAACCTGTACCAGGCTACCGCCCAGGCCCTTTCCAACGCCGCACACAATGCCACTACCAGCCAGCAACAAAGCAACATCACGGCACAGGCAGCCACTACGATGGGAGTCACCATCCTCTACTCCATCGATACCGCTTCCGACGCCGTAGGCACCAAGCAGATCCTGAGCGCATAAGCAGGCAGGAATGGATGGACTATTCACAGGAGAATCACCGGCCATACCCCAGCCCAGGCACCGGGCACAGGCAGCGCATATCAAACAGCCGGCGGGGCAACCCTGCCCCCCGGCGGTCCGGTGCGTTGCCCCTTCTCCTGTTCATTTTTTTTTAAAACTATTTACTCATGGAAGAACAAGGAAACACTCCCACTCCCGCTACAGGTACGGGTCCTGCCACGGGCGACAGCAATAGCCAGGTGCAGCAGGTGCGCCAGACGGTGGCCAAACAGGTAGCCGAGCTGAAGCAGCAGATCAGCCTGATCCAGCAACAATCGCTGAAGACCATGCAGGAGACCATTGATTCCGTATTCAGGTCGCAGGTTTCGGACAACCTGCAGCAGGTGGCCAAACAGGAGCAGGACAGCCTGCAACAGATGAGAACCCCTGTGGCGCCCGCCTCCCAGCCGGCCTCTGCTTACAGCGAAATCCCTGGTGGCAACCAGGCCATGGCCAGCGCCAGCAAGAGCGTGGACCAGGCCATGCAGGCCGCAGCCCAAAGCATTGAGAATGCAGAAAAAGCATTGAGCAACCTGGGCAAGCCCGAACCACCGGTTTCCGGGTCCTGACCCGGCATGGCAGCGGAATCAATACTCATTTATTCTAAATCACAAAAGAAATGGCACAGAATACATTCAATCCCGGAGATGTGGTCAAGCTCAATTCCGGCGGCCCGGCCATGACCGTTTCCAGAGTGGACAACGGAGTGGTCAGGTGCGTGTGGTACAACGAAGCGCAGTCGAAGTTCGAAGACCTGCGCCTGGCGCAGACTGTGCTGGTGAAACAAACCCTGACCGGCCAGGGCTGACCGCCTTGCAGAACGGGATCACAGCTCTTCACAACCGCGAACAAATATCCCCGGACATGAAAAAGGTCGGACTTTCCCTATGGCTGTTGCCGGTGATGCTCCTGCACAGCAGCTGCCGGGGCTACACGGTGCACGATTCCCGGCAGCTAACAGCAGTGATCGTGATCGGTGGCATCATCCTTTTGTTCCTTGCGCTGGCAGCCTGCAGTAATATGCTGCGCGACGAGGTGAGCAACTGCGAAGAGTTTGATGCCAATGCAGAACAGATGCAAAAGAAACAGAAGACCAGGATCAGCAGGAAACGGCCCTTTAGCCTTACCCGCGTGCAACTGGGTTTGTGGACCGTGATCATCGGCTGCACATACATTTATCTTTCGCTGTACAAGGGCGACTGTGCCGAAGGTCCCGTGAACAAGACCGCCCTGGTACTGGCCGCCATTTTTTCCGTCACCGTGGCAGGCTCCGCCATCATCGACAAGCGGGAGATCGGCGATAACCGGTCCCGCCACCAGAACACGCCCTCCCATGGGTTCTTTACCGATATCCTGTCGGATGATGACGGCATCAGCCTGCACCGCTTCCAGTATGTGGTATGGACCATCATTGCCGTTGCGGTGTACCTGTACAAGCTCAGCGGGGTTCAAACCGGGTGCCGCATGCCCGAACTCAGCGACACGCTGCTGGCGCTGACAGGCATCAGCAGCGCTACCTACCTGCTGCTGCGGGCAGGAGAAAATGATCCGCCTGCAGCAGATACAGATACCGGGAGCGACATGCAAAGCAATAAGAACGACAATACCGGCCAGGCTTCTTACGACCAGAAGAACACCGGGTTCTATGGCTAACGATCCATTCCCGTTCACACCGTTGTTTCATCATCCTTATAACCTGAGCCATGCCGTTATCACCCGCTTTTATCGAGACCGCCCGGACGATGCAGTTCACCAATGGCAGCGATATAGATAATTATTTTACCCATACAGGAGGTGCTGCTTTTATCGGCTGGTTTAATAGCCGGGTAGCCGGCAAAGGCGACTGGCTGCTGACAGGCTCTGCAATGCCCCTGTCCATCGCCACCGATGCTGCTGCCTGCGAATATTTCAGCGGGTTGTGGAGCCCGGCATCGATCGGGAACATTTTTGGTACCACAGCAGTGAGCCTGCTGCAGTTTGCCGCACTGCAGAGCATTATCATCAACGAAACAGGCGGCAGCCTGGCCCCGCGTACGGAGATCGTTGGCTCGCCGGGACATCCCGGCATCGCCTATGCCTTCGATGCCATACCGGGACTGAAAAGATCTTACAACACACTTTCGAGCAATAAAAACTGCCTCCTGCTGTTCAACGATCCTGCCTACAACGGGGCTTTCAGCGAATTGCCACTCGGCAGGCAGCTGATGAACACGACAGATACTGTATGGAAAGGGGATGTGTACCCACAGCAAACGCTGCCTACTTCCACGCTTCCGGCGGTAACAGGTTATGTGCTGGAAGCAGACTTTTTCAAATTTCGCGGGCGGGGATTTATACAAACCACGGGCAGGATGAACTATACCCGGCTGATCCAATACATTACCGCTTATACCGGCAGCCATCCCGTGCTGACCGCCATGAAAGAGAAATGGAACAGCCACGGCGTAACGGCGGATGTACTGGCAAGCATCAGCACCAATGCTGACTGGGACGAGCTGTTTGGCGACACTGATTGCCAGGTGGCCGCGAAGGCCATCGCCATTCACAACCGGGCTTCCGGCCAATACCTGGAAAACCTGGAGCAGGCCGGTGAAGACACCATCGCGCGGCTGCTGTACAATATGGGACTGCATATCAGCGGCGCCGACAGCTATGCGATGCTTTTCCAAAACAGGGTACTTCAACTGCTGGAACAGGTAGCAAAGGCGGCTTCCTGAGCAATACACAACCGGCGCCGGCCGCAAAACAGACCTGATTATTCAATTATAAAAACCAACAACATGGACCCCAATGCACAACCCTTTATCCCCCCGCAGCCACTGAATCCCAACGCGCAACCGTTCATTCCGCAGCCGCAGCCACAACCACAACCGCTCAACCCGAATGCACAGCCCTTTATACCGCAGGCCCAGCCTCAACTGAATCCCAATGCCCAGCCCTTTATACCGCAACAGCAACCGCCACTGAACCCACAACCGCTGAATCCCAACGCACCGCCTTTTTACCCTCCCTATCCGAATATTCCCGACAATACACTGGTGAATCCCATGGTGCTGAACATGATCATCAATTTGCCGCCTTCGCAGTTGCCTTACCAGATCGTGCGCGAGTGGCATCTTGTCTTTGAAGTATGGGCCTACCAGGACGGTCTGAATGGCGGCTATGTATCACATTTCAACATCCAGGCGGCGGGAGGTCCGCAGCTGCACGTGTATTACAACGCTCTCGGGCAACTGGAAGTGGTGGGTATCGGGCAGCGGCCGACAGGATATTGATGCAGAAAACATTTATCATTTAATCTATCAATCATGTTCAACCAAAATCTCGAAAAGCTGTTTTTTACCAATCCCGGCGGCACGCTGGGCACCAGTGTGTATTACATGCACCAGGGGGGCATTATCCGGGCCAAGACCAACGCCAACGAACTGCATGTACGCCCGGGAAAGAACATCTACTTTATCCGGGATGCCGATGCCAATTTTTTCGACAATGATCCCGACCGTGTCGCTTTCTATACCGATTCCTGGTTTGTCAGCCGCAACAACTTCAGCATACTGGTCAAGCTGGCGCCCGACGATACATACGTCACACCTGTAGACATGTACCTGGACAAGGACGGCAAATACCAGAGTGGCGTGCATGTGGGACACCCGGTTACCAATACGTTCAGGGGCGCCATAGCCGGCTCGGCCACTACCCTCACCCTCGACCAGGTAGTGCAGCGCATCGCGGCCCATGTGAACGATACGGACTCCGGCAATTTCAGCCTGACCACCGGCGATCCCATTACTATCTGACCCCTGTATTATCCTGCTTCAGCCTGCAGGCAGCACCGTGCTGCCATGCGGCTCTTAAAAGAAAGATATGCTGCAACAACAGATCTACTCTGTGCACCGTGCTCCGGTAAAAAAAGCAACAGCGGCCCGGCTGCCCTGCCGGCTGAAGGCTACCCTTGAACAGGTATCCGGCTTTTGCCTGGACGATGTACGTGTACACTACAATTCAGACAAGCCGGCCAGTGTGCAGGCACTGGCCTATGCGCAGGGCACCGACATTTACCTGTCGCCGGGGCAGGAAAGACACCTGCCGCATGAAGCCTGGCACGTGGTGCAGCAAAAGCAGGGACGGGTAGCCGTTACGCTGACAACAGCAGAAGGATGGGCGGTAAACGATGATCCGGCGCTGGAAGCGGAAGCTGATTGGATGGGGAGATGCATACTGCAGGTGATGAACGGCGAAAAAACAGGTCTTTTTGTTCCAGGCGGCCACCGCCACTACTGCTCCAACTCATCCGCGCGTACCTCACCCCCCGTGATTCAAAAAGCTGGACTTGACAGGGAATTGGCCGGGCCAACCGTTCACCGGCTGGAAGGCGGCGAAATTGACCTGCAGAGCGCCATCATGGACACATTAAATCCGGAGGTGGAAAAGATAGAAGCAATGATAAAAAGCGAAATCCATGTCCTTCGCCTGTGCAGTGTGGAATTAAAAACAGACAATGATATTGTCCGGACTGAAGTTGTCGCACCTGTTCTTTTGGTACCGCAGGGCCTGTCATACGGTTATCCGCTGATCAAAGACAATAAAATGCTGCAATCGGCCATCGCGGCCAATGTATGGAATACACTGCAGCTATCCGGGGAGCTCAACTACATCATAGAAAATAAGCTGATCAACGAGGCCTGGCGTGTTTTTGTTGATGTTGACTTCTACCATCGCCGCTCCCCGGATGCCATCGGTTTTCACAAGGATACGATCGGCCGCTCCCTGTTTGTCAACCTGAACTACAATAACAAGGCGGCAATCGTAGGCCCTGAATACATTGTAAATCCGCCGGCCGTTAAAGAACACGATGATCACATAAGACCGAAGCTGCCGGAAACATTCTTTAAAGACATCCTGGAAGCACGGTTAAAACTGGGAGAGCCAGCGGAGATCAAGGTAGCCAAAGTACCTCCTTATGGAATAGTAAGCTGGGTAGATGAGCTGGCACATCACTCCACGCCTTTCATGGGACATCGCCGTCTTTTGGGCAGGCAGATAACAGAATATATCTCCTTAAGATACAAAGAATATGAAAAAATATACTCCTTGCTGCAAGCCGGCAAATCCCAGGCACTGACCTTCACCGGGCTAAAAGACATGGGGCTGGATGACGACGCCGCTCTTTACCTGCTGATGGAATCGGGACAACTCGCCGGCCCGGATCAGCAATTCTACACGTTCAGGCAATGGCAGGATTCCAAAATCTACACCGATGAACAACTCAGCGAACTGTTCATTAAGGCAGCAATAATTACCCGCGAAAATCTTGACAGCCAGATCAAACACATCGCTGAACTTTATCGTTCGCTTTTTGAAAAGTTAAAATCCATTCCTGACAACCAGATCGCCCGCGCGGATTTAGCGGCACTCCTGCTTCCGTTTGACATTGATGCTCTTTTTAAAAACAATCCTACCATACCAGACTTTGCGTCCGTCAATCTTGCCGAATGCGAAGATCATTGCGATGTCAGCCACGACGCGAAGCTACATTCAATCCCGATACTACGAAGGCAAATGAGCCGGGAACTGCTGGCAAAGTCTCTTCCCCCTGCAGCGCCCGGCAAACGGCAGTTCCTGCGAACCTGGGTACAGACGATCCCTAAAAATTTAGAGGCCAAATATTACAACAATCCCCCTGTCCTGTAGCACATTCCTTACTTCAACTCTTCAATCATGTTCAACCTGAATGTCGGCAACCAGTTATTCCTTACCAGCCCGGGACAGGGCCTTGGCACCAGTGTATATTATGTGCTGCCCAACAAGCTGATCAGGGCCAAGACCAATGCAAACGAGCTGCACGTGCGACCCCTCAAGAACCTCTATTTCATCCGCCCGGTTGACGTGAATTTCTTTTATGATGCGATTGACCTGTTGGCCACCTGGAATCCCTTGAGCGGCTTCGTCATTTACCAGCAGAATAACTTCGGCGCCGGCGTCACCGTAGTGCCGGACCAGCTTCACACTATACCGGCGGATATGTACCTCGACGGTGCAGGTTATTATCAAAGCGGCCTGCATATCGGCCACCCGATCACCAACCAGTTCAACGGCTACTGCCAGGCCACCGGCACCGTCTTTACCTTTCAGCAGGTCATTGACAGCATCGCACTGCACGTCAACGATGTGGCGTATGGCGATTATACCATCAGCACCAATATGCCCATATAGTATTTGCAACAACGCCCATCAACAACCGGATGACCACCACCGATGCCTGCAACCTTTTTATCAGCCATGGCAAACAGATTGCCCAGGCCCGAAGCATCGGCACCGGTTGGTCCGCCTGGACGCAGGTGGACTTCCTGCTGACCGTACAATCACAGCTCGGCATGACGGCATCGAGGAAAGTGAATTATCCCTGGGAATCGCACAGGAAGCTGGACATGCTGGCACAGGGCAAGGAACGCGTATATGCCATGGAGATGATTACGGAAAACCCGTCCAATCCGGCGCCCTTCGGTACCAGGCTGCTGGGAGAAGCCGGTAAAATCCGTACCTATTCCATTCCCGGCAGCATGCTTCCGCTTGCCCGGTGGGTGATCGGCATCGTCTACACCACCTGGGGCAAGAATGAGATCAGGCAATACGCCTTGATGGATAAAAATGCAGTAGTGCAGGTAATGGACGGCCAGGGCGGCATCGGGGTGATCGTGCTGGATGTACTTATCGGCGAACACCCTGTTGTACCGCCACCAATACCAGTACCGGTACCGATCCGAACCTGAAAGAAACCAGGTTTTTTTTCACGCTATCTTTCCCCGGCCGTACGAAAATCGACCAGGTAAGGCCGCAGCGACCGGCCATGCAGGTCGGTGAACCCTGCACCGATCATTACCTGGTAGCGCCGCGCCGGCTGCAGCTCCACTTCTATCGTGGCCGAACGGCCATCATCGGAAAAACCAATGAACTGCTTTACACGCAGCAGGCTGTCGGCACCCAGCGGGCCGAAATCAAAATTCCGGTATCGCTTGTCCATCGGCGCTGAAAACGTGATGGTCAGCCTGGCGACAGAAGCGTCAACGGTTGTGCTATGGTTACTTACCGGCGCCACACCGGTCACCACCGGCCGGGCAGCCTCGTAGGCATCGCCAAGCACACTGACGGGTTGAGCAAAGTAACCGGACCGGTCCACAAAATCAGCCAGTGCGGTAGCATCGTTGTAATCCAGTTCGATCATTTCCCTCACAGCCTTTGCTTTGTCTTTTGCCGCCGCATAATATTTTTCGCAGATCGCGTAGCCCACGTAATAACCCAGGTCGCGCATGCCAAACGCATTCTCTGCATTGCTATACAGCCAGAACCCGTTGCCCCGGTTGAACAGCTGCATAGCGAATACGTCCCTCACGCTTTCCGCATGCTCCTTTCCATATTGTACCGACGGCGTGGTGGACGGCTGGCCGGTGGCCTTCACAGCCAGGAACTCTGCCACGCCTTCCAGCACACACTGCGCCAGCAGGTTGTCGCCGATGGTGGTCTTTTGCTGGGTATGCACATATTCGTGCACATTGGTAAATACAACAGACCGGATAGGGTTGCTTTTAAAAAATCGGGGCAGGTGGCCCATCTGCGGAGAGAAATCTACCGTTACCGTATGTTCATCGGCCAGCGATATCTCACTGCCGATCAGCACCATGCCATCCAGGGTGGTACCGCCGGACCGCAGCGCCCCGATGGTGAAATAGATCGGGGCTGGCCGCAGGCCAGGGTATAGTTTTTTCAGCCGGCTCACATTGCTATCGATGGCTGCGGCAAAGTCTTTTGCCCGGAGCGTATTGGCGCGGATGGAGCTCCAGAATGCAGGATAGTTATTGATCGCATCGATATAGGATTTATCAGTATAATTCCTTACCTGCATAAATGCTTTCAGGCCAGGTGTAGCCTTGTCCAGGAACAGCTGGTGCAGCCACACATATTGCTGCGCACTGTCGCGCGTGGCCACGATCCGGTCATAAGCGGCCCAGAAATGATCGATATCGGAAGTGATGAAGCGGGAAGAGGCAACCTGTGAAAAGGCAGTACCTGAACAACAAAAAGCAATGCAGGCAAGGAGAATGACTTTTTTCATGTTATTAATAACGGGCTTAGTGGCAATTTGTTATCTGCTGCGAATATAATCGGTGAACGCTGTACAACCGTGTCCGTGCCGGCTAAACCGGCCTGCCAGCAGCCAATGCGACAGATCCGGGGAAAGTAAGCTTTGCTACTGGCAGCTTCTTTCCTGCAGGAATTAGGTAGAAAAACGTATTGCACAGGCTGGCTTTTACTTCTACCTTATACCTGGCCTGCACCCGGGCCTGCCGCGCCCTTTCAACCATTTATAACCATAAACCTCACTGAAATGAAAAAAAATGTCGCCTTATCCGGGCTGTCCCTGCTGATCGCCCTGGCCTGCTTCAGCTTTATCGTATCCTGCAACGGCCCCAAAGACAAACCAAAAGAAGAACAGGAAGTTACCCGGACGCCCGCTACGGCTACCGACAGCTTTATCACCAGGCTGGCTGC
>JBEVLT010000481.1:0-4677 GCA_040509055.1 Chitinophagaceae bacterium
TGGCGAAACGCTGCTTTCAGATAGTTCCTGATCATAGTGCCGGCGATTTTAATCAACCTGGTTTTTTATGTAGCCCGGAGGCTTTTCACAGGATTGACCATCGCCGCGCGTATGGTCTGGAAGCTGATCGTCAGCAGGGCCACCAGGATGGCGATGCCGGCAGCGGCGACAAATATCCAGGCGCCGATACCGATGCGGTAATCGTACTGCTGCAGCCATTGCTGCATGGCCCACCAGGCTACCGGGAAGCCCACAAGCATGGCCAGCCCGATCAGCTTTATGAAATCTTTTGACAACAGGCCGGCAATGCCCGGCACACTGGCGCCAAGTACTTTGCGGATACCGATCTCTTTCTTCCGCTGCTCGGCCATAAAGGCAGACAGGCCGAACAGGCCCAGGCAGGAAATAAAGATGGCGAGTGCTGCAAATACCCAGGCCAGTTTGCCGGTGAGCATCTCGCTTTTGAACAGCTGGTTGAACTGGTCGTCGACGAAGCTGTATTCAAACGGGTAAGCGGGGTTGTACCGGGCCAGCACCGTTTTTATTTTAGCCAGTACATCGGCAAGCGCTACACCCGGGCGGGCTTTGATATACATGTACCGGGCGCCGGCCTGCTTGCAGAAGAAAACGACCGGGTCGCCTTTTCCATACATATCGCCGTACACCATATCGTTCACCACACCGGCCACCTGGTAGGCGGTGCTGTCCCGGCCGTACAGTGTTTTGCCGATTATGCTTTGGCTGCCCATGAGCGTAGCCATGGATTGGGTGATGAGCACGGACAGGCTGTCTGACTGCACGTCGCGAAAATCGCGGCCATCCAGGATCTTCATGCCGAGTGTGGCAACAAAGCCGGGTGTTACGTTGCGGTAAGAGACCAGTATATCGCTAGCCGGGTCTTTGCCATCCCAGGCAAAGCTGGAGCTGTTGTTGCCGATGCTGAATGTATTAAAGCTGTTGAGCGCTGCGTTCTCAACAAGACCGCTCTGCACCAGGTCCTGCCTGATCATCCCGAAGTTTTTGACCATATCGCCGCGCACGTTCAGCGACAGCAGGTTGCTCCGGTCATAACCGATCGCCCTGCTTCTGACGTGCTGCACCTGGCGGAAAATGATCACCGTGCCGATGATGAGAACGATGGAAACGGCAAACTGTACCACCACCAGTCCTTTGCGGATGGTAGCGGCGCCGGTGCTTTTGCGGCTGCCCGTTTTGAATACCGACAGCGGATTGAACGAAGAAAGATACAGGGCAGGATAACTGCCTGCTACCAGCCCGCACACCAGCGCGATGGCCAGCAGGGCCGCGCTATGCACCGGGTTGGCCAGGTCGGCCACCAGCTCTCCCTGTACCAGCCCATTGAAGAGCGGGAGCGCCAGCAGGATAAGCACTACGCCCAGTACGACGGCTATTGCCGACAGCAGGAGCGCCTCGCCGATAAACCGCAGCACCAGCGACCGTTTGCCGGCGCCCAGCACTTTGTGCATGCCCACTTCTTTTGCCCGCTTTTCGCTGCGGGCGGTGGCCAGGTTCATGTAGTTGATACAGGCGATCAGCAGGATGATCCAGGCAACGATGGAAAACGTGCGTACGTATTCGATGCGCCCGCCTGCGGGCCTGCCGTCTTCGAAGTGATCGCGCAGGCGCCAGTCGCTCATGGCAAACAGGAAAGCGCGTGCATCAGCGCCGGCCATCTTTTTTTCAATGAAATCATAAAGCTGTTTGTTCACGGCAGCCGGGTCAGCGGCCGGCGCCAGCTCCACGTAGGTGGTGATGCTGTTGGTGCCCCAGCTTTTGATCCGCTCTTCGTTTTGGCGGTAATACACATCAAAAGGTATGATCCAGTCCGCCTGGAGCGTGGACCGGGCAGGCCAGTCGCTGATCACGCCGGCGACGGTGTAATCAGTTGCATTGTCCAGCCGGAGCGTGCTACCGATCACATTGCCGTTGTTGCCAAAAAAGCGCTGCGCCATGCTGCTGGTGATCACCACGGCCTGGGGTTGGCTAAATGCATCGCGGGCATTGCCCTGTATGAATGCCGGCATGAACATGCTGAACAGGGAAGCGTCGGCGTACAAACCTTTTTCATATACCGATTTATCCCCCTGGCTGAAGAGTAATTCCCTGGAGGAAGTACGGCAGGCATCGGTGATGCCCGGCACTTCGGTTTTTATCGCCGGGCCCATCAGGGCCGGTGTGGACCAGAAGGTGCGCGTGGTCCCGTCATAGGTTTGGTTTTCCAGCAGGCGGTACAGCCGGTCTTTCTTTGCATACATGCTGTCGTAGCCCAGTTCGCTTTCCACCCACAGGAAGATCAGCCCGGCACAGGCGATGCCGATAGCCAGCCCGAAAATATTGAGGAAGCTATAGGTTTTGTTTTTCCGCAGGTAGCGGAACGTTGACCTGAAAAATGTGTTTGCCATCATGCTTATACCAATATGTTTTCTGTTACCGTTTGCCCGTCGAGCATGCGAACGATGCGGTGGCTGTAGCGTGCATCGTGCTCGGAGTGCGTTACCATGATCACCGTGGTGCCCTGTTCGTTCAGTTCGGTGAGCAATTGCATTACTTCATTGCCATTGGAGGAATCGAGGTTGCCGGTGGGCTCATCGGCCAGGATCAGTTTGGGCCGGTTCACCACGGCGCGGGCCACGGCCACGCGCTGCTGCTGCCCACCCGATAGCTGCTGGGGATAGTGGTTGCGGCGGTGCATGATCTGCATTTTGTCCAGCACTTCGTCCACCCGCTTTTTTCGCTCAGCCGCCTTCACGCCGGTATAGATCAGCGGCAGCTCCACGTTTTCAAAAACGGTCAGCTCGTCGATGAGGTTAAAGCTCTGGAACACGAACCCTACATTGTGTTTGCGCAGCTCGGCCCTTTTGCGTTCGTTGAAACCCGCCACTTCGATGCCGTTGAACAAAAAGCTGCCGGTATCGGGGTCGTCCAGCAGGCCCACGATGTTGAGCAGGGTAGACTTGCCGCAGCCCGAGGGCCCCATCACGGCGACAAATTCGCCTTCCTTTACTTCAAAGGAAAGTTTGTTCAGCGCTACGGTCTCCACTTCTTCGGTACGGTAAATTTTTTCGAGATCGGTGATCCTGATCATGCTTGTATGTATTAATCAATGAATGCTAAAAATGTAAACGAATCTTAAACCTTTCAACCCCCGGCTACTTCTTCAACACCAGCTCCTGCATCGTTCCATAGTTCTCGTAGCTGGACGTGATCACTTTATCGCCCGGCTTCAGGCCCTGCAGCACTTCGTAGTAATCGGGGTTCTGGTTGCCCAGCCGGATGTCTGCCCGGTAAGCCGTGTTGCCGCTTTCGCTCACTTTGAATATCCAGTTGCCGCCGGTCTGCTGGAAAAAGCCTCCTTTCGGTATCATGATAGCCTGCTTCTCATCGCTGAGGGCCAGGCGTATCTGCAGCGATTGCCCGCGGCGGATGCCTTCGGGTGCTTTGTCTTCAAACTCCATGTCTACCTGGAAACGGCCATTGACCACCTGGGTATACACTTTTTTGATGACCAGCCTGTATGTTTTGCCGGCCAGGTCGAACGTGCCGTACAGTCCCGTGTAGATACGCGAAATATAATGCTCGTCGATGTCGGCCCTTATTTTAAACCCGCTGAGCACGTCGATCTGCCCCAGCCGTTCGCCCTTGTTTTTCGATTGGCCGATCTCTGCATCCAGCGAGGTCAGCTGCCCGTCTACCGGCGCGCGGACGATCAGGTCGCCTACTTTTTTGCGCATCAGCTGCAGTGCATTCTGCGTGCGGCCGTACGAGTTGCCGGCCTGGTCCAGCTCCTGCCTTACCGATAACGAATCCTGTTTCAGGATCTGTTTGGTCAGCCGTTGCTTTTCGATATAATAATTATAATTGTTTTCCGACTCCCTGTACTCCTGGAGCCCGATCACTTTCTGGTCGTACAGCCTTTTGTTCAGCTTGTATTTCCGTTCCGCTTCCTTCAGCGCACTTTCCACGTCGGTCATCTGGTTCAGCTTGGAGATGGTATTTTGCCGGGCCGCATTCTGCGATATCTGCATCTGGGTAAGCAGGTTGTATACCGATGTTTCCTGGTTGACCAGGCTCAGCTCCAGGTCGGTGTTGGACAGGCGCAGGATCGGCTCTCCTTTTTTCATCACGGCCCCGTCTTCCGCGTATTTTTCTTCCACGCGTCCGCCTTCCAGCGCATCGAGATAAATGGTGGTAATGGGCAGCACCACGCCATTCACCGGGATGTTTTCCTGGAACACACCCTGCTTCACCTCGCTGATGACGATGCGTTCTACGGCTACATTCAGGCGCGACTTGCCCGAGGCCAGGTAATAGCTGGTACCGGCCAGCACGACCAGCCCGGTGATGCCGCCGAATGTCCAGATCCGTTTCCTGTTCCAGAATGTCTTTTGTCGTATCCTGTCGACCATATGATGATAACTAATCTTGCTGAGTAAAAGGCTAAACCGGGGCTGAGACCGGAATAGCCGGGCAACTACCAGGCCCGCCGGTTAGAAAGGAACAATGTGCCACTCCCGGGAGCATTGATCCTGAATTGATTATACCGGCAAAGGTCTTCGCCATCGTTCGCTAATGACACAGCAGGTGTGCGGTTTTGATACAGCCCCGGCTGCTGTTTTTTTGCCTAAATTATTAATTGTTATGCGGTTGCGAATATGG
>JBEVLT010000482.1:0-12332 GCA_040509055.1 Chitinophagaceae bacterium
TGCTGTGTGCCTGTTTCCTTGTTCTTTCTTCATCCGCGCAGACCGGGCGCATCTTATCCGTTTATTTACAGGTACAGTATACCCACACCCTTTCCGACCGCACACCCGGCAACAATCCCTGGGCCCCCGGGGTGGGACTGCAAACATTTTTAAACACCGGTTCCAGATTTAAACCGGTCGTTGAATGTACTGCCGATGCTTACCTCTATGATGATAAAGTGATGCGGCTGACACCGGATGAAGAAGAGATCGAAAGCATCGATGGTGTGGTCAACCTGTTTGCAGGCGCTTCTTTTCACCCGGACAAGCTGGTGTATCTATCGCTTTCAGCAGGTCCCAGCTTTATCAATGGCAGGACATTGGCAGGCATCAAACCCTCCTTTGGTTTCTATCTTTCCAGGAAACAGCGATGGATTTTTAAAGCATCCTATATCCATGTTTTCAACCGCGAACCGCTCAGCAAACTGGATTTCAGCTCCGCCAGCTTTGCACTGGGCTGCCGGTTGTTCTGAAAGCCAAATGGCGATCCCCGGATTGCCCGGTACATGTTGGAATTAGCATTCCCCTAACACCCGCTTGCACGGCTCGCTCCTATTTTTATGCTGCTTATGCGAGTGGTGCCCCTGTTCTTCTTCCTGCTTTTTTATTTCCTGCCCGCGCCGGCGCAAACCTCTCCGCAGTTGGTATGGGATCGCTGTGTGGCGTTGTACCAGCAGGGAAAACTGGATAGCCTCCGGTGCAGGATCGTGCATTATGATCATTGCACGCGCACAGATAACAGCCGCTGGTTTTATGCATGCACCGATACTTTTTATTTTCCGGGCGGCATCTACAGCACAGGAAAAATGATCCTCGATCCTTTCTTGATTTTTTTGGCGTGCAGGTGGGTGAATGGCGCTCGTTTTATCCCGATGGCCGGTTGTACTCCAAAGGAGAATACGGCATCAGCTATTACTGCACCTGCCAGGGCGGCGGCCCCGGTATAAATGGTTATTCATTCCGGCAAAACAACTGGACCTTCCGGTACCCGGATGGCAGCCTGATGGCAACCGGCCGCTATAACGTTGTGCCGCAAAAGGTGGATGGATATGGTTGGTTGAACTATTCACTCATCAGCGATGACTGGCTATTTTTTGATACCTCCGGTCACCGGTTACCAATCACCCCCGAATTGAACCGCCAGCTCAGGGCAGACTATTACAGTGAGCTGCCCCCACCGGCAGCCATAGGATATCCGGACGCTGCGCCATGTAGAACAAGGCTGTCAGAAAGCAGACGACCAGGTGTAGGCCACAAAACCGATGATATAAAGTACAAACAACGCTTCCAGACCCGGAATGCCCCCCAGGGCAAACGGCAGGATCAGCACGCCAAGTACCAGTAAGGCGATAGCGAGCCACTGGGAAACTGTATTGCCCCGCAGCCGGATGGGAAATTGCATATGGCCGGCAGGAATGCAAAGCGATAAGGTCACGAGAAACGGCCCCAGGTAAGCATCGGAATCGGTGAGCACGCCAAGGCCAAACAGTATAGCAGCTATAAAAACGCAACCCATAAACGCAATCGCATTCCAGCGTTCCTTCGGCTCCAGCGCATACTTTCCATCCTTATGAAACAGCAGGAACGCATTGGCCAGCGGGTTAATGATCCAGGAAGTAGCAACAAAGAGCAGGTAAGCCCCTCCTACTACCATGGCGATATTTTCAAATTCCGCATTGCCTTTGCCGGCCGCAGTGATCAGGCGCACGCCGATAAAGACGGCAACAAGAAATACGATCCGGAAGTTTTTACCCTTGTTGCCCAGCCAGAAGTTGAACTGCAGCAGCCAGCGGTACGGCGGTATCTTCGATTTCAGTGCTTCCTTCAGACCCGCTTTGGCATTGTGATAACCCGGGTCGATGCGAAGCGCTTCGCGAAAATGCTGAGTGGCTTGTTTATGCTTCCCTTTTTCCAGGTAGTTCCACCCGATGGTGGCATGGGTGAATTCGTTTTCCGGGTCCTGTTCCAGCGCATTCTCCATCGTAGCGATGGCATCGTCGGTCAGCCGGAGCTTGTTTTGCGCCGTTGCCCGGGCATTCAGGCAGGTGATATTTTCCGGGTCGATGGCCAGGCCTTCGTTGGCACTTTCCAACGCTTCCTTCAGCTTTACCTGGTCCAGCAGGATATACGCCCGCAAACCGTAAAACTCCGCACTCCAGGGAGCCATGGCAATGGCGTTTGTAATGATCTTCGCCGCCGTTTCATATTCGTTTTTCTGGTAATGGCCGAAAGCCAGCAGGTAAAAATAATGTGCCTGACCGGCATCGATGGCGATCGCCTGCTGTATGGTAGCAATGCCTTTGTCGAATTGCCTGCCGTTGAAATAACAGCGGGCCAGCACCGACAAAGCATGATCGTCCTGTGGCGCCTCGGCCAGCGCCTTGCGGGCCCATTCCTCCGCTTCGCGCGGACGCCCCTGCTGCAACAGCAGGTTGGCTCTTTCCAGGTACGCTGTACGATCCACTCTTTACTTTTTTATTTTCAGGTAATGGAGGATATCATCGTACAGGCCCGATTCGTTGGCATAGAGGGCATAGTTGCGGGCGGAGGAAAACCATTCCAGCGTAGTGGGCCGGTGCTGCTTCAGCGCTTTTGACAGGTCTTTGGTGGTCAGCGGTTGTATGCTCCCCTTGCTCATGGACTCGCGCAGCTTGTCTTCCACGGCAATGTCTACCACCGCTTTCAGGTCGGCGCCGGAATACTCTTTTGCCTGTGCCGCCAGCCTGCTTGTTTCAATATCGGCTGCAGGCTTGCCGCTGAGCAGCGATTTCAGTATTTCTTCTCTTGCCGCCTCATCAGGCGGCTCCACGAAAATGACCCGGTCAAAGCGGCCCGGCCGGCGAAAGGCAGGGTCCACGCTCCAGGGTGCATTGGTCGCCGCCAGCACCAGCACGCCTTCGTTGTCCGACTGCACGCCGTCCAGCTCGGCCAGGAACTGGTTGATCACGTGGCGCATGGCCGATTGCCGAAGGTCGCTGCGGCTGGCGCCCAGCGCGTCCACTTCGTCGAAAAACAATACGCAGGGCGTATGACGGCGGGCGGTCTCGAATATGTCGTGCAGGTTCTTCTCACTGTTGCCGATCCACATGTCCAGGATATCGTGCAGACCGATGCTGATAAAATTCGCATTGATCTCGCCTGCCGTGGCTTTGGCGATATAGGTTTTGCCGCAACCCGGCGGGCCATAGAGCAGGATACCGCCGCCGGTCTTTTTGCCAAAGGCCTGGTACAGGGCAGGATTCTTCAGCGGCTCGATGATCTTGATCGCTATCTCGCTTTTTACCTTCTGCATGCCGCCTACATCGGCAAACCGCAGGTTGGGTTTTTCCATGAAATAACTATTGTCTCCTGCATCAAAATCTTCATCGGCAGCCATGGGCTCGGGCGTCTGGCGCAGGTAGCTATCGATCTCTGCATCGCGGAAACCTGGGTTCAGCGCCACCAGCGGCTGGTAAACAGCAATCGCCTGGGCCATGGAGTTTTCTTTGATCAGGCATTTGATGAAGAGCACCTGGTCTTCCAGGGGCAGCTGCGCCTGCAGCTGCTCGTAAATGATGATGGCGGCAGAATATTTCTGCTGGTGATAATAGGCTTTGGCCAAGCCGAGACGGGCGCCGCTGTTGCCATAGCTGCGCTGCAGTACGTCCTGGTATTGGGCGGCAGCAGCCTCATACATTTTTTCCTGCATCATCATGGCAGCCACCTGCATACGCAGCGGTATATTGTCCGGCGATACGGAGAGGGCTTCCAGCAGGTTATTGATGATCTCGTTGGGCATGGTGCTGCTTAATATAATACTCTCACCTTGATGGTTTCCTTCACTTCCCTGAGCAGCTGCAGCGCCTGGCTGGACAATTCCTTGTCCACATCCAGCACCACATAGCCGATCTCTTCGTTCGTCTTCAGGAACTGGCCCACGATATTGATCTGGTGTTTGGACAATTGCGTATTGATCTCCGACAGCACACCCGGTACGTTGTTGTGGATATGCAGGATGCGGTGCGTGCCTTCCTGCGGTGGCAGCGACAGCCCGGGCACGGTATGCGATCCGAACGTGATGCCTTTTTCCAGGTAGTTGAACAATTTGTTGCTGACATCCTCGCCGATGTTTTGCTGCGCCTCTTCGGTGGAGCCGCCGATATGCGGCGTCAGGATCACGTTGGGCAGGCCCTGCAGCGGGCTTTCAAAACGGTCGCCGTTCTTTTCCGGTTCCCAGGGGTACACGTCGATGGCGGCGCCGCCGATGCGGCCTTCCACGATCCCATCACGCAGGGCATCGAGGTCCACCACTTCTCCCCGGGCATAGTTGATCAGGATGGCGCCTTTCTTAAAGCTTTTCAGCAGCTCTTCGTTCACCAGGTTGCGGGTTTGCAGCGTATCGGGTACGTGCAGCGTTACCACGTCGGCATTGCCCACCAGCTCTTCCAGCGAACGGGCATCGGTAGCATTGCCCAGCGGCAGCTTGGTCTCGGCATCGTAAAACAATACTTTCATGCCCATCGCTTCGGCCAGCACGCTTACCTGCGAGCCGATATTGCCGTAGCCGATGATGCCCAGCGTTTTTCCCCGCAGTTCGTAGCTGCCTTTGGCATCCTTCATCCAAGTACCCTCGTGTGCAGCCTTGTTCTTGTCGGGGATACGGCGGATGAGCATGATGGAAAGACCAATGACGAGCTCGGCCACGGACCGTGTATTGGAATACGGCGCGTTGAATACCGTGACCCCGTGGCGCGTAGCAGAAGCCAGGTCCACCTGGTTCACGCCGATGCAAAAACAACCAATGGCCTGCAGCCGGGATGCGGCGGCAAGTATTTTATCCGTGATCTGTGTTTTGGAACGGATGCCGAGGATGTGAACGTCCTTTATCTCGCGCACCAGCTCTTCTTCGGTCAATGCTTTGGTGATCTTTTCCACCTGCGTATAGCCCTGCTGCCGGAAGTTCTTCACGGCCTGGTCGCTGATGTTTTCCAGGAAGAGGATACGGATCTTTTCTTTCGGGTAGCTTGTCGTTTCAGTTGCCATATGCAAATATAACCCTGCTGTTTTTAATACGAATGGCTGCATCAAAAATGATGGGCGCCTGCCCCTGCGCCAGGTGCGCATTTCTTTCTGCCCGATATTTGCAGTACTGCCCGGAAAACCGAAAATCGTTTGATGATACGCCCTTACTTTTGCCGAAACGGCGATGTGTTGAAAAAGATCCTGTACGTTCTGACCTTATCTGTTTTGTGCTATGGCTGCAATACCGGTTCGTCGGAAAAAGTGAAGCAGCAACCCGAAGATTCGCTGCAATATTATCCGCCCACTCCCGGCCGGCTGAGCCAGCAGGACTTCCGCCGCTACCTGCGGGAGCTGACGGCTTATTTCGACAAGCATCTGCCGGCAGGCAGCTTCAACGGCGGTATCCTGGTGGCCAAAGAAGGCCATGTGTTGTTTGAAAAATATACCGGCTTTGCCAACCTGCGCACGAAGGATACGCTCACGGACAGCACTTCCTTTCACATTGCCTCGGTGAGCAAGACCTTTACAGCCATTGCGGTGCTGCGGCTGGCGCAGGAGCAGAAGCTGTCGCTGAGCGATTCGGTGCAGCGGTTCTTTCCCGGCCTGCCCTATCCCGGGGTGACGGTGAAAACGCTGCTGAACCATCGCAGCGGCATCCCCAACTATATCTATTTCATGGACGACAGCAAAGAAGACCGTGAAAAGAACGTGACCAATGCGGACGTGCTGCAACAATTGTATACCGAAAAACCGGCCCGCAACTTCAAAGCCGGCACCCGCTTCAGCTACAGCAATACCAATTTTGTGCTGCTGGCCCTGATCGTGGAAAAACTGAGCGGCCTGCCGTTTCCGCAATACATGCAGCAAACCTTCTTTGGCCCTTTGCAGATGCGGCATACGTATGTGTATACACCGGCCGACAGTGCCCGCGTCATCTCCTCCTTCACGGCCGGCGGTACGGTGTGGGATAATGACCACCTCGAAAACACATACGGCGATAAGAACATTTACTCCACTCCCTCCGACCTCCTGAAATGGGACCAGGCGCTGTACACAGACCAGCTCGTGGGCAGGCCGCTACTGGACTCTGCCTTCACGCCGTATAGCCTGGAGCGGCCCTCGGTGCACAACTACGGGCTTGGGTTCAGGCTATTGTTGCTGCCCAATGGCAAGAAAGTGATCTACCATTTCGGCCGCTGGCATGGCTTCAATGCCGTGTTTGCACGGCTCACAGCGGAAAAAGCCACGATCATCATCCTGGGCAACCGCTATAACCGCGGCATTTACCTGTCGGCCCGCAAAGCTTACGAGATCTTCAGCGATTACGGGAAGGGCAGCAGCGAAGACGAGGAAGAAGCCGACACGCAGCAGAACGCTGCGCCAAAGAAAGCAGCACGCAGTAAAAGCAGTAAAAAAAGAAGCCGCTGAGGATTTGGTACCGGAATTGTTACCACCTTTAACGAATGAAAGTCCTTTCAGCCCCTGATATCCGTGCGTGGGACCAGTACACCATACAGCATGAGCCGGTCACTTCCATCGACCTGATGGAACGTGCAGCCGCAGCCTGTATGCGCTGGATCATCAAGCATTATCCCGATGCACCTTCCTTTGCCGTGTTCTGCGGCAAGGGTAATAATGGCGGCGACGGGCTGGCCATCGCCCGGATGCTGCTGGGCAATAATTATCCTGTTACCATTTATATCCTCGAGTTCGGGCACAAAGGCACCGACGATTTTCAGATCAACCTGGCCAGGCTGCACCAGCTGGGCACGGCCGATATCCGGTTTATCCAGTCCACGGAGCAGTTCCATCCTTTTACAGAAGGCCAGGTGATCATCGACGCGCTGTTCGGCTCGGGGTTGAACCGCGGCCTGGAAGACGTGACGGCCAAACTGGTGGAGCATATCAACCGCTCCGGCTGCGGGGTGATCGCCATCGATGTGCCCAGCGGCCTGTTTGTAGACCGCTCTTCCAAAGGCAATATCGTGGTACAGGCGCGGCATACGCTCAGCTTCCAGTGTTACAAACCCGCTTTCCTGGTGGCAGAGAATGCCGCTCATACCGGCGACGTGCACATCGTGGATATCGGGCTGCACCCGGATTTCTATCATACCGTACCCGCCACTTATGAGCTGACCGACGATACGCTCATTGCTTCGGCCTACCGGCCGCGCAACCGGTTTGCCCACAAAGGCAGTTTCGGTCATGCGCTGGTGGCGGCAGGCAGCTACGGTAAAACCGGCGCTGCCGTATTAGCCGCGCGGGCCTGCCTGCACAGCGGCAGCGGGCTGCTGACCTGCCTGGTGCCCCGGTGCGGGTATGAGATCATGCAGATCAGTGTGCCGGAAGCCATGGTGCTTACCGATCTCAATAACTCTTTTCTCACCGGTACGGATACCGACCTGGCAAAATACGATGCCATCGGCGTAGGGCCCGGCATCGGCACAGCGCCGGAAACCAGGATGTTCCTGCACGAATTGCTGGATAGCTACCGCAACCCGGTGGTGATCGATGCCGATGCATTGAACAGCATGGCCCTGCAAAAAGACCTGCTGCAGCTGGTGCCGGCCGGTTCCATCCTGACGCCGCATCCCAAAGAATTCGAACGGCTCTTTGGCGAATCGACCGATGATTTTGCCCGTATCGGGCTGGCGCTGCAAAAAGCAAGAGAACTGAACGTGATGCTGGTGCTGAAAGGTCATCATACGCTGATCGCTACGCCGGACGGCAAAGCCTTTTTCAACTCCACCGGCAATGCGGGTATGGCCACCGGCGGCAGCGGCGATGTGCTCACCGGTATATTGACCGCCTTGCTGGCACAGGGCTACAGCTCGGTAGAAGCCGCCATCCTTGGCGTATACCTGCACGGGCTGGCCGGCGACCTGGCCGCCAAAAACCTTTCAATGGAAGCCATGGCGGCAGGCGATATCATCCGGCACCTGGGAAGCGCCTTCTTACAAATTGCCGGTACTTAACCGTTCTTCTTCCACAATCCGGGTTACATTTTATGCAAACCGGAATAAAATGTATCTCTTACTGCAACTATATTGTTTATGAGGTATATCCTGTTCCTTCTCTTTTCGCTTGCCGTTTTTATTGCCTGCCGCACCGGCAGCAACAACGCTTCGCTGCTGCATCCCGGCAACCTGGAAACCACACAGTACGTGATCGATACGGACCGCGATACCACGCTGCAGACCAAACACGGCGCCCTGCTGAAGATACCCCGTGGCGCGCTGGCTGCCGCCAGCGGCCATTCGGTAACGCTGGATATAAAGGAAGCCTACTCGATGGCGCAAATGATTCAGGGCGGGCTGACCACGCAATCCGGCAGCGACCCGCTTTCCAGCGGCGGCATGATCTATATCAACGCGGCAAAAGGACAGGACGTGACCATCAAACAAAAGATACAGGTGGCCATACCGGCTGATTTCCTGCAAACCGGCATGCAGCTGTTCAAAGGCGATGAACGGGCCGATGGCCGCATCGACTGGGTGCGCCCGGACACGCTGCCGCCTAACCCGCAGCAGGCTGCCATCAACCAGGGAAAAACATTGTTTGAAAGCAGTTGCGCCAACTGCCATATCATCGGGCAGAATGCTGCAGGCCCCGATCTGCGCCATTACCTGAGGCGGTTTACCCTCGCCGAAGATTTTCCTGGTTACTATGTTCATTACCCTCATCACTCTTTCGAAAGAGAGTATCATGGACACACGGATACCAGCGCCTACACCATCCCATACGATACGGTACTTAATTTCAAATCACGGGCAGGCCTCCTGCTTTACTGGTGCAATGCAATGCGTTACAACGCCAGTGCAGGAACAATACATGTCATGGCGCGCGAAGACCTGAACAGCATTTACCGCTATATCCAGAACGAAAGCGACCGGCGCAACCTCGAAGTGCCTTCCAACGGGCTGAGAGATTGCGTGGACAGCTGTACCGCCTACCTGGAAAAGACCGGTGACCTGCTGGACCGGCAAACCATCGAACGCGAAAAACGAAAAGAACTGCTGGCGGACAACGGGCCGATGGTTGACTTCAGGGGAGACTCTACCTGGCCGCAGGGCAACGGGCAGCCCGTCAATTTCGAAGAAAAAGTATCACCGGCGAGTTACGGCGCCGAGTATTACCAATTCACCATCGACAGCTTTGGCTGGATCAACATCGATATGCTGCTGAATAAGGTGGAAGGCGTGCAGGAAAGCGAGCTGTTTGTAAAAGTAGCCGGTGAGTATACAGATCGCGTTAAGATATACCTGATCATCCCCTCTGCAAAAGTGTACGGCGAAGGCGGGCCGGCCGACAGGAATGCTGCCGAATTCGCCTTCTTCTATCGTAACGGGAAGCTGCCGCTGCCGCAGCAGCAGAAAGCGTATATTCTGGCGCTGACCGAAGGCGGCGGTTCGCTGGCCTATGGCCTGAAGGAATTTACCACTTCCATGCAGCAGGAGCTGACAATTGAGCTGCATGCCGCCACCAAGGATGAATTCACCAATGCCATGCAGCAATTCGACAACAACCGGCTGCACATCAAGGTAGATGATGCGAAAAATGCGGACAGCATCCGGAAAACCGATACGGTGCTGCGAAACATCGAACAGCAGCTGAAAAAAGCTGAATCGCTGAAGCCGAAGAATTGCGATTGCGGTTGCTTACCAAAAGCGGATAGCATTGCTATTGCAGAAGCAGATTTTATGAATACGGAAGATGCGGCCATACCTGCAGGTAAAGAATAGCCGGCTGCCTTGCCGCTTCACCTGCGGCTTTTGGCCTGAAGCCAAAGAACTGCGATTGTGATGAGGAACGATGAGCCATCGTCAATCCGGCGCAGCGATAATGGAATACTCTTATGTGTAAAAGCATGCCTTCCGGTGAACGGAATTTTACCGGGTAAGATTACCATTTACAAGTAAAAAGTTTCACCCGTGAAAAAGCGGGATTCACGATGCATTTTTACGCATTTCACCCGATTTTTGATCCATCTCATCATTTTAGTTGCAGGAGCGCTGTTATTTTTTTAGCGAAAGCCTTACTTTAGAAGTGCTCAAAACCTTCTTAAACCTATCATCTTATCGCTATGAGAAAAAATTCATTTCTCCTGCCGGTTTCTTTATTGGCAACAACCCTGTTTCTTACGGCGTGTATCAAACAGGACGCAGAAAATAAACCTGAATCGCTGGACAGTCAGCTGGTGACGGGCAAGGTCCATGCCTGGCTGGATAGTAAAACATCAACGAATGCTCCGAGAAATGAAAGAGTCCGGATCATCCGGGAAAATCTCGATTTTCCGCAGCTCTTTACAGAAGAGCTGAATGAAAAAGAAAAGCTGATCGTCATCCCCATCAAAAGCGGGTTTGTTGCCAATACGAATAAAGCCGACCGCCCTGTTAATTATCTGGTATTGGTAATGGATGAGGGAGGCAACATCAACAAAGGCAACCTGGTGCAGTATATACCGGAAACCAAACAGGCCGGAACTGCTATACCCCATCATGCATTTTCCCAGCTGTACAATGCAGAGGATGTGGCGACGGATGGCCGGTTCGCCATGCTGAGCATTTTTGACCGGTTGTTATTCGAAGCAGGGTACAAAGGCGGACAGCGGGTTTCGTTTGCACAAATACGACCCAAAGACAAGCAACGCCATACTGCGGCAAAAGAACCTGAGATATGTATTGACTGGTATCTTGTCACCACTTATTATTACCTGGACGGAACCCGGGAAGTCAGGGAGGAATATCTTTTTACTACCTGCTCCGGGGGTGGTTGCCAGCCCAATGAGCTGTGTGATGAATTTGAGGGCGGTACCGGAGGGGCAAATTTTGTAGACTACCAATATGACGTGGGGGAAACTGTGGATTGGACTGTGTTCACGAATCCTGTAAGCGGAATTGGTGAAGTTAAATCTAGAGAAAGGCTGAAAGGACGGAGGGTATCGACAGAACCCCAGGGTGGCCATTTCACCGGGATTTACCATTATTGGTCCTACTGCAATTTCTGTTACGATCAACATGATGTATGGCTCGAACAGGTTAACCGGATCTCTGCTGCCGGGCAAACAGCAACCAGCTATATCTTCGGCAGATTACAATATAAAGGAACGGTTTCTTATCCTTCCAATACAACAAGCTGGTCGTTTGCTGAAGTTAATTGGTAATATGCAGCGAATATAGTATTAATGCGTAATTTATTTCTGGTCTGTTTAGTCAATATTTGCAATGAATTATCAACTTCCTGCTATCATTATTCTCAGCCAGTTTTTATCCTGCGCCTCAACAGGGCAACTACACAGTCCAGGGGCCCAGGGACGAGTGTTTTTAACGACACACTTTTATGATGCACAGGGAAACCCGACCTATACTGACGTTTTGAAAATCTGGTACAGGGATAGCTCCGTTGTCCAGGAGATTAACAATATTGCAACAACCACAGCTGCCGGAATTACCCGAACAGAGTATATCCTGATGCTTTACCGGTATATCGATCTCCGGAATAAGGTACTGTATGATTATAAAAGCTTTTCCGATACTTCGGCCATCACTCACAAGGCAATACTGCCTGATTCAATGATGCAGGATTATGGCTGGAGCTTTTATTCTGACAAGATCCTCCGCATCAAGGGCGTGCCTGAACCACTTAGCGATACTGTCATCAGTAACATAGAATATAAAAGGCTGAAGTTCAGTTTCGAGTGGCAGGATCCTAAAAAGAATTTCTTAATTGGCTACTTACGATGTGACGGCAAAGGCAACCAGTTTTCCCTGGAAAAATCATACAGCCGGCAGATGAACTGTACCATGGTAAAATTTTTTGATTTTATGGTCGGAATGAGAAAACCCTATGGCTCACAAGAAGTCGATTTTATATCGGATACGCTTACTGCAGAAGAATCAAAAGTCTTTGATGCCTGGGAGAGAAACGCCCGGCAAAATCCTGTAAAATAACCTGAAGTGGTTATTTCATCCGTTTCATTTACTGCTTAGTGTTCAGGCGAGCGATCTTTATTGCTTTGCCAGTGTCAATATTTTAGCATGAACTATCAATTTCTTTCTATCATTATACTCAGCCAGTTTTTGTCCTGCACCTCAACAGGGCAGCTACACGAACCTGGAAACCAGGGACGAGTGCTTGAAACAACACACTTTTATGATGCACAGGGAAACATGGCCTATACCGATGTATTGAAAATCTGGTACAGGGACAGCTCGGTTGTACAGGAAATAAACAGAACCGGAACCATCACCGCTGCCGGAGTTACCCGATCAGAGTCTATACTGATCCTTTAC
>JBEVLT010000483.1:0-13937 GCA_040509055.1 Chitinophagaceae bacterium
ATAAAGGAGCTGATCCGGCAATAGCAAAGCTTTCCCTGCTCGTAAAGCAAATTTCACAGGATAACAAGGCCGCATACCTGAACCATTCAGACAATACCGACAGTACTGTTGCCAGCAGCTTTGAGTTGTATAATTTCTTTATTGCACAGTCGGCCAACCCGTCCCTGGTCAGTAAAATAGAAGCAGGAAGGTATAGCGTCTTTTTCGTCAGCATGGCAGAAGGTTTTCCGCTGATGACATTCTGCCTCGTACGGCAGGGCAATAACCTCCTTAATCATACGGCCATACTTTACCATCCCGCTACAGTTGCTTTAGTTGCCGCCGTCAACCAGGCATATGAAGATCCCGACGGCCCGGCTCCTTCGATGTCGGTCCCCGTAAAAAACACAAGGATCGGGTTTGACACGCTTTTCAGCGACCCGCAGGCAACAATCTCCTTTTATTTTGATCTGATAAGTCTTAATGCAAATTGTGATAGTCTTCAAGGCCCGGCACTGCCGGAAGCAACAGTTTATTGCAATGCCATTACAGCGCTTAAAAACAGCAATCTTAGCGAGTACTACCTCGCTTTTGCTGAAAAAAGCCAGGCGTCTGTCGAAACGTCTTTAACAGGTATTTCCAATGCCGGTATGGAATATTACAAAAATTACCAATCGGCCTACTCCTTCCTGGCCAAAGCGATCGACCTGGGCCCCGTTAAACTTCTGCTGGTGTCCGATCCGCGAAACGACGATCCTACTGCATACCGCAGCATCTACCTGGGAAAAGATGGAAGGGGCGCCATAAAATGGATGAATGCAAACCATGAATTTTACCTCGACGACCTGCTCCGGACACCGGAGTTCAGGAGCGTCCTGTCCGGACCGGCTGCCAGGCAGCCAGGCAATTAATAAAGAAGGAACGGCTACAGCCCCCATCCCCATTTCAGGAACTCCGGCATGGCCCGGCCCCAGGTAGGTATATCGTGCCGTCCGTCCGGCATTTCGAGGTAGTGAATATCTTTTTCGCGGTCATAGCCCTTTTGTTCCAGTTCCCGCACCAGGTCCAGCGTATCATCGATCGAGTCGATGATGCCATTGTTGTTGCGGTCCATGGTCTCATCCATATTGCCACACTGGAAAAAGAATTGCAGCCCCGGCCGGTAGGTGCTGTGGCGGATCAGCTGGTGCATGATGCGGTGCCGGTCATCGTCGTAGCCGGCCTCCGTCTGGTCGATCATGCGCCACCAGAGCGAACCTGAAAAAATTCCGGCTTTGGAAAACTCAGCCGGGTTGTTCCAGACTATATCCAGTGCACTTAACCCGCCCAGGGAAAACCCGGCAAAAGCTTTGTCGCGGAACGAAGCAATAGCATACTGGCTATAGATATGAGGAAGCAGCTCCGTCGTAACGAACGAGTTATAAAGACCGGCGGCGGCGCCCCGGCCCAAATAGTCGGGCTGCGAAGCCACTCCATATTCCATTTTCCGGTCCTTGCCGGTATGAATGGCTGCACACAGCAAGGGACGGATGGCGTTTTCAGCGTACAATCCGTTCAAAATTGCCTCCATCCCCATTTCTTCCATATTTTGCCCGTCGTTGATCAGCAGCAGGCTCATGGCCGCCGGGTCAGCCACATTTTTGGGCAGATAAAAATCGACCGTAACTTCTCTTTGCAGGTATTCAGATGCGAGGACAGCATTTTCAGGCAGAACACCGGACACGTTTACCCATTGCATGGTTTCAAAAATAAGGATTTCACCCGATCCCGGAACGGAGATTGCTGTAGCAGGTATAGTTAATTTGTTTATGTGGGGCTGAAAAAATAAATTTGGTGAGGACCGTCCTGCTAAACCAACAAACCAACTTATCTATTCATCTAAAAAATATGTATGAAGAAAATCGGAATCCTGCATGGCAAAGAACGTTCTTTCCCCGAAGCCTTTGTGGCAAGGGTAAACAGTAAAAATGTAGAAGGTATTTCGGCCGAGCCGGTCCGTATCGATAAAGCGATGCAGGGCGTACACAGCGGCTATTCCGTTATCATCGACCGCATTTCACAGGATGTACCGTTTTACCGTACCTGGCTGAAGAATGCAGCCGTCACCGGCACCGCCGTGATCAACAATCCTTTCTGGTGGAGCGCCGATGACAAATATTTTAACAACTGCCTGATGACGCAGGTAGGCGTGCCTGTTCCCAAAACAGCGATCCTGCCCTCCCGCGATCTCCCCGACGATACCTCCGACGAATCATTCAGCAACCTGGCTTACCCGCTGGACTGGGAATCCATCTTCAGCTATGTAGGCTTTCCCGCCTATATGAAGCCCTTCGCCGGCGGCGGATGGAAGCACGTGTACAGGCTGGGCAGTGCCGAGGAATTTTTCCAGAAGCATAACGAAACAGGACAGCTGGTGATGCTGCTGCAGGAAGAGATCGTATTCGAAGAGTATTACCGCTGCTACTGCATCGGCGGCAAATATGTACGCATCATGCCGTACGAACCGCGCAACCCGCATCACCTGCGCTACGTAGCCGACTTTTCCCCTTCGCCGGAACGGCTGCAGGAGATGACGGATATCGTGCTGCGGATCAACCAGTATTTAGGCTATGACTTCAATACCGTGGAACTGGCGGTGCGCAACGGCATTCCTTACGCTATCGACTTTTGCAATCCCGCCCCGGATGCAGAACGAACCAGCGTAGGCGAAGAGAATTTTGAATGGGTGGTGGAAACTGCCGCCAACTACGCCATCGAAAAAGCACTCAGCAATAACGGCGGCGACAACCTGACCTGGGGCGACTATGTGAAACGAAGCAGCACCAAAACACCGCTGGTTTAATGTTTACTGTTTACGATACGGACAAAGAAGAATTCAGCCTGGTGGAAGAACCTGATCCTTCCCTGAGCTATACCTATGCCGATTACCTGAAATGGCAGTTTGAGGAAAGACTGGAATTGATAAAGGGGCGGATTTTCCGGATGAGCCCGGCTCCTGCTCCCGTACACCAGCGCATTTGCCATAACTTAAACGGTGTTTTATATAATAGCCTGAAAAAGAAATCCTGCAGGGCATACCCCGCTCCGTTTGATATACGGCTGCCGAACCAGAATAAAAGAAGAGACAATGAAGTAACCACGGTGGTACAGCCCGATATTTCCGTCATATGTGATGAATCAAAATTGGATGCAAGAGGCTGTTGCGGCGCCCCGGACCTCGTGATCGAAATCCTGTCGCCCGGCAATTCGTCCAAAGAAGTAAAACTGAAATTTGAATTGTACGAAGAAGCCGGTGTAAAAGAATACTGGATCGTTTACCCCATCGAAGAGAGCGTGGCCGTATTTGTGCTGAACGAAGCAGGCCAATACGACGGCGCCGTTTTATATGCCGGCAGCGACCTTCTTCAAAGCTCGGCCATACCCGGCCTTACCATCCACCTCACCGATATTTTCACCACCTAAAGAGAAATTTACCAACCAACTGCTATGACGCTTAACTACAAAGGTTTCACCCTCGGCGTGGAAGAAGAATACATGGTCATCGACCCCGAAACCCGGGAACTCAAAAGCCATGAACAAAAGATCGTACACGAAGGCCAGAAAGTCATCCGCGACAAGGTAAAAGCGGAAATGCACCAGGCCGTGGTGGAGGTAGGCACCGACATCTGCCAGGACATCGACGAGGCCCACCGCGATGTATCGGCCCTGCGCAAAACGATCGGCGATATCGCACAAAGCCTTGGCTTTGGCATGGGCGCCTCCGGCACCCACCCGTTCAGCCACTGGGAGCGCCAGCTGATCACCGATCATGTACGCTACAACGAGATTGTGAATGAATTGCAGGAAGCCGCCCGCAGCAACCTGATCTTCGGCCTGCACGTGCATGTGGGCATGGAAAGCCGGGAAATGGCCAACCATATTGCCAACTCTACGCGCTATTTCCTGCCGCACGTGTATGCACTGAGCACCAACTCCCCCTTCTGGGAAGGGCGAAAAACGGGGTACAAATCTTTTCGCACCAAGGTATTCGACAAGTTCCCGCGCACCGGCATTCCCGATGCGTTTGAGAGCATCGAAGCATACGACAATTATGTGAAGCTGCTGATCAAAACCAACTGTATCGACAATGCCAAAAAGATCTGGTGGGACCTGCGTGTACACCCGTTCTTCAACACGGTGGAATTCCGCATCTGCGACGTACCGATGACGGTAGATGAAACCATTACCATTGCCGCCCTGTTCCAGGCCATCTGCGCCCGCATTTACATGCTGCGGTCCAAGAATCTCAACTTTATCCAGTACTCACGTCCCCTGCTCAACGAGAATAAATGGCGCGCCAGCCGCTATGGCGTGGACGGCTACCTGATCGATTTCGGCAAGGAGGAAGAAGTAAATACCCGCGCCCTGATCTACGAACTGCTTGATTTTATCGACCCGGTACTCGATCACCTCGGCAGCCGCCACCGCGTGGCCCATGTGCACAAAATGCTGGAAGGCGGTACCGGCGCCGACCGGCAGCTGGCCGTATTCGAACAGACCAAGAGCCTTACCTCCGTGGTGGATTATATACAGGCGCAGTACCTGGCAGGCGTTTGATGATGCCTTAAAAGTAAAGGGAATGCAATTCGGGACTTCTGCATAACAGGTCTTTATCGCAAATACCTTAATTTAGCCCGGCTATACTTACATTACCTGTCCTGTTATGCTGGATATTTTTGATGTGATCGTTCTGGGCGGCGTTATTTGCAGTTTTGTCACAAGTCTTGTACTGTTTACACAAAACCGGTACCAGTTGCATGCCAACCGGCTGCTGAGCATCATCCTCTTCTCCTCGGGATGGTATGGCTTTATGTACATCCTGCTTCAGACCCGGGGGCTGGAGTCTGTTCCGCTGCTGTTCCGGCTGGGCAGCCCGCTTTATTATCTTATCCCTCCCTGTGCTTACCTGTATGTCCGCGGTATCATTATGGACGAGACCCGGTTCAGGAAACGGGACTGGCTCCACTTCCTGCCGGCCCTTATTCACGTAGCCGAACTGATCCCTTTTTATTTCAGCGACATGGAGACCAAGCGGCAGGCGGTCAGCGCCGTTATGACGAATTTTACGACCGGCTTTGAAAAAGGTTCCGGGCTCCTCCCTTCGCTATCGCATTTCATTTTCCGGCCGCTGCAGGGCATTATTTACATGACCATCTCCTGGCGACTGCTGGCCCACTCGCTCCGCAAAGAAAATTATTACAATATTGCGGCGGATGAATTTACCCGGATCAAAAGATGGCTGTTCTTCTTCACCGGATTTGTCTCCTTCCTGTACCTGGGGCTTTCCGTACGCACCATCATGGGCTTGCTCGCCCTGCAGGAAGGAAAACCCGTGATCCTGGGCGCCGGCCCGATGCATGTGATCATGGCCTGCTCCTTTTTTGTACACAGCATTTACCTGTTTTTCAAGCCGGATATCCTGTACGGAACACTGAAAACGGAGGCTGCACAGCCGGGTGCACAAACCAGCGATGCGCCGGCAACGCTGGAAACTATATTGCCTGCCATGGCCCAACCGGTACCCGCCGCCGCTGAACCCACCCTGGCCCCGAAACCTGTATCCGCACCCTTGCCTGTTCCCCTGGAGTCCAGGGACACCCTGCTGAACGAAGAACAGGTATTGATCCATGCCAGGAAGATCGAAGAGCACCTGGTCACCAACCAGTCGTTCCGCAAACGGGGCATCACGATCACCCAGCTGGCCGTCGAGTTGACCATGCCCATGCACCACCTCTCCTACGTGCTGAACTACCACTACAAACAACGGTTCACCGATTTCATCAACCAATACCGGGTCACCTATGTCAGACAGCTGCTGAAAGAAGGGGGCTGGCAAAAGCTGAAGCTGGAAAGCCTGGCCATGGAGGCCGGATTTTCGGCAAGGAGCACTTTTTTTTCTGCCTTTAAAAAAATGACGGGGGTTACCCCGATCGAATATGCCCGCCAGGCCATGGGCCTGGAAATACCTGAAGAACAGCCGGACTGACGGCCATCCAGCCTCCTGCACAACGAATTCCGCTTAAAATTGATTCCCGGACAATCGGTAAACAGGGATAGCACGTCCATACAACATCAATTTTTGTAATGCATGAGTCCAGCCTCCGGTTTTTTAGTCCGGACTTCTGAAGCCTGAACAACAAAACGGGTTGATATTCAGTTTTTTGCCCGCAAATAAAATAGGTTGCACCTGCAAAGGAACAGTGATAGAAGGAACCCGCTCAACGTGACCCATCCACCCCCACCCCCAACAGCGGCTGCATGTCAAAGTGCGCCGCTGTTAATATTTTTAATAAACCGTATCACCCCGTTCAGGAATACCTGCTGGTCGTCCCACATGGCAAAATGACTGCCGTTGGGACAATACAGGTACTGCCCGCGCTGCACCAGCTTGCTTTGCTCTTCCATGGCTTTGGGATCCATCGTGTCGTACTTTGCGCCGATCATCAGCGTGGGGACGCTGATCTCTTTCAGCCGGTCTTTAATATCCCAGCTGGCCAGCCTCCCGGATATTCCAAATTCCGAAGGACCCTGCATCATCACGTAAATACTTTCGTTGATGTGTTTGAACGACCGGTTTACGGGCTCCGGCCATTCCGGCAGGCGACAGATATGCTGTGCGTAAAAATTCGGGATCAGCAATTCGGTATAGCGGGGATTTTTGAAATCTTTCCGGGCTTCCAGCTCCCGGATTTCGGCCAGTACATCCGGGGGCATTTGCCTGGCCAGTACCTCGTTGGCATACCGGCCATATTCCGGGCAGCTCGCCATCATGTTGGCCACGATCAGGCCTTTCAGATGCTGCTGGTATTTCAGGGCATACTGCATAGCCAGTATACCGCCCCATGAATTGCCCAACAGATAAAAATTATCCTTGCCGGCCCCGATGGCCTTGCGCACCTGCTCCACTTCTTCCACAAAGCGGTCGAGCGTCCAAAGACTACTGTCCGCAGGCTGATCGGAGTAGCAGGAACCGAGCTGGTCGTATTGGTAAAATTCAAATCCTTCTTTTGGGAAAAAGCTTTCAAAGCACTCCATGTACTCGTGGGTGGCAGCCGGACCTCCGTGCAGCAACAGCACTTTGATCTTCGGGTTGTTACCAAAACGCTTGGTCCAGACCTTAAAGGTGCCTGCCGGCGTTTGAACCGGGATCATTTTTACGCCGCCTGATTTTATTTCGCCTTCCCGGAGGTCAAAATAGCTTTCCGGGGAAACAGGTGCGGGAACCGGCTGGTTACAATGCATAAAAAGTACCGCGGCCAGTAGGACAAAGGCGATCTTTCTCATAAAACAGCTTTAAAAAGTAGTATTCTAAAATAACTATTTCCCCCAAAGGATCAGGGAAAACATCATCGCCGCCACCCGCATATTCAGGAAGCCGCTATCTTAGTAGCTGCTGCCCCAAACCAACGACATGAAAAAAATATCCTGGATCGCCCTGTTCGCCCTGGGCTGCCTGGCCTGCTCGCGCAAAGAAAGGGCCGACCTGCTGGTGTACAATGCGGTGATCTACACCATCGATTCCTCCTTTTCCACCGCCCAGGCCATGGTGATACGCGATGGAAAGATCATCGAGACCGGTACCACCGCCGGGCTGCAGGAAAAATACGCCGCCGCCACGCAGCTGGATGCGGCTGGTAAATTCATCTATCCCGGGTTTATCGACGCACATGCCCATTTTGCCGGGTATGGCAACAGCCTGCAGCGGGCCAATCTGGCCGGCACACATAGCTGGGACGAAGTGGTGGAAAGAACCCGGCGGTTTGCAGCAGCCAACCCCGAAGGATGGGTAACCGGCCGGGGATGGGATCAGAACGACTGGACAACCAAACAATACCCTGGCAACGAAGCCCTGAACCGCTTGTTTCCCGACCGCCCGGTGCTGCTGACGCGCATCGACGGCCATGCCGCCATCGCCAACCAGAAAGCCCTGGACCTGGCCGGCGTCCAACCCGGTGACCGGGTGGCCGGGGGTGAAATAGAAACCATCAACGGCAAACTGACCGGCATCCTGGTCGATAATGCGGTGGACCGGATAGCGGCAAAAATACCGGCTGCGGATGCGGCCCTGCTCAGCAAGGCCTTGCTGGCCGCACAGCAAAATTGCTTTGCCACCGGGCTGACCACCGTGGACGATTGCGGGCTGAATTTTTCCGATATCCTCTTTATCGACAGCCTGCAAAAAGAAGGCAGGCTGAAAATGCGCATCTATGCCATGCTCAGCGATGCGCCGGAAAATTTTGACTTTGCTTTCTCCAGGGGAAAGATCAAAACGGACAGGCTGAATGTACGTGCGTTCAAGGTATATGCCGATGGTGCGTTGGGATCACGGGGCGCCTGCCTGCTGCAGCCCTACCACGACCAACCCGGCTGGAGGGGGTTCCTGCTCAGCCCGGCACAGCATTTCGATTCGGTGGCGGCGCTCCTGCTGGCCAAAGATTTTCAAATGTGTACCCATGCCATCGGCGACAGCGGCAACCGGACCGTGCTGGATATTTACGCCCGGCACCTGCAGGGTAAGAACGACCGGCGGTGGCGCATCGAACATGCGCAGGTTGTCAGCCCGAACGATTTTGAACTGTTCGGCCATTATAGTATTATCCCTTCCGTGCAGCCCACCCATGCCACCAGCGATATGTACTGGGCGGGCGACCGCCTCGGGGCCGAACGGCTGAAAGGGGCTTATGCCTACCGGCAGCTGCTGCAGCAAAACGGGTGGATACCGCTGGGAACGGACTTCCCGGTGGAAGACATCTCGCCGTTCAAAACGTTTTATGCCGCCGTGGTCAGAAAAGATGCACAGGGCTGGCCGGGTGGCGGCTTTCAGCCGGAAAATGCCCTGACGCGCGAAGAAGCGCTGCGGGGAATGACCATCTGGGCAGCAAGGGCCAACTTCGAGGAAACCGAAAAAGGGTCGCTGGAAAAAGGGAAATGGGCCGACTTCGTCATCCTCGATGCAGACCTGCTGCAGGCAGCGCCGGAAAAACTGCTCGCGATCCGTGTAGTGAAAACCTTTATTGGGGGAGAAAACGTGTACGAAACCCGATAACCCCACCGGCATAGACTTATCAGCCCTTATACATTCAGCGAAATCCACATTTGTGGGGAACCTGCGCTGCTGCTTCCCTGCCGAAATCCGTAAAATGATTAAATTTGCCGGATGATTGGTAGTGAAAAAAGAACTGTCCGCATTGCCGTGCTCGACCTGTACGAAGGCCATGCCAACCAGGGCATGCGCTGCATCCGCCAGATCATCAAAGGGTGGGCAGAGCAGAGCGACCTTGATGTCCGGTACCGCGAGTTTGATGTGCGGGTGAAAAACGAGCTTCCCGATACCTCCTTCGATATTTATATTTCCAGCGGCGGCCCCGGCGACCCGCTGCTTTCCCGCTTCGATGACTGGGATATTGCCTGGTGCAAATGGCTCAAGGAAATCTATCGCTGGAATGAAAATCCGGGCACTACCAATAAAAAACACGTCTTTTTCATCTGCCACTCTTTCCAGCTGGCCAGCCGCTACTTCAATGCAGGACTGGTGTGCAAACGGAAATCAACAGCCTTTGGCGTATTTCCGGTACATATGCTGGAAGCCGGCAGCCAGGAGCCGGTCTTTGACGGGCTCCGCGATCCTTTCTATGCCGTAGACAGCCGCGACCACCAGGTGATACAGCCCAACCAGGGGCTGCTGCAGAAAACAGGCGGCAAAGTACTGTGCATCGAAAAGATCCGTTCGCATGTGCCTTACGAAAGAGCCGTGATGGCCATCCGGTTCAACGAGTACATGGTCGGCACCCAGTTTCACCCCGAAGCAGATGCGCAAGGCATGAGCCTGCACCTGCAGACGGAAGAAAAAAGAAAAACGGTGATCGAAAGCCATGGAGAAGAAAAGCTGCTGAGCATGCTGGAACATCTCAATGACCCGGATAAGATCCGGTGGACCTACTCGCATATCCTTCCCAACTTTCTCAACCAGTCTGTAGGGCAGCTGGAAGAAGTCGTGTAGTTTTTGGTTGCTTTACGGCTATACCGTAACTTGACGCTATCTAAAGCATCGATTCATGGTACCCGCTCTCCGCTCGGCATTCAACAACAATTTTTCATCCGCAACATACCAGGCTTTCCTGGATGAGCTGCATGCCGTACATCCGGATGCGATCGAATTCAGGGTGGCTGAAACGCCGGTCTTTGTGCCTAAAGATTTTACACAAAAAATGCTCTCGGCCTGCGAAAGCATCGTGGATATCATCATCGACCCGAAGTTCAAAGAGCTGACGAAAAATGCTATCCCCAAGGACCTGCAGGTGCCGGGCGAAAACGAGCATACTCATTTCATCGCCTTCGACTTCGGCATCTGCATCAACGAAGAAGGTGAATACGAACCGCAGCTGATCGAAATGCAGGGCTTTCCCACCCTGTTTGCTTATGAAGTGCTGGTAGATGATATTTGCCGCAAGCACTTTGAGCTCCCTGATAACTACGAGGCCTACCTGGGTGGTCATACGAGGGCTTCCTACCTGCAGCTATTGAATGATATCCTTACCGGCGGGCACGATCCTGAGCAGGTGATCCTGCTGGAAATATTCCCGCACCGGCAAAAGACAAGGATCGATTTTTACTGCACGCAGGATTATACGGGCATCAAACCGGTATGCCTCACGGAGCTGATCCGCGAAGGCAGGAAATTGTATTATGACAACGATGGTAAAAAGACCGAGATCAAACGCATTTACAACCGCGTGATCTTTGACGACCTGCAGCAGCAGGCGCCGGAGGTGCAGGAAAAAGGAAAGATACTCTTTGAAGACCTGGATGTGGAATGGTGCCCGCACCCCAACTGGTTTTACCGCATCAGCAAATACACGCTGCCCCTGATCCGTCACCCTTACGTACCGCCGACTTTCTTCCTGAACGAAGTGCAGCAGGTGCCTGCCGACCTGGAGAACTACGTACTCAAACCCTTGTTTTCCTTTGCGGGCCAGGGCGTGGTGATCGACGTGACCCCTGCCGATATCGAAAACGTAAAAGACCCGGAAAACTGGATCCTGCAGCGCAAAGTAAAATACGCCGATGTGATCGAAACGCCGGATATACCGGCCAAGGCCGAGATACGCATCTTTTATTTCTGGAAAGATGGAGACACCCGTCCTGTACCCACCAACAACCTGGCGCGGCTGAGCAAAGGCAAAATGATCGGCGTGCGGTACAACAAGGACAAAGAATGGGTGGGCGGCAGTTTTTGCCTGTTTGAGAAATAACCATGCAACCAATCAAAAATATTCCATCGAAAGAGCTGGCGCCCGGCCTGACCGGTCATTATGTGCATGGCAGCAGCATGACCTTCGGGTATGTAGAAGTAAAAGCCGGCAGCAACCTGCCGGAGCACCAGCATGTGCATGAACAGATCACGTATATCCTGGAAGGAGAACTGGAGATGATCATCGGTGGCAAGGCCTGCACGCTTACGGCGGGTATGTACTATGTAATTCCCTCGCGTACGCCGCATTCAGCTATTGCTCATACGGATTGCAGGCTTATCGATGTGTTCAGTCCCGTACGGGAAGAATACCGGCCACAGGGATGAGACAGACCTAATCCTTGAATTTTTTCTTCAGCTCCATCAGCTTGGAGTGAAAAGGATTGGACGGTTGCTGCACCGGTTTTTGATTCCCTCTCCGGTCGTCTCTTTTTACCTGTTTTTGTCCACCTGCACTGTCCCGTTTTTCCATCGCTTCTTTGATCGAAAGGGAGATCCGTTTTCTGGCCGTATCCACTTCCAGCACGGTCACCATCACCTGCTGGTTCAGCTTCACGGCTTCGTTGGGATCGCTGATGTAGCGGTTGCTCAGGTGTGAAATATGCACCAGCCCGTCCTGCTTTACCCCCACGTTCACAAATGCCCCGAAGTTGGTGATATTGGTGACGATACCCGGCAGCTTCATACCCGGCTTCAGGTCTTCCATGGTGTTGACACCTTCTGCAAAACGGAACTCTTCGATTGTTGAGCGCGGATCGCGGCCCGGTTTCTCCAGCTCTTTCAGGATGTCTTCGATCGTATATTGACCAATGGTTTCGGTGACAAAATCTTTTACGGTGATCTGTTTGCGCAGCTCCGGCTTGCGGATCAGCTCATCCACGCTGCAGTTCAGCCGGTCTGCCATCGCTTTTACTACCGGGTAGCTTTCGGGGTGCACAGCCGAATTGTCCAGCGGGTTTTCGGCATTCGCAATCCGTAAAAAGCCGGCGCATTGCTCGAAGGCTTTCGGGCCAAGCATCGATACTTTTTTCAGTTCTTCCCGGGTTTTGAAACGCCCGTTCTTTGTCCTGTACTCCACGATGTTTTTGGCAATGGTGCCGCTGAGCCCCGATACATAGGTCAGCAGGTGGCGGCTGGCCGTATTCACTTCCACGCCCACAAAGTTTACGCAGCTTTCTACCACATGATCCAGCGAGTCCTTTAGTTTATTCTGGTTTACATCATGCTGGTACTGGCCCACGCCGATACTTTTTGCGTCGATCTTGACCAACTCGCTCAACGGATCAAGCAGCCTGCGACCAATGCTGATCGCCCCGCGTACCGTCACGTCGTGATCGGGAAATTCCTCGCGGGCTACTTCACTCGCGGAGTAGATGGAGGCGCCGCTTTCATTGACCATGAACACGGATACATTGCGGCCAAAGTCAATGGAACGTGCAAACTGTTCCGTTTCCTTACTGGCAGTACCGTTGCCATATCCGATAGCTTCGATGTCATATTTACTCACCAGTTCTTTTACTGTCAGCGCAGCGCCCTGCCAGTCGTTCTGCGGAGCATGCGGATAAATAGCCGTGTTATACAGCAGCGTGCCCTGTTCGTCCAGGCATACCAGTTTGCAGCCGGTACGGAAACCGGGGTCAAGCGCCAGCACTCTTTTTTGCCCCAGTGGCGAGGCCAGCAGCAGCTGCCGGAGGTTTTCGGCAAATACATGGATGGCTTCCTCGTCGGCCTTTGTCTTGCTGCTCATGCGGAACTCCGTTTCAATGGACGATTTCAGCAGGCGTTGGTAGCTGTCTTCCACAGCCAGCGACACCTGTTGGGCAGCAGGCCCGGTAGATTTGACAAAGATGCGTTTCAGCGCTTCGGTAGCCGTCTCTTTATCCACGGCAATGTCCATGATCAGGAAACCTTCTTTCTCCCCGCGGCGGATGGCCAGGAGGCGGTGCGAAGGACTCTGTGACAGCGGTTCGCTGAACTCGAAGTAGTCGCGGTATTTCTGCGCATCGGCTTCTTCCTTTTTCGAGGTAAGTACCCGGGAAGATAATGCGCCCTCTTCCTGGAACAGTTTGCGGATGCTGTTGCGTGCCTGCTCATGCTCGGCCACCCATTCTGCAATAATATCCCGCGCGCCCTGCAGGGCTTCTGCGGTATCTTTCACATTTTCATTGACGTAGTTAGCGGCTTCCTGCTCCACTTCTACGGCCCCTTGCTCAAACAGCAGTTTGGCCAGGGGCTCCAGTCCTTTTTCGATAGCCGTAGTGGCCCTGGTTTTGCGCTTGGGCTTATAAGGGAGGTAAATATCTTCCAGTACGGTGGCATCCACGCAGTCTTCGATCCGCTTTTTCAGCTCAGGCGTCATCTTGCCCGCTTCTTCGATCGTCTTAACAACGGTCTCTTTTCTCTTCGCCAGTTCGCTGAAGTACTTCACCTGTTCTATCACCGCCGCGATCTGCACTTCGTCCATATTGCCGGTAGCTTCCTTGCGATAGCGGGCGATGAAAGGGATCGTGGCGCCTTCTTCCTGCAGGGCAATGATATTGCTGACCTGTTTGAACGACAGGTTGAGGGTCGTCGTTATCTGCTGGGCATACTTCAGTTCCATAGGGGGAATATTTTCGGGGGAGCAAATGTAACGGCTGGGGGGAGGAAAAAAAATTTGTTTTTCAGG
>JBEVLT010000484.1:0-6395 GCA_040509055.1 Chitinophagaceae bacterium
CCTGTGGAAAAAAGAGAAGGACCTGGAAGATCCTGATTTTGCAGGAACGAGCAACCGTACCATTCCGCCATCGCGTTCCTTCACGTTTGGATGCACAATGAGTTTCTAACCGAATCAAATTTTTGTTATGACCTTTTCATCAATTCATAAGACAGGCAGGTTCATGCTGGTACTGGTATTGCCGGTCTTGTTGATAACCGCTTCCTGCAATAAATATCTTGATAAAAAACCCAGCGATGGGTTGCTGGTGCCCTCCACGCTGGCCGACCTGCAGGCCATCGTGGACAACCAGCGTGGCTGTACCATGGTACCAAGGTGGCTGGAGCTGCCGGGCGATAATTATTTCCTGCCGACAGCCATTTATAATAGCCGCAACGAAGAGATCCGGCGCAATTATATATGGGATGGAGGAATCGAGGCGAGCTTTTCCACTGAAGTACCCGCTGTCTGGGGAAACCCTTACATGGTTATTTATGAAAGCAACCTGGTGCTCGAGTATCTTCCCAAAGTAACGGTGAAAGAGAGCGAAGCCGAAAAGTACAGGAGTGTGCAGGGACATGCCTATTTCCAAAGAGGGTTTATGTTTTTCAGCCTGGCGCAATTGTATTGCCCGGCTTACTCCGCCACGGCGTCCACCGACATGGGATTGCCGCTGCGTCTGGGCACCGGCACCAGCGACAAAGTTCCCCGCGCAAGCGTAGAAGCCACCTACCGGCAGATCATTGCCGATCTGGAAAAGGCAGCGGAGCTGCTACCCGATGTACAGATCGTTCCGATGCGGCCCAACAAAGCTGCCGCTTATGCTGCGCTGGCAAGAACTTACCTGTCTATGCGGGACTATGTGAATGCAGGGCTGAATGCAGACAAGAGCCTGGTCATTCAAAGCACACTGCTGGATTATAATATGCTGGATCCCGCAGCCGGCATGAATACGCTGAGCACGGCGCTGAACAATCCGGAGATCAGCTTTGTTGCTGCTGTGAATTTCAATGGCGTATTTGACGAGGCGCCGGCTGCCCGGGTAGATACGGTGCTTTACCAGGCATTCCACAACAACGATCTGCGGAAAACGATCAATTATATCTCTGATGGCGGAGCTTATCATGTATGGAGAGGCAATCTCTGGAGCGGTAATCTCTATCCGGGCATGATCTCGCCGGGTTTCGCCACGGATGAAATGTGGCTGACCAGGGCAGAATGCCGGGCACGGAATGCCGATGTGAGCGGCGCCATGAGCGATCTGAATACCTTGCTTCGTAAACGCTGGAGAACAGGTACGTTCACCGACATGACCGCCACCAGCGCAGCCGATGCGCTCAGCAAGGTGCTGATGGAAAGAAGGAAAAGCCTTGCCTTTCGCGGCATGCGCTGGACTGATCTCCGCCGCTTCAATCTCGAAGGCGCCAATATCACCCTGAAGCGGATCGTGAACAATATCACCTACACGCTGCCTCCCAATGACCTGCGCTGGACATTGCTGATCCCTAACCGGGAGATCCTTGCCAGCGGGTTGCCCCAAAACCCGCGCTGATGGCCCTCAACCAACGCATAACTTCAAACGAATTGACAATGAACTTTTACAAATATCTTTTTTTACTCTGCTGCTTCCTGCCTTTTGCCAGCAGCAGCCAGAACCCCTTTACTGCGGGCAATTTCGTGGTCTATCGCGTGGGCGATGGCTCCGGCCAGCTGGGGTCTTTTGCTTCACCCGTTTTCCTGGATGAATATACCCCGGCAGGTGTGCTGGTGCAATCTGTACCCATGCCCACAACAGGCAATAAGGTGAATGCGCTGGGGCAGGAGTTTTTTGGACTGCCCAGCCTCTCCGCCAACGGGAAGAGCATCATCGTTCCGGGTTACAATATGGACCTGAATACCGGCAGCGGTCTCGGCCCCCGATCCATTGCTGTGGTGGATTTCAACGGGACTGTAACGAGTGTGACCACGGATCCCAATGCCGGGTTTGGCCACATGCGTTCGGTGGTATCCGATGGCAATGGCAAATTCTGGTTTGCGGCCGGCAGTGGCCCGGGCATCGATTATACCACCATAGGTTCTGCCGCGCCATACAATATTGCGGCCCTGACCACCACCAATGCAGTGGCCATCGTAGACGGGCAGCTCTATGCTTCGAGCAATAACAACAGCTTTCCCCTGGTGAAAGTGGGAACAGGTCTGCCAACCACGGCTGGGCAAACGGTCACCGCCCTGCCAGGTATCCCGATTCGCACCCGGCCCAACCAGTTTGCCTTCGCAGACCTTGATCCCAATACGCCGGGGATGGACGTCCTGTACCTGACCTCACAAAATGCCGTATCGCCCGGCGGTATTCATAAATATTCGCTGGTGGGGGGCACCTGGACATTTAACGGGCAGGTAGGCGCTACCACCGAATCTTATTCCGGGCTGGGCATCCTGGTGAATGGCGCCACGGTGACGATCATTGCGACGCGGAGAGGCAATAACAGTGACGCCATCCGCGGCGGGGAGATGGTGAAGCTGGTGGACAACAGCGGTTATGCCCAGCCGCTTACCGGTACGCCCACCGTGCTTGCGGCCGTTGCTAACCCCAACACCATGGCTTACCGCGGCATTGCCCTGGTACCGCAGCCGGCGCCGTTCACCCCGGGAAATATCGTGGTCTATCGTGCCGGTGATGGCGTTGCCCTGATGAATGGGAATGCCTCCAAAGTGTTTCTCGATGAGTATACTACCGCGGGCTCATTGGTGCAGTCGATCTTACTGCCGGGATTAGGCAAAAAGGTAACCATGGGCGGCAACAATTTCTTTAATGATGGATTGCTGACACTGTCCGGAAACGGGAGGTATCTTGTGGTACCCGGTTATAATGCCACATTGGGTACCGATCCTTATTCGGGCGCCGCGCAACGTTCCATCGGCCTGGTCGATTTCAAAGGCCTTACCACGAGTGTGACCGTGATGCCGAACCCCGACTTCTGGCCCAATTCCGGTGCCGCATCCAATGACGGAAGTTCGATCTGGTTCGCCGGCAGCGATGGGATCGAATATACGCCCGTGAATGGGACCAGTTCTACCCGCATCATCGACTATGGGTACAGCAGCTTTACAAACTATGTTTATATCTCCAAAGGGCAGCTCTACATCGGTCATGCTTTGTCCGGCGACAATCGTTTGGGAAAGCTAGGCAATGGCCTGCCCTCTGCGCCCAACCAGGTATTCACCGAATTCCCGGGTACCGGCTCCATCAATCCGCTGCAGTTTGAATTGGCTGACCTGGATCCGAACCTCCCGGGCAATGATGTGCTCTACGTAGCGTCACAGCAAAATTCCGGCGGCGGCATCAAAAAATATTCGCTCGTGAGCGGGACCTGGGTATTGAACGGCACAGTGGGTACCACGGCTGATAATTATACTGGTTTGTCGCTGAAGATCTCGGCCAACGTGGTGACGATCTTTGCCACCCGGCGCGGAGGGAATAGTACCGCGATCCGTGGAGGCGAGCTGGTGTCGCTGGCAGACAATACCGGGTATAACGGCAACCTGACCGGTACGCCGGTTGTGATCGCTTCGGTAGGTACTGCCAATACCAAATCATTCCGCGGTATCGCTAATGTGCCCCTGGGTTGCCCCGGTGTTGGAACCGTGCAGGCACTGAATATTACGCCATCACAGGTTACCCTGTCATGGAATGCGGCCGCCGGGGCCGGTAATTACCAGTATGCGATCACGACCACCAACACGCCGCCGGCCACCTGGAGCAATACGGCAAATACAACCATAACGGTGAACAGCCTGGTGAGCGGCACTACCTATTATGGCCATGTCCGCAGCTTCTGCGATGCCTCCAATGTGTCGGAATGGTCGTCCGTACGGTTTGTGGCTACCTGCCAGTCGCCGGCCCTTAGCGTCACCACCATCAGCAGCAATGCCATGGGCGTGACCACCGCCAACTGGAATGCCGTGTTTGGCTCCACGGGGTATGAGTATGCCTTCACCACCAGCCCGGCTCCGCCGGCTACGGGCACGGGTGTGACAACTCATACCGCAACAGTCAGTAACCTGAATCCGGTGACGCAGTATTACCTGCATATCCGGTCCAATTGCGGCAGCGGCGATTTTTCTGCCTGGATCACCAGGCCTTACCTGACCGGTTGTTTCAGCCCGGCGGTAACGGTGGTTCCCTCGCTGAAAAGCGCTGCCATTACCTGGAGAAAGGTCAGCGGGGCAAGAGGCTATGAATATGCCATTACGAATATCCCGGCACAACCACTGAGCGGGAAGTTCACCACGGATACCATGCACCTGCTGGATAAGCAGCCCGAAGGCTCCAACCAGTACCTGCATATCCGTACCATTTGCGGCAACGGTTCTATATCGCAATGGCAGACGATTCCTTTCGGGCTGATCGGGATCAATGCTTATCCGAATCCAACAGAAGGCATGCTGCATCTGAGATGGAATGGAGCCGGTACGGCAAACGGGCTGATCACCGCAAGTGATATGACCGGGCGGGTGATCAAAAAGACAGGCTTCAATGGCCATGCGCTGGACATCGATACACGTACATGGGGCCCCGGTGTTTATATCATCCGGTATGTGGGTGGACAACAAACTTATACCCTGAAAATCCTAAAGAAATAAATCAGCGGGAGCAGCAGATCTGTGTGGTTTGCAGTTCCGGCCCGTTTCAATTTTACTTTAAACAAATAGTATGAAAAAAACATTACTGCCACTGGCTGCAGGGCTTCTTTTGCTCGCCTGTTCCACTGCAAAGAAAGGCGCAGTACCAAAACCAGGAGCTGCTGTGGCGCCTGCCTCACCGCCGGTGGCCAAGACGGACACCGTGAAGGCGAAGATCAAACCTTTCAAAGAAGTGATCACCGACAAAGCGGTTTCTCAACCTGGTCTCTTCACGGTGCACCGCGTCGATCAGCGCTGGTTTTTCGAGATCAAAAATTCGTTGCTCGACAAAGACCTGCTGATCGTAAACCGCGTGAGCAAAGCCCCGGCCGGCCGGGCGGGGGGGTATGCCGGTGACTGGATCAGCGAAAGCGTGGTGGAGTTTGCCAAAGGTCCCAATGACAAGATCTTCCTGAAGCGGATCTCCTATATCGACCGCTCAGCAGATAGCACGGAGAACGGGCTGATGAAATCGATCCTCAATTCAAGCGTGCAGCCTATCGTGGCAGCGTTCGATATCAAAGCTGTTTCTCCTGACTCTTCCGGTGTGGTGATCGATATGACGGATTATATCAGCAGCGATAACGATGTCCTCTTCTTTCACAAGTATTTCAAGACAGCTTATGCCCTGACGGCCTTGCAGGCAGACAAATCATACATCGAGAACATCCGCAGCTACCCGCTGAATACCGAGGTAAGAACGGTAAAAACCTACAACAATGCCGAGGGTGCGATCACCTTCGGGCTGAACAATTCTTTTGTGATGCTGCCGGAAGAGAAAATGAACCCGCGCCGGATGGATGAGCGGGTGGGTTTCTTTTCGCGGGGCTATGTGAATTTCGACGCGCCGGGCGGTGTGGAAGTTGATAACATGATCACCCGGTGGAAGCTGGAGCCAAAGGTAGAAGACGTGTCAAAATACCTGGCTGGCCAGCTGGTGGAGCCGAAGAAGCCGATCATCTTTTATATCGATCCGGCTACCCCGAAAAAATGGGTTCCTTATCTTATCGAAGGGGTAAACGTATGGCAAAAGGCATTCGAGAAAGCCGGTTTTAAGAACGCGATCTATGCGCTGGAGGCTCCGGTTAACAATCCCGACTGGAATATCGACGATGCCCGTCACAGCGTGATCGTCTACAAAGCATCGCCGATCCAGAATGCAAGCGGCCCGCATGTGAGCGATCCGCGTACCGGTGAGATACTGGAATCACATATCAACTGGTACCACAATATCCAGCAGCTGATGCGGGAATGGTATTTTACCCAGGTGGGCCCGCTGGATCCCAACGGCCGCAGGATGGAATTTGATGATGAGCTGATGGGAAAACTGGTCCGTTATGTTTGTACGCATGAAGTGGGCCATACGCTCGGGCTGCAGCACAATTTCCTGGCTTCGAGCTCCGTACCGGTCGACAGCCTGCGCAGTAAGACCTATGTAGCCAGCAATGGCCATACGCCTTCGATCATGGATTATGCACGGTTCAACTACGTGGCGCAGCCGGAGGACGGGATCGATGTGGATGACCTGATCCCGCGCATCGGTGCTTATGACGAATGGGCGATCGAATGGGGCTACCGCTGGTTTCCTGCTTTCAGCACGAAGGAAGAGGAGAGCACATTTTTCAATAAATGGATCATCGAAGCGGTAAAGAAAGACAATCGCCTGGCATTTATGAGCAACGGGGCTCCCGATCCGCGCAACCAGATGGAAGACTTAGGGGATGATGCGATGA
>JBEVLT010000485.1:0-5731 GCA_040509055.1 Chitinophagaceae bacterium
CTGGCAAAAAGGGATGAAAAAGCCTTTGAACAGGTCTTTAAAACATATTTTAAAAGCCTGCATGCCTATGCTTTTACCATTCTGAAAGACGATGCCGAGGCCGAGGAAATGGTGCAGCGGGTATTCTTCAAGCTCTGGGATCGTACCGCCACCCTTTCCATCTCCGGATCGGTAGCAGCCTACCTGTACCGGGCCGTGCACAACGAAAGCCTGAATCATCTCAAACACCTCAAAGTGCGGGCCGGTCACCGGCTGCAGGTCGCTTACAGCATGCGGGCGCAGGCCGAGCCGGCTTCGGGCAAAGTGCTGACCGGCGAGATGGAGAAAAAGCTGCGGGAGGCCCTGAGCGAACTGCCCGAGCAATGCCGCACTGTATTCCAGCTCAGCCGCTTTGAAGAACTGAAATACCGGGAGATCGCCGATCAGCTGGATATTTCGGTAAAGACCGTGGAGAACCATATGGGCAAAGCGCTGAAATTATTGCGGGCAAAGCTGATCGATTTTTTAACGGCGCTGATCCTATTGTTTAACCTTTAATACCATCACCCTGGAAAAGGAATTTGACCATATCGATGAGGACCTGCTGGTAAAATACCTGCTGGGTGAAGCGTCTGCTGCGGAAGAGCAGGCTGTTACCGGGTGGCGTGCCGCCGATACCCGGAATGAACAGCATTTCCGCCAGCTGCAGCAGGTGTGGGAAGCCAGCCGGCAGCTGGCCGGGCAGTCCGCTGCGGATGAGAACAAAGCCTGGGATCGCTTCCGGCAGCGCATTGGTCAGCCGGAGCAGGTAAGCATGCCGCAGCGAAGATGGTCCTGGTGGCGCATCGCTGCGGCCGCTGTGCTGGTGATGGCGGTCGGCCTGACCGGTTACCTGATCTCACGGGAGGAAAGCGACCCGCAGCAATTGATCGTGCAGGCGGTGCAACAGGTGGTGAACGATACCTTGCCTGATGGATCAACGATTACGTTAAACAAACACTCTTCCGTATCCTATCCCGAACGGTTTGCCGGCGATACAAGAAGCATCGCATTGAAAGGAGAGGCCTTTTTTCATGTGATGCCTGATAAAAGCAAGCCGTTTATCATCAGCGTCAATGATGTAACGGTAACCGTTGTGGGCACTTCGTTCAACATCAAGAGCGAAGCAGCCGGAACAGCAGTAGTGGTGGAAACCGGCATTGTCCGTGTGACGCATGGCGGCAAAACCATCGAGCTGAAAGCCGGAGAAAAGATCCTGGTTGCTGCTGCTGACAGCCTGCTTGCCAAAGAGGCCGTTACCGATCAGCTGTATAATTATTACCTGACCAAAGAGTTCGTCTGCGACAATACACCGCTGTGGAAGCTGGTGGAAGTGCTCAACGAAGCCTACGATGCCCATATCGTGATCGGCAGCCCGGCGCTGCGCAACCTGCCGATTAATACTACTTTTTACAACGAATCGCTGGACCAGGTGCTGGAGGTGATCAGCCTCACGTTTGATATCAGCGTGTCCCGCTCCGGCGATCAAATCATTTTACAGTAAGATACTTTTCATGCAATACAATAAGTTTTTCAGCCTCACGGCTATAGCTTTCCTGGCCAGCCTGTCGGTGTCATTCGGGCAGGCCCTGCTCACCCGGAACCTCTCGCTGGATGTAAGACGCCAGCGCCTGGACCATGTGCTCGAGATACTCAGCAACAAAGGCAATTTTTATTTTTCCTACAATTCAAACAGTGTAAACAAAGACAGCCTGGTTACACTGAACGTAGTCAACAAGCCGGTAAAAGACATACTCACCCTTTTGTTCAGCAACGCTTACGAGTTCAGGGAAAGCGGGAATTATATCATCATCCGCAGGGCGCCGATCCGGCTCGTAATGGTAACGAAGAAAGGTGTGGTGGAAGAAAAAATATATTCCGTGAGCGGCTTTGTATACGATGAGCAATCCGGCATTGCCGTGAACGAAGCCAGTGTGTACGAAAAGAAATTGCTCGCTGCCACGCTTACCGATCACCAGGGATTTTTTAAGATCCGGCTCAAAAGCAGCAAAGCTTCTTTTGCCGCACTTACCATCAGCAAAGAGTTTTACGAAGACACCACGGTGCAGATAGAGCCGCGCCGTGACCAGGAAGTGACGGTGACCCTGCTGCCGATCGAAAGACAGGAACAAACCGTAACGGTGACGCCGGAAGATTACCTGCTGCCGGACTCCGTGGGAACAGGGCCGGTGCCGGATACGCTGCAACCGGCTCCGATACCTTCGGCGGATACCGTCAACGTGGAACGAACAGGCATGGGCCGGTTCCTGCTATCGGCCAAACAAAAAGTGCAGAGCCTGAACCTGAAACATTTTTTTACCACCCGCCCCTTCCAGGTATCGGTCGTACCGGGACTGGGCACGCATGGCCGGATGAGCGGGCAGGTGATCAATAATTTTTCCCTCAACATCCTGGGTGGTTATACCGCCGGCACCAACGGTCTCGAGATCGGCGGGCTCTTCAATATCGATAAGAAAGAAGTGCGTTACGTGCAGGTCGGCGGTTTGTTCAACGTGGCGGGAGGCGAAGTGCTGGGCGTACAGGTGGCCGGCATCAACAATACGGTACTGGATACGGTGAAAGCGCTGCAGGCGGCCGGGGTGAACAACCTGGTGCGCGGCAAATTCAACGGGCTGCAGATCGCCGGTGTATACAACCATGTTACTGACAGTGTACGCGGCATGCAGGTAGCCGGTGTGGGCAATTTTGCCCGCAGAAAGGTGAGTGGTGTACAAATAGCCGGTGTGATGAATTTTAGCAACAGGCAAACCGATGGGGTGCAGGTGGCCGGTGTGATCAACTATTCCAAACGCCTGAAAGGCGTGCAGATCGGGTTGATCAATATTGCGGACACATCGGAAGGCTACAGCATCGGGCTCATCAACATAGTGCTGAAAGGATACCATAAGCTGAGCCTGTTTACCAATGAAGTGGTGGATATGAATGCTGCTTTCAAGACCGGCAATGCCCGGCTGTACAGCATCCTGCAGGCAGGCGCCGCCACAGGGAGCAACCGGAAGGTCTATTCCTTCGGTTACGGACTGGGCAGCGAGCTGGCGTTGAACAAACGAAAGAACTTTTCCCTGAATCCCGAGGTCAGCTCGCAGTACCTGTATCTCGGTTCATGGGATTATACCAATATCCTGAACCGGCTGCAGCTGAGCCTGAATGTGAAACTGCATAAATATGTTTCCCTTTTTGCCGGACCGGTGTATTCGGTGTTCGTCTCCGACCAGCATGCAGGCATAGACGGGTATGCTGTGCCCCGGCATGGCACGCACAGCTTCAGCAATACCGTGTCCGGCTGGTTTGGCTGGACGGCCGGTATCAGTTTTTTCTAAATAAATGTTAACGCGTAGGGGTAAGTTTTTCTTCGGTTGTCATCTGGTCAAACCAACAATCAATGACACGGAAGATGAACATGATCGTAATGCTTTGCATATGCCTGTTTCTTTCAGGCTTTGCCCGGGCGCAATACACGCAGCAGCTGCGTGGCGTAGTGGTGGAAAGCGTATTGCAAAAGCCGCTGGCCGGCGCCACTATCCGCATCAGCGGTGTAGATAAAACAGTATTGACCGATGAAGAAGGTGTGTTCCGGTTTGCAGGCCTGCCGGTAGGCAGTTATCGCATGAGCGTTTCCTACACGGGATTCAAAGCAGCACAACTGGATAATATTACCATCAATGCGGGTAAAGAAACGGTGCTGACCATTCCGCTGGAAGCCGTGATACACACCGAAAGCGAGATCGTGCTGAAGACCGGGCGGAAAAAGAACCAGCCGCTCAATGACATGAGCGCGGTCAGCGCAAGGGCCTTTACCGTAGAAGAAACGCAGAAATATGCGGCATCGGTAAACGACCCGTTGCGGATGGCTACCGCCTTTCCGGGTGTATTGGCCGGCGACGATGGCACCAACAGCATAATTATCCGCGGCAACTCGCCGGCGGGTTTGCTCTGGCGCATGGAGGGGATGGATATTCCCAATCCCAACCATTTCAGCTCAGCAGGCAGCAGCGGCGGCGGTATTTCCATTCTCAGCTCACAGCTGCTGGCCAACTCTGACTTTGTAACCGCCGCGTTTGCCGCCGAATACGGTAATGCGCTGAGCGGCGTGTTTGACCTGAAGCTGCGCAAGGGGAATAACGAACGAAAAGAATATACGCTGCAGGCGGGATTGCTGGGTCTGAATGCGGCGGCGGAAGGACCTTTTTCAAAAAAGTACAAAGGCTCTTATCTCGTCAATTACCGCTACTCTACCCTGCAGGTGCTGAACAAACTGGGCGTGCTGGCACAGGGCGGATCGACCAATTTCCAGGACCTGTCCTGGCATATGCACCTGCCGGCCGGTAAATGGGGTACATTCAGTTGGTTTGGTTTCGGTGGCCTCAGCAGTGAAAAGGAAAAAGCGGTGATCGATTCAGCGAAATGGGCCGGCAAAGGCGACCGGTATCCATATGATTTCGTGGCCAACACCGGCATGAGCGGTATCACGCATACCATCCCGGTCGGATCGGGGATGAGCATCCGCTCCGGCATCGGGCTGTCGTATACGCGTCATGGATACGACGAACAATTCGTGGAGGAAGATTATTCGCTTTCCCCCACCTACCGGGACAAATACACGACGCGCAGGCTCACGCTGCAATCCACGGTGCAATACCGCTTCAGCAACCGGCTGCACCTGCGGGCAGGTTTCATCGCTACACTGATCCGGTACAGGTATTACCAATTGTCTGCACCACACCAGGATGATCCGTTGCAGGAAGTGATCAATGCGCGCGGCAATACGTCTACGCTGCAGGGATTTGCCCAGGTCCGGTATAAACCTGCTGACGGCATCACCATCAATGCCGGGTTTCATTACCTGCGGCTGGCGCTGAATGGCAGCTCGTCGGCGGAGCCGCGGTTCTCTGTGAAATGGGCCGTCAGTCCACGCAGCACAATCGCTGCCGGGTACGGGCTTCACAGCCAGCTGCAGCCGCTGGGCGTTTATTTTGCGCGGGGTCCCGGAAGTGTAACGCCATTCCCCAACAAAGCGCTTGGCCTTACCCGCTCGCATCATTATGTACTTTCCTATAGTCACCGGCTGGCCGCCAGCCTGCTGCTGAAAACAGAGTTGTATTACCAGCAGCTGTTCAATGTACCGGTCAGTACAAAGGATGGCAGCACATTCTCCGCGATAAACGTTGAAGAGGATTATGTATCCGATCCGTTGGTAAACGGCGGCAAAGGACGCAACTACGGCGTGGAGCTTTCGCTGGAGCGTTACCTGCAAAACAATTTTTACCTCACGCTGAGCCAATCGCTGTACCAGTCGAAATATACGGCTGCCGACGGGGTGGAGCGCAATACACGGTTCAACGGAAATGGCATTACCACGCTTATTGCCGGGAAAGATTTTGTAACGGAACGGAAGCACCGCACATTCGGCATCAACCTGAAAGCTATTTATGCCGGCGGCCTGCGTACCACGCCGATCGACCTGGCAGCATCGCAGCAGCAGGGTTATGCCGTATTCGATGAGCAGGCCGCCTACAGCCTGCAAAATCCTGGCTATTTCCGAACCGACCTGCGCGTGAGCCTGACCTGGAACCGCAGGCGGCTTACCAGTACCCTATCGCTGGATATCCAGAACCTGACCAATCGCCTGAACATTTACAGCCAGCGGTACGATGACGATACACATACCATTGTGTCCAACTATCAAACGGGA
>JBEVLT010000486.1:0-10388 GCA_040509055.1 Chitinophagaceae bacterium
TACGCATGCTTCCCATACTGCTGAATGCCGGCTACATTGCCGAGGCCGAAGAATTAGCCGGGAAGATCGTCGGCAGGTTATACCAGCTATATCAGCATTATTCGGCTATGGAATATTACAGGACAAAAGACAGTTGTCTCGATATATTTCGTTACATCGCCGGTCTGTTGAAGGATAAAAATATTGCTACTGACAGCATCGATCGTACCATCCGGATGCTGGAAAACGAATAGCAGTTCAGGGCCGGATCACGATCACTTCCCCCTCCCGGCTCCATCTGATCACTGCAGACGGCGCAGCGATGCTGGTATTCTCCTGCCGGTATTGCACCACATAGTCCACTCCTTGTTTAATTTCTTCTGAAATAGCTGCAAAACCGGCAGGCGCCGGCATACCTGAGAGATTGGCTGATGTAGAGACCAGGGGCCTGCGCAGCCGCTTGATGAGATGACGGCAAAACGCATCGCGGCAAATGCGGATCGCAATGCTGCCATCTGCACCGGTCAGGTTACCGGCCAGCCCGATAGCGCCTTCATAGATCACCGTAGTGGGACGTACGGATTGCTGCAAATAATCGAATACGCGCGGGTCGGGGCCGGCCACATACTGCAGCACATCCCGCTCTTCGGCCACGAGCACGATCATCGCTTTGTGATCGGGCCGCTGCTTCAGCCGGAAGATGCGCTCTACTGCCTGTGCGTCGGTAGCATCGCAGCCGATACCCCATACCGTATCGGTGGGATACAGGATCAGCCCTCCGCGGCGGAGCGTGTCCAGGCTGGCTTCGATATCGCTGTCAAAATTTTCCGGCATCGGATCGGCGGGCTTCTTCGTGTAAACGGATCAGTTTGGCGTATTTCAGGAACGACTGTATGGCGGTAAACCGGGCGATCATAAAGCCGGCAAAGCCATCCAGGAAACCCAGCTTCAGGAAATAGCCTTTGAAAAAAGCCCAGGCCGGGTTTATGATCATGCTGAAGTAAGAAGGTTTGCGCCCCCGGTCAAACAGGGTTTTGGCGGCAATGGTGCTGAAACGGTCCATCTGCCGGTTGTGCTCTTCGATGGACTGGTAAGTATAATGCAGCAGGTCGCCCTTCAGGTGCGCGATGGTCTCCCCTTCCTGCACCACCATCCGCTCATGCGGGTTCTGTACGCCCCACCGGCCTTTTTGAGTATCCACCAGCCGCAGCTTGCGATCGGGATAGTAGGTGCCATGGCGTACCCAGCGCCCGCAGTAATAGTTGTAGCGGTTCATGGTATACCCGGCAGCGGGAAAATCTTTTTCCTTTTCCGCCAGGATGCTGCGGGCCAGCTCTTCGCTCAGCGCTTCATCTGCATCCAGGCTCAGCACATGGCGGTGAGTGGCTTTGTCCAGGGCCATATTCTTTTGCTGCATGTAGCCCAGAAAAGGCTGTTCGATAAAGGTGACGCCATGCCCAAGACATATCTCTTTGGTACGGTCGGCAGACAGCGAATCCACCACGATGATCTCGTCTGCTACGGGAAGCAATGATTCGATACAGCGCCCGATATGCTTTTCTTCGTTGAAGGTGATGATCGTTGCCGACAGCCTGGCCATGTTCATGTTTGAATGATCAAATATACGAGCCATGAACACATTTATCCGTTATTTTGCAGTTCTGAAAAACGCTAATCCATGCAAGTAAAAGAACAGGTACTGGCCGCCTGGGCCAATCGTGAATTGCTGAAAGAAAATGACTATGCCGATGCGGTGCGCATCGTGATCGAGGAACTGGACAAAGGAAGGCTGCGCGTGGCCACGCCCGGCGAAAACGGGTGGACGGTGAACGAGTGGGTCAAGCAGGCCATCCTGCTGTATTTCGGCATCCAGCAGATGCAGACCTGGGAGGTAGCGCCGTTCGAATTTTACGATAAAATGCTGCTGAAAAGCAATTACAAAGCACTGGGCGTACGTGCCGTGCCGCATGCGGTAGCCCGCTACGGCGCTTACCTCGCAAAGAACGTGGTGCTGATGCCTTCTTATGTCAATATCGGCGCTTACGTGGACGAAGGTACCATGGTGGATACCTGGGCCACCGTGGGCAGCTGTGCGCAGATTGGTAAAGGTGTGCACCTCAGCGGCGGCGTGGGCATCGGCGGCGTGCTGGAACCCCTGCAGGCCACACCGGTGATCGTGGAAGACGGTTGCTTTATCGGCAGCCGCTGTATCGTGGTAGAAGGCGTGGTGGTGGAAAAAGAAGCCGTGCTGGGCGCCAACGTAGTGCTCACACAATCCACGAAGATCATCGATGTCAGCGGCAGCGAACCGGTAGAATACCGCGGACGCGTGCCGGCACGCAGCGTAGTGATACCGGGCAACTATACCAAACAGTTTCCTGCAGGCGAATACGGCGTAGGCTGCGCCCTCATCATCGGGCAGCGCAAACCCAGCACCGACCTGAAGACAAGCCTCAACGACGCCCTGCGCGATTTCAATGTGTCTGTATAAAAAAACGGGACCCTGTTTTTGACTGAGCGCCGTTCATACCAGCTTTTTTCATGGGCAGGCATCCTGCTCACGGTTTTCGGGGCCATCTTTTTTTCTACCAAGGCTGTCATTGTCAAATACGCGTTCAGCCATACGCGGGTCGATGCGGTATCGCTGCTGGCCCTGCGCATGCTGTTTTCCCTGCCTTTTTACCTGGGAGCCGCCTGGCTGTCCAGCAACCGGAAAGGCAATACCCGGCTGACGGGACGGCAATGGTTGTCGGTTGTGGTGCTGGGCCTGTTTGGTTATTACCTCAGCAGCCTGTTCGATTTCCTGGGGCTGCAATACATTTCCGCCGGGCTGGAGCGGTTAATCCTGTTCCTCTACCCCACCTTTGTCGTGCTGATCAACGCAGCGCTGTTCAAAGAAAAGATCTCCGGGCTGCAGAAAATAGCCCTGCTGCTCACCTTTGCCGGCATCGCGATGGCGTACATCGGCGAACTGGAGATCGATACCGGCAACCCTGATTTTTACCTGGGCAGCGCACTGATCTTTTGCTGCGCCATTACCTATGCCATTTATATCGCCGGCAGCGGCCGGGTGATACCGGTAACCGGCTCCGTGAAATTTACCGCTTACTCCATGCTGGCTTCCACAGCCGGCGTGTTCCTGCATTTCATCGCGGCGGGGCACTATGCTATCATCGGCAGCTCCACCGGCTTTATCTGGTACGGGCTGCTGCTGGCCATTGTCGCCACCGTTATTCCCACGTTCCTGATCGCACAGGGCATGAAAAAGATCGGGGCCAACAACGTAGCCATCATTTCCGCTATCGGGCCGGTATCCACCATCCTGCAGGCACATTTTGTACTGGACGAACCAATTTTTGCCGCACAGATCGCCGGTACCGCCACGGTCGTCGCCGGGGTGATCCTGATTGGCTGGAATGCGACCGGTAAAGACCATCCCAAAGCCGGCCCGCGGGAATAAAAAATGCCCCGGAGAACCGGGGCATTGCACATGAGAGTAATAAACCTACTGCTTCACAATCTTTACTATCGTTTCTTCATTATTGCTGGTCACTTTTACCAGGTAAATGCCTGCCGGCAGTGCAGATAAGTTCAGCGGTGTGCTCACCGTACTGGTGGTCCGCTGCAGCACGATCTTACCATACATATCCACTATGCGGATGTCGGCACTTCCCTTCAGGTTATTGACCCGTATGTTCACCTCCCTGCTTACCGGGTTCGGGAAGGCTTCCACGTGCTGCTTGCCGGCCTGCACGATCTCAACCGGCCTGGATGCCGTACCCGTGGTCACTTTCAGGGTATAACAGCTGGTGGCATTGTTCGCATTGTTGTAGCCAAACACGCGGATATAATACGTACCGGCCGTATAGGTGCGGCTGATGCTCTCGCTGGTAGTGCTTCCGTTGGTAGAAGAAGCCAGCTGCGTGGTACCGTTGCTGCTGTACAGGATGATGTCGTAGTCGGCAGGCAACGTGGTCAGCGTAATGGTGGCCGTACCGCCCGTGGTGATGACAAACTTGTAATAGTCATTATCGCCGCTCGGGCTGATCAGACCTGTGATGTTGGTATTCAGCGGTATGGTCGCTGCACCGCTGGTGGTACCATTGGTGGAGTTGTCGTAGCTGCTGGCACAGCCTGTCACGGTTGCAGCACCTGCATTCAGGTTATAACAAACCGTGGTGCTGAATACGCCATTGTACCCGATCACGCGCACATAATAAGTGCCGGCCGCTGCATTGTTATACGTGATCGATTCGCTGGAAGTGCCGCCTGCCGTAGAGCTGCCGAGCTGCGTACCTGATGAATTGTAGAAATACAGGTCGTAGTCGCCGGGCAAGTTGCCCAGGGTGATGGTAAAGTTGCTGGTAGCCGTGGTCACCACTTTATAATAATCGATATCCGTGCTGCTGCCGATCGCGGCGGAGATGGCTGTATTCACCGCGACGGTAGCCGCGGCAGCCTGTGTCTCGTTGGCCTCATAGGCGCTTACGCAGCCCGATGATGTAGACTGTGTGGTAAACTGCGCTGCACTATAGGTGCTGCTGCCACTGCTGCAGTTGGTCCTAACCCGCCAGTCGTACAACGTGGCCGCGGTAAGGCTGCTGAGGTTGACCGAGGTGGATGTAGTACCGGTGGCCGCATTGGTCCAGGTAGAGGATGAGTTGGCTTTGTAATCCACATCATAGCTCATGGCGCCGCTGACGGCGGTCCAGCTTACGGTAGCGGTTGTCTGCGTCACAGACGAGGAGGCAAGACCACCCGGCGCAGCACAGGATGAGCCGCTGCCGATCGTGAAATTGGTATTGGAGATATCAAAAAAGATATTTCCTACCGCTTCTACCCTGATCCTTGCAGTAGCGGTCGGAGTATTGGGAATGGTGAGTGTTTCTGTACCATCGTTAGCGGTGCTGGCAGCCAGCACGGTCGGGAAGGTCAGGCCGCCATCGGTAGACAGCGATATTTTCACATTGGCACAGCTCACGGGCGAAGCCGTGGTGCTGGCCACGCTCCAGGTAATGGTTTGCGACGAGCCGCCGGCCCAGGTCACGGCCGTGTTGGGCGCCGTTACGGCAAAGGGGCCTGCCGCGCTGGAGATGGTTACGGTCATATCATCGGTCTGGCCATTGCCGCCACCGGCATGGTTGTCCTTTACCGTCACCCGGAAGTTGAGGGTGCGGGCCACGCCGGGCAGCCGCTCCCACTGGTTGCCATTGGTACCATCCAGGATGGAGCTCAGGATTGGGAACGTACGGGATGGCGAAGTACTACCGGTGCGCGACCGGAACAGGGGGCCTGAAGTAGCCGAGGTACTGGGAATAGTCGTGCTGGATGTACCGGCATTCATTTGCTCCCAGGTATAGGTCAATACATCCCCGCTGTTCACATCCGTGCCCGAGCCGGTTAGTGTAAACGGTGTGGACTTGGGAATGGTATAGTCACTGCCGGCATTGGCCGTCGGTGCGGTATTACCGGTTACCGTTACGGCGGCACAGGCGCCGCCCCCGGTGGAGAGTTTGATATAGTCCGAGATCTGCTCGATGCTGCGGGTATGGAAGTAATCGTCGCTATGCGGCTGCACGTCGGTAGAACCGGTAATGCCGGCATAACCCATGATGGTTGAGCCGCTGCCGGGTTCGAACTGGGAGGCCGTACCCGATTCGTTGCTGAAGGTAAAGGTATGGTTGGCCCCGAACTGATGGCCCATTTCGTGCGTGGTATAGTCTACCACGAACGGGTCGCCTTCCGGCGTCACGTGCGAGGTGAAGGCACTACCCTTCTGTCCTGTTTTGCACACGCAGCCGATGCAGCCGGCATTGCCGTTGTTATTGGCCGCGCTGGATTCCTTGTGTACCAGGTGACCGATATCGTAGCTGGCATTGCCGATCACATTGTCGATGGTCTGCTGGGTCTTGGTATTCCATTCCGTGGTCCAGGGGTCGGTAGAAGCGTTCAGGTAGATGATCGCGTCGTTATTGGAGATCAGCGTCATCCGGATGCCGAAATCACGCTCATAGATGGCATTGGTACGGGTGAGCAGCGTATTCATGGCGGTCAGCACCTTGGCCTTGCGCTGGGCATCGGTGGTCTCGCTCCCGTCCAGGAAGTACTGCGCATACTCGCCGGTACAGGCCAGCGCCAGGCGGTAGGTACGCAGCTTGCCATCGTCGGCAGCGCGCAGCGAAGAAGGATCAGGCGCCACCACGGGTGCAGCCACCGCATCGGTGAGGCATTGAAAGGCCTGCCGGTAGTCGATCGCATCGCGGGAGAAAACGACATAATACTGCTCCTGCCGGTCTACCGGGTCGATATAAATGGTTTTGCGGCCGGCGGAAAGGATCATACCGTGAAAGCCATCCGTGCCTATGCTAAAGCGGATCACGGAACCTGGGTCGCTGGTATTCACGCCGGCAAAGGAGCGAATGCCCGGGTAGCGGGCGGCCAGTGCCGGGTCCATTACCGGGGCTTCCACCACCTGGTATTGTTCGGTAGCGCCTTCCGGGTTCGGAATGGAAAGGATAAAACCGGAGGCGGAGGCAGCCACCGATTTTTCAGAAGGTATGCCGCGGGCGGCGTTGAGAAAGGCGGATTGATCCAGGCGGAACAACTGGTAGGAAGCCGGCTTGTAGCGGGTGGCAAACAGGTTTTTGGTTACCTGCGCTTCGTTCACACGGGTCCAGAAATTGCGCTGCTGTGCAAAAGCCATGGCAGCCAGCAGAACAAGGATCAGGGTCAGGTTGAATTTTTTCATACGTGAGGTTTTTGTTAAAAAAATGGGAAGGATAAATCTACCATTCCTGTTCCGCTCATCAAATAGAGATAAACCCTTAGTCCGGGCTACGAGTTTTTAAAGAGAAAGTTTTTGATGTTCATTTTCCCCTTATATTTGCAACCCGTTTGGATAAATTCCGGGCGGAAAGGTTGCCCAGGTGGCGAAATTGGTAGACGCACCGTCTTCAGGTGGCGGCGCCGCGAGGTGTGCTGGTTCGACTCCAGTCCTGGGCACGAGCCTTCAGCAAAAGCTGGAGGCTTTTTTGTTTGGAGCATACAGGCGGATACGATCTTTACTATGACGTTATCGTCAGCAAACAAGCCGGTAAAACACAGTATCCGGTCCTGTTTTTTTGAATTTTCACTTCCCTCTTCTATTTTGTTGTCTCAATCAATCATCCCAGCTGTATGACACTTGACAACTTCGAAAAGTCCTTTCCCGCTAACCGCCTGAAAAACGGACTTGCCTATTTCCGCAGAGGAAAGGTGACGAACCTGGAAGAGGATGAAGACGGGGATTGGTTTGCGACTGTTACCGGAACAGAGGATTATACCGTGGAAATTCACATGGATCAGCACAGGATCCATGAGACCAGTTGCACCTGCCTTTCTCACGATGAGGATGATCAGTGCAAGCATGTGGCGGCCGTATTATATGCCATCAACCATGAAAAGGATGGAGAAAAAACACGGATGAAATCAGCCGAAATCCCGGCGGACATTCTTTCACTGCTGGACGAGCTCTGTGAAGAAGAACTCCGCTCTATCCTGAGAATTGCGCTGAAAGGAAATGAAGAGCTTGCAGGCACGATTAAAAACTGTGGGGATTATTTTCTTTTGTGCCGTGGCTCCGAAGATCTCGGCAAAGCGCTGACTGAAAAAATCGATCAACTCCGGAAAGATGGCGAGATTGACAAAAAACACATACCACGCATCATCAGCATGGCAAACAAGTATGTGGAAGCTGCCGAAAATCACTGGAAAAAGAAAGAGTTGAAGCAGGCAATTGATTACTTGCTGGCCGTCGCTGATACATTGCCGTTTGAAGCCGAATTGATGGAAGACGAAGAAGGCACTCATCGCACCGTTATACGCAACGCCTTTCAGTTGATCGACAAAATATGCACGAACGAACACATCGATGAACCCGTGCTTGAATTGTTAACCGATCGCGCCATGGATGGCGCCGTTAACGAAGACTTTCCTCTGATGCAGTATGAACTGCACTGGCTTGACCTGATCATCCGGCACAACCTGGCCAAAGACAGCACAGAAGATTTCATTACCATCCTGGATGAACTACTGGCTGCCAACAATGAAACAAGCGCAGAACATGCCCGGCTGCTGCGGATGAAAATTGATTTCCTGGGTATGACCGGCCAAAAGAGCGCCGCCCTGAAGCTTGTGGAGCATAATCCCGCTCTTGCCAATGAAAAAGAACAGCTCCTGCTTTCTGCCTCCGGCAAAAACAGCGATTACAAGATCATCAAACAAAAGATGCTTGCCGAACTTGAGCTCGCACGCGTGAACAACGATGCGGAGCAATATGCCGGCTTACAAAAATTGATCATCGAGCTGATGACGGGTAAAAGCGATGTGCTGGAACTGCGAAAGCTGGCTGAGCAATTCTTCCGCGAAACAGGCGATGCCCTGTTTTTCGAAGCCATGAAAGGTACATACATCAACGCGGAATGGGAACAGGTGAAAAGAAAGTTTGTACGTCCCGCAAACGGGTTACGAAAAGTGTAGATCAGCCCCGGTTACAAAGCCTCCTTTACGATGTTAGCCTGCATACCCGATCCGGGTATCGGCCCCTGCCATCCGTCAAGACTTCGTAATTTCTTAATATTCCTTCACCCATCGTTTAGCACAAGCGGGTCTACATTTGACGCGAATTTCCCCTGCTAACAATGAGAAGACCCGATGATGACGTACTGTTGGAGCGCATCCGTAATGACGATGAAAAGGGTCTTGACCAGCTTTTCCTGAACTATTACCCCGGCCTGATCAGCTATGCACGCTTCCACCTGCCCTACCCCAGCGACGAATCGGAAGACATTGTCCAGGAAGTTTTCCTGAAGATCTGGCAGCAGCGTCACAGCCTGGCTATCCAATCCTCTTTTGCCGCCTATCTCTATACCACGGTGCGCAACCGTATTCGTGATTATCATCGCAGCAATGGCCGGCAAGCCAGTCTGCCGATCGATGAGCTGACCGATGCCGCCGAAGCACCTGCACAAACAATACCTGACCGGCCCATCCTGCTCAAGGAGCTCAATACTGAGATCAGCCGGCTGATCGACCAGCTCCCTCCCGCCACCAGGATGGTCTTTCTCATGAATCGCAGCGACAATCTTACCTACACGGAGATCGCAGCATTTCTCCATGTTTCGGTAAATACGGTAAAGACGCTGATGTACCGTGCTCTGAAATTCCTGAAAGAAAACTACCGCTCGTTCAGTTTCATTTTCTGATGTTAGCAGGTTGTTTACCTGCATTACCATAATGTTAAGCCGGAAATTTCTGTCATGATATACAGGCTTGTTTTACGTCTACCGGGTAAATCGCATACAAATTGGAAGAAAAAGAGATCTACCTGCTCATCACCCGCCACCTGGCTGACCGGGCCACGGCTGAAGAGAACGGACTCCTGGCAGACTGGAGAACCGCTTCGGAAGAGAACGAAGTGCTTTTTGAAGAGATCAGATCGGTTTGGCTTGCCGGAATAAAGCCTGATCAACAAGCAAAACAAGCATTGACCCGCTTAAAAGAACGGATCCGCGCTGAAGAAAAGATCAAACCGATCCGGCGCAACCGGCTGATCTACCTGTCGGCTGCTGCCTCCGTTGCCGCTATCCTGGTGCTCATCCTGGCCCGCTCCTTCTGGCAGGCGCCCGCCATAGAAACGCCGATGCTGACCGTGGAAACCGGGCTGAAGCAAAAGAAATCGATCCTGCTGGAAGACGGGACCCGGATCGTACTGGCGCCGCAGAGTTCGCTGGTCTACCCTGCCGGTTTCAGCGGAGATCTGCGCACAGTACAGCTACAGGGTGAAGCCTATTTCGAGGTCAGCAAAAACCCGCACCGCCCCTTTATTGTTCATACGGCCGATCTCGACGTAAAAGTGCTGGGAACTCATTTTGATGTAAGCAGTTACCCCGATCAGCCTGCTTCTACCGTATCCCTGCTTGAAGGCAGGGTGGCGGTCTCCATTGCCGGCGAAAATGGCGCTGAATATATTTTGAAACCGAGCGAGCAGCTTGTTTTAAACCACCTGGACCGCCGGGTTTCCCGGTATGGGCTCGACAGTAGCTCCACCGTAGGCTGGATGACCAATACACTGGCCTTTAAGAACGTGCGGATCGCAGACGCTGCAGAAAAGATCAGCAAGCTCTATGGAGTGAAAGTGGTGCTGGCCGACCAGCTCACTGCCGATACAAGGCTCTACGGAACGTTCACCAACGAATCGCTGGAACAGGTGATGGAAACGCTGGAAGCAACAGGAAACATACAATACCGTATTGAAAACAACAAACTGCATATCAGTATGAGAAAGTAACCACAGAAAATACAAACCACCGACTAACGTGCCAGGCACGATGTAAAAAGAAATAACCGGCATGTGGAAGATGCCGGCTATG
>JBEVLT010000487.1:0-4313 GCA_040509055.1 Chitinophagaceae bacterium
TACGGACGAATATTCCCTGTTCTACCTGAAATTTATCGAAGGTGCAAAAGCCACGGGTGCCGGTAGCTGGCTGGCCCGGTCAGCTACTGCTTCTTACGCCAGCTGGAGCGGCTTTGCTTTTGAATCGGTATGCCAGAAGCATATTGTACAGATCAGGGAAGCGCTCAAAATTGGCGGCGTATTAACGGAGGTTTCGACCTGGCGCCACACACCTCCGCGCGGAAGCAGGCAAAAAGGAGCCCAGATCGACCTGTTGCTGGATCGTAAGGACAGGATCATCAATATCTGTGAAATGAAATTTACCGGTGACGAGTTCGTGATCGATAAATCGTATGCAGATGAACTGGATAAAAAAGTACAGGTGTTTCAATCCGAAACGAAGACCCAAAAAAGAACAGTTTTCCCGACGATGATCACGACCTATGGGGTCAAGAAAAACAGCTACTACACCGGGCGGATTCAAAATGAAGTGGTCATGGATGACCTGTTCAAAGACTAGTCATCCTGTAGCCTGATCAATAATATTTTTGCGGCAGCAAAGGTTTCCTTATTTTTAATAAGTCATACATAATACTTATTTAAAGTTAACTACCTTGGCCATGCAATTAACTGCCGGAATTGATATAGGCGGCACCAATACTGTAGTCGGACTTGTCGACGAACAGGGCAGGATCGTTTTTCGCGATAAGCTGAAAACTGGTCAGTATCCAATCGTTAATGATCTTTTATCCGCCATTGAAGGCTCGGTCAACAAAGCTGCTGAGCAGATCGGGTCATTTGAACTACTGGGTTATGGTATAGGAGCGCCGAATGGGAACCTTAAAACAGGTACCATTGAGTTTGCTGCCAATCTGCCCTGGGAAAGAAACCTGCCCCTTGCAGCTATGGCAGCGGAAAAATTCAGGAAGCCATGCAGGCTTACCAATGATGCCAATGCAGCTGCCCTTGGCGAGAAGATCTATGGAAAAGCAAAAGGGTTGAGCGACTTCATCGTTATTACCCTGGGAACCGGAGTGGGAGCGGGTATTGTCAGCAATGGATTGCTGCTAACCGGATTTGATGGATCTGCAGGTGAATTAGGCCATACAATTGTGGTCCCCAACGGGCGCAAACACTGGGGTACTCATGTGGCAGGCTGTCTGGAAGCATATGCATCTGCAACGGGCATCGTCCTGACTGCAATCGAATTTTTGGAAGCAGATGAAAGAAGCTCGCTGCTCAATCGCTATGACAAAAAAGAAATAACCAGCCAGGTCATTTATGAGTGTGCAATGGCCGGTGACCAACTCGCCCTCAAAGTCTTCCGGTTTACTGCAGAATTACTGGGCATTGCTTTGGCCAACTTCGTCTTATTTTCTGCTCCGGAAGCAGTCATTTTATTTGGTGGCGTGGCTAAAGGAAAAGATCTGTTCCTGAGCGTTGCTTCAGCGCATATGGATCGCTGTCTGCCAGCCAACTGGCGGGCAAAAACAAAACTCCTGGTGTCTGAATTGCCGGAGGCGGACGCTGCAATACTTGGAGCAGCCTCCTTATTACAATCCCATTAAGTCCTCTTTGCTGCTGTGCAGGGATAGTGTAGTCACCGGGATAACTATGCCAGGCTTATGAGTTGTCAATCACAAATACTGGCCGAATGATGACAGGAGGTGCAAAATATTTAGTATTATGTATGACATAATTTTAAATTCTCCTATATTTGTCCTGATTTGAGAAGGATAAGGCTTTATGGCTGGTGGAATTGAACCGATTCAAACCGATCTATCACGAGCTCAACCCGAAATATGCATAGAAAGACCAGGAAATTATTGATCCTCTGCAGTTTTTTGTGCCAGCAGCAGATTTGCCTCGCGCAGGACGCGTATAACTATGTTTTTAAAAATGGGTTGGAAGGTTATGCCTGCTACCGGATCCCTGCCATTATCAAAGCTCCCAACGGCAATTTCCTTGCCTTTGCAGAGGCGCGAAAAAAGGACTGCAACGATTTTGGCGATATCGATCTTGTTATGAAAAAAAGCAGTGATGATGGCCGGTCCTGGGGACCGCTTGAAGTGATCGTGGACAACCAGTTGCAAAAATCAGGAGATCCGGCTCCGGTAGTAGATTTTCTCGATCCTGCTTATCCCGGCGGCCGTATTTTCCTGCTATATATCAATGGCAGCGCTTCCGAAAATGATGTGCTGAACCAGCGGGGCGTCAGGGAGGTACTATATGTTACCAGTATTGACAATGGAAAGAGCTGGGCTGACCCTGTAAACATTACGCTCCAGGTCCATAGGCCCAATCTGCCGGCTGTTAACCCGGCGTTCAGCTTCGCAGATGATTGGAGAACGGTTGCCAATACACCCGGTCATGGCATGCAGTTTACCAAAGGAAAGTACCGCGGGCGCATCTATATAGCAGCCAATCATTCGGCCGGTCCCAGGCCCGGTAATAGTTATGACAATTATCGCGCTCATGGATATTATAGCGATGACCATGGGAAGACCTGGAATATCACTCCCAACGTCAGTATCCCGGGTGGTAATGAAAGCACGGCTGCAGAATTATCGGATGGCTCGTTGCTGCAGAATATCCGGCACCAGAACAAGCAGGGTAAATACAGGATACTTGCAAAAAGCAGCTCGGCCGGAAATGTATGGGACACTTCTTATATCAGTCATGAATTACCCGAACCGGTCTGTGAAGGGAGCATGATCTCCGTTGTGTACAGGAAGAAATTCTATGTGCTGTTCAGTAATCCCAAAGATCAAAACGCCAGGAAGAATATGACGATTACCGTCAGCGATGATGACGGGGCCAGCTGGCGGCATGCGATGCTGGTAGATGCCGGGGCTGCGGCATACTCGGATCTGGTACAGATGAAAAAGGGCAATATCGGCATCCTGTACGAAAGAGGGAATACAGGAGGGATCGTTTTTAAGAAGTATACAATGAAAGAAATTCTGAAATCAACCAATAAGCAATAAAATAGTACAATGTACGCGTTAAAAAACTTTTGTTATTACAAAGAAGGCGCCCGGGTTTCGACAGACAGTATCCTGATCGACGGGCCGGTCATTAAGGATATTTTACCTGCGGCGGAGCTTCCTGCAGGAATAGAGACTATCGATCTAAAAGGCGACTTCCTGACCCATGGATTTATCGATTTGCAGGTAAATGGCGGATACCGGTATTTTTTCCCATCCAACATTACCCTTGAAAGCCTGCATGAAATATACGAGGACCATCTCGTTTACGGTACTACTCATTGTTTGATCACCATGATCACTGCCTCGCAGGAAGAATGTTTGCGTGCGATCGGGGTGGTCAGGTCCAGTATGGCACAGGGACATACCGGCATACTGGGTTTGCATCTCGAAGGACCTTTTTTGAATATGGAAAAAAGGGGTTCCCACAATGCAGCATTTATCCGCAATCCGACCTGGGAGGAGCTAAAGGAAATCGTAGAGGCAGGGGAAGGGGTGCTCAAGCTGCTCACCATTGCTCCTGAACTCTTTGATGATGAAATGATCACCTATATCCGCTCAAAAGGAATTGTGATTGCTGCCGGTCATTCGGATTGCACCACAAAAATTGCAAAAGCTTCCTTCGAACGGGGCGTGTCATGCGTTACCCATCTTTATAATGCCATGTCGCAGCTGAATAGCCGTGAACCGGGACTGGTCGGTGCCAGCCTGGATTCGGATGTTTTTGCGGGTATCATCGTGGATGGGGTGCATTGTGATTATACAGCGGTACATATCGCATCCGAGCTGAAAAAGGGAAAGCTTTTTCTGGTATCGGATGCAACGCTGATCGGTAATATGGATACCATCTTAAATGGAAGAGAATACCTTTTCAGGAACGGGCGGTATGTCAATGTAGATGGAAATCTCGCCGGTTCGAATATCACCATGTGGCATGGAGTCGTCAACTCGGTGAGGTATGCAGGCATTGAAACTGCTGACGCATTTGAGATGGCCACCTCAATTCCTGCATCGGTGCTTGGCCTGTCTGATACAATCGGGACAATAGCAGTTAACCAGGAAGCAAACCTGGTCGTGCTCTCAAAGGACCTGGACCTGGAAGCGATAATTGTAAAAGGCGTTTTCAGAAAAGATATTCCTGTCAATAATATCGCACAATAGGCCGGGCAAAGGCTTCAAGACAGCAGGCGGTCGGTTGCAGCAGTGCAAGCGGCCGCCTGATCTTTTTTACAATCGGGGTCAGTTAAGCAACAGGTACGGAGATCAGAAGCCGGTATTTAGTCAAATAATCTTGCGAAGTGATTTTCAAGATGGTTCCGCATGGCATTCCGGTAGAGTTCCGGTGAG
>JBEVLT010000488.1:0-12610 GCA_040509055.1 Chitinophagaceae bacterium
TACCAGACAGCACGACCAGCCATTTCCCGGCCCGCAGGTATTGTTTATCCGGCCTGCCGGGCCGTAATTTTTTATAATAATCCTGCACACCTACCGCGGCCAGCGAGTTGAGATCAGCGCTGAGGCTGCAGATAGCTGCCGAAATCAAAGCCGCCACGATGAAACCGACGATACCGGTCGGCAACTGCGTCATCATAAAATACGGGAATACGGCTTCAGGCTTTATATCTGCCGGCAGTCCCTGCTGTTGATAAAAAACGAACAGTGCCGTGCCGATCAGCATGAACATGGCCCAGATCGGTACCGTCAATGATATACCCAGCAAAGAAGCTTTGATCGCAGAGCGGTCTGTTTTAGCTGTCAGGTATCGCTGTACCACGGTCTGGTCGGTCCCGTATTTCTGGATGGCATAAAAAGCACCGTTGATGACCATCACGATCAGGGTAAGACGCGTCAGATCGGGATCATAGGGTCCAAACCCGGTACGGTTGCCGGCCGAAGCGATGCGCCAGGCTTCAGGGATGCCCCCTTTGATCGAAAACAGCAAGATACCCAGGCAAATAATACCGCTGGCAAACAACATGAATCCCTGGAACACGTCCAGCCAGATCACGGCCTGTATACCACCCTTCAGGTTTACGATGATCAATACAAGCGCCACCAGCCCAAGAATGAGGAACGGGCTTAAATTCGTAAGCTTGCTAATAGCCACCGCGATCAGGAACAGCACGGTGCCCATACCGGCAAACTGGCGAAGGATGAACGAAAGCGAACTGTAATACCGGGCAAAGCTGCCAAATCGCTTTTCGAAGTATTCATACGTGCTCAGCCCGATCACCCGCCGGTACAGCGGCACGATAAACCAGATGACGCCCAGCAGCACAACGGGCACCATCAGCCCCTGCACCAGCAGGATCCAGTTGTCGGCAAATCCCTGTGCCGGGTATCCCAAAAAAGTAACACTGCTGATCAGCGTGGACAAAAGCGACAGGCCCAGGGCCCAGGAAGGAAAATTGCCTTTGGCCAAAAAGAAGTTTTCTGTAGTCCCCTGCCGTTTCGAAAAACGGAAACCGAGGTAAAGTGTGATCCCGAATACAACCAGGATGATGAAATAGTCGATAGCATGCAAATGATTCATGGGCGCAATCGTTATGGTGGCTTAGTAATACAGTGCTGAAATAAGTTTGGGCAGCGCGTAGCTTCCCGGCTTTACGGTGATATAAATAGTATCGTTGCTATCCTTCATCCTCACTACGCCGCGCTGCAGTTCATTTACCGGTCTCACCGCCTGGATATCCAGTGCTGCCAGGACCGCCGAAGCGGTCGATCCTCCTTCTACAAACAATTCCCGGACAGGTGCGGCTTGTATTATCATTTTTACGGTATTTGCCATCGCCTTGCGCAGGGAAGGGGCAGGAAAGTCGCTTAACCTGGTTTCATCCGGATCAATCGCCACAATCGCCCTGCCCTGCTGCCGCAACAGTTCGTGTACGGTTCGTACCAGGACCTCATCTGCTTGTCCCTGCAAAACAGGAACCGGCAGATAAGCGACACACCCGTGCTTCCGTTGTACTTCCTTTATAAAAGCATGGCTTCCAGCAAAAGCAGTTCCGCACACATACAGAAACGGCCGTTCCAGGTCCGGCTGTGGTTGCGGCCTGCTTGCCAGCGTTTTATCCAGCAAGGCGGCAAAAAAATCACCTGCTCCTGCCAGCACGGAATGATTACCCGCCTTGTCTGCCCATGCCGCCACCTCCTCATTTGTAGCCGCTTCGGCTACGATAATGCCTTTATCAGGTATGATGCCCGTGTGCCGGCATATTTCCAGTTCCTTTTCCCCGGCTTGCAACATCTGCCGTACAGAGGAGTTTGAAATGGCAAATTCCGGGTCTGCCGCAAAACCGGTTTCGCTGACCGCTACTCCATTCACATAATAAACACCGTCCCTGATCGTTCTTCCCAGCGAAGGATTTGCTGCCAGCACGATTGCTTTATCCGGTCCGGTTAGCTGCATTTGCAGCTTCAGTTCCTCCAGCACATGACCCCGGAACACAGAATCGATCTTTTTATAAATCCATTCGGGTTGCAAATTTTTGATACACTCCAGCACACGACCGGTAATTTTCACCGCTTCGTCCTTACTTACTGACCGGCTATCCGTAGATACAACCACCAGGTCAGCACGGGATGCAGAAGGCAAGGCCGTCCACAACTCCACTTCCAGCCCATACCGCAGCCCGATCCCGGCCAGTTCAGCCGCTCCGGTGAGATCATCTGCGATGACAGCAATCATGGAAAGTTTAAGGTTTAAGGTTTCGTGCCTGGTGAAGATTCGTCATAATAGGAAATAGTTTATCATTGAAGCGTTTAAAGTTTTGTGTGATCAGCAGTTTGCTTTTTGCGTAAAGTATCTGGTTTAAAAACCTTAAACTTTAAACCTTTTAAACCTGCTTAATTGAACCGCACTTTCGATCGCCAGCACCATGGCATCATGACTGGCGATGCCTTTGCCTGCGATTTCAAAAGCGGTACCGTGGTCGACAGACGTGCGGATGATCGGCAATCCCATGGTGATATTCACCCCCTTCACGCTATCCATCTGTTTTTTCTGTGCGTTCCATTTGAAACCCGATAACTTAAACGGAATATGTCCCTGGTCGTGGTACATGGCTACCACGCCACCGTAATATCCCGTGGCGGCCTTGGCAAACAGCGTATCCGGCGGCACCGGCCCCTCTACATCATAGCCTGCGGCAAGCGCTTCCTTTACCGCCGGCTCTATCTCTTCCGCATCTTCGGTACCGAATAACCCATTGTCGCCGGCATGCGGGTTCAACCCTGCCACACCGATCCGCAGGTTGGTCTCGCCTAACTGCTGCATGCCCTGGTGTAACAATTCGATCACCTGGACGATACGGTCCTTCTTCACCAGGTCGCAGGCCTGCCGCAGCGACACATGCGTGCTCACATGGATCACTTTCATGCTGTCTTCCACCAGCAGCATGGCATATTTTTTTGTGCCCGTATAATGCGCGTATATCTCGGTATGACCGGCAAAATGATGCCCGGCCTCGTTGATCGATTTTTTATTGATCGGCCCCGTGACCGTGGCATCTACCTCTCCGTTCATCGCCAGCTCAATCACTTTTTTGACCGCCCCGAAACTGGCATTACCTGCCACCGCACTGATCTCACCAAATGCCAGCTGACCGGTTGGCATATTGTCCAGGTCGAGCACATCGATGACTCCCGGTATAAACCTGGCTTCCTGTACCGATGAAACGGCATGGATCGTAGCCGGTAATTGCAAATGCGCCGCGATATGCCGGAATACCCCGGCATCGCCCACCAGCAGCGGTTTACAGATCGCGTTTACTTTTTCTTCCAGCAATGCTTTCACGGCAATTTCCGGCCCGATGCTCGCCGGGTCGCCCATGGTAATGGCTATGACGGGTTTCTCCCCCATGCTATGATAGTTTTATATTGTATTGATCAAGAATCGCTCTTAAACCCTCCTGTAGCTTTTTTTCTTCGTCGCCCGGCTGGCCCTGCAACGGCGGCATCACCCGTGCCTGGCAAAGCCCTTCCTGCTGCATCAGGACTTTCAATGCCCATAGTGATTGTCCCAACGACCGGCCCGCCTGGTATAAATTTCCCAGTTCATCCGATAGCGCCTGCAACCTGAATGCTTCTTCCCGGTGGTTCTGCCCGGCTGCGCTCGTCATATCTGCATACAACCGGGGATACAGGTTACCGGTACTCGGGATCAATCCATCGCAACCCTCCAGCAGGGCTTCGGCAGACTTAGCCGCCCAACCGAGAAAATAGCTGAAATCAGGACGGTCCTTCCACAACCGGAGCGAGGCGTTCAGCCGCTCTTCGCTGCGCTCTGAATCTTTGGCGCCGACAATCTTTTCATGGTAGCTCAGTTCATCCGCCACATGTAAGGGAATGGACATATGCGTGGTAGCTGGTATATTGTAGATGATCAGCGGTCCATTGATATGATCTGCCAGGGTTTCAAAATACCGCTGCATCTCGTCTTCGGTCAGCAGGTAATAGGACGGAAGCGTAGCTGCCACCACATCCACGCCGTTGTCAAAACCGTAGTTAGCCAGGGCAATGGATTCATCCAGGTTATTGGAGGATATGCCGGCATACAAAACCGTTCCGGCCTGTTTGAGCTGCCCGGCCAGCCGGATATACTCTTTTTTAAGTGCCGCAGGCAGCGAAGCAGCCTCGCCGGTCGTACCGGCAATGAACGGCATCACACCGCTGCGATGAAACGATTCAAACAGCCGTTCTACCGCTTCCTGGTCCAGCGTCAATTGTCCGGTAAGCGGCGTCACCGCCGGCACCACGACTCCTTTGTATTTTTTTCCTGTGTGCATCAATAAGCTGCTTTAAAAATGGCGATCGCATCCGCTTCGCTGATGGTTCGCGGGTTATTCCGGAGCAGGCGCTGGATCTTCATGGCATCGGCGGCCATCTGCGGAATGGCTTCTTCCGGTACATTGACCTCCCGCAAACGGGCCGGTATACCGCAGGCCGCTACCAGTTCCTTTATTTTCCTGACACCTTCGTATGCTGTCGCTTCTTCGCTATCCTGCCGGGTACAGCCCAATGCCACTGCTACGGCCGCATAACGGCTCACGGCGGCCGGAATATTGTATTCCATCACATACGGCAATAACAACGCGTTGGACAATCCATGTGCAAGGTGAAACATACTGCCCAGCGGGTATGACAGGGCATGCACACCAGCTGTATTTACCGGTCCAAGACAAAAACCGCCCAGCAGGCTGCCCATGGCTACCTGCTCACGGGCATACACGTTGCCGCCGTCTTTTACGGCAGTTTCGATATGTGCCGCGATCAACCGGATACCCTCCAGCGCATACATATCGATAAAAGGTTGCGAAAATTTGTTCGTATATGCTTCCAGGCAATGCGTCAGCGCATCCAGCCCCGTGGCAGCAGTGATCGCTGGCGGCACGGAGATCGTCAGCAATGGGTCTGCGTACACGATGTCCGGCACCAGGTGCAGGCTGATGATCCCTTTCTTCTGGTTGTCCGCATCGTCTACCAGGATGGCGTTGGGCGATACTTCACTGCCGGTGCCGGAAGTAGCCGGCACACAAATGAGCTTTTTTGTCCGGCCTTTCAGCAATCCGATGCCGACATATTCCCGGAGCGTTTGTTCATTACCGAGTTGGGCAGCTACCAGCTTGGCAATATCGAGCACACTGCCACCGCCGATACCGATCACCACATCGGGATTGAACGGCTGTACCTGCTGCATCAGCTTTTCAAAGTCGGCGAACGATGGTTCCTGAACAACGGAAATATCCGTCATTACTTCGATCTCCTCATCCCTGAGCTGGTCAGCCAGGCCGTTGATCGCATCGAGCAAGGGAGCAATGGTAACGATCAGCACCCGGGATGGCTTCAATTGTATGATCTCGCCAGCCAATTGGTGCAGGCACCCGTTGCCAAATACCAGTTTACCGGGAAAAAATATCTTTAGCTGCGGTTTGTCGTCCATGTAGTTGTTATTACAATGTCATCAGGCCACCAGGTTGCCGGTATCCACCGGGGCAATCGCCAGGCGGTGACACCAGTTCTCAAAGCTTGCATGAATGTCGTCGAGCGTTTGTTTTTGCTCCGGCGTAAGCTGCAGGATATGCGCCCGGCTGATCATGCGGACCGGCAATCCTCTTTTCTGCAAAAAATATTTGGCGCTCATCGGGTAAGCAATATGAATGAGCGGGTCCACGCGGGTCAGTTCGGCCTGGAGCCAGGCCACTTCTTCCTGCCTGGCCGGATCGTTGACATGGTTGCATAACCACACCAGTATCTCCGGGTAAAAATTCCCTGAAATAGAAGACATACCTTTTGCGCCATGCTGCACCGAGAACAGTGCATTGGGCGTATGCGCGTCATAGAATTCCAGCTTTGCATTGTCTTTCGCCGCTTCCAGCTTGGCCTTTACATTCTCCTGCAAAATGGACGTGTCCTTATGATAAACAAACCGGTCGGTCTCCAGCAGCGTCCTGAACACCTCTGTACCCAGGATGCGCTTGTACGGTGCCGGGCACTCATACATGCCCAGCGGGATGTCACCGGTCAACCGGAGCATCTTGTCGAAATTGCGTAAGAGCACCTCGTCCCCATCCTCCACTTTGGCATAGTGCCCGGTGATCAGGATCACGGCATCAATGCCGGTATCGTAGATCTGTTTGGTAAACTCTGCCTTGTCTTCCACCGCCAGCCCAAAGGAACCGGTAGCCACGACCGGTACACGACCATCGACGTAGTTGACGATATGCCGGGTCAGCTCCAACCGCTCGTCTTCCGAAATGCTGAACATTTCACTGCTCAGGCAGTTGGCAAAAAAACCCTTTACACCGGCGGCCAGGTAAAAATCGATCAGCACCGATACCGCATCCAGGTCAACCTTTGCCTTCAGGTTGAATGGCGTGATCATAACCGGGACAAATTTCTTTTCATCAACGTTCATAAGCCATATTTTTCATTAACCGATAACTTCAGCACAAGCATCAAACCTATGCCGGTTCATCCGTTCAACAATCCTGTACGTCCCTGTGTATTCCTGCGCTTTGTATACGTCAGCAATAAACCCGCTAAGAAGATCGTCAGCGTTCCTACCACGATGACCATGTTTTTGTGCAGCGGGCTCCGGAAAAACGCATACTTGTCCGGGAGCCTGCCTGAAAACGTCATCCACAGAATGACCAGTATGCCAATCAGCACAGCCGTCAGGGCTTCTGCGTTCCTGGTGCGGCGGCTGATCAGCCCCAAGAGGAACAGGCCCAGCATGCCGCCGGCAAAAATGCCCGACAGCTCCCACCAGATATCGAGAATGCTTTTACTACCGATCATTGCCAGCCCCGTGGATAAACCAGCCACACCGAAAATAACGGTGGAAACATGCAGTATCCGCAGGTAGCTGCGCTCACCGATAGCTGGATTGATGTATTTTTTATAAATATCTTCTGTAAATACAGTGGCCGAGGCATTCATACCGGAACTGATGGTGCTCATCGCGGCGGCCAGGATAGCCGATACGATCAGGCCTACCAGCCCGGTGGGAATTTTGGTGACCATGAAATGCGGCAGCACCTTATCACCATAATCGGAAGGCTGTAACGTTGCCGCCAATCCTGTTATTTGCTGTGCCGTGGCCGAAGCGCCTAACCGTTCCGCCGCCACCTGCAACTTTACCGGCTCGATCATTTCAGGGTGCACCTGGTAATACGCAAACAGCGATGTGCCGATAATAAAGAACAACAGCGAAGCCGGGACATACATGGCCACGCAGATCCATACCGAGCGGGCCGCCTGTTTTGCAGACGTAGCGGTATGGTAGCGCTGCACATAATTCTGGTCCATCCCGAAATTGTTCAGGTTGATAAAGAACCCGTAGAACAATACCATCCAGAACGTAGATTCCGTAAAGTCGAAGGATGAACTGCCAAGGCTGAGCTTGTTGCCCGCTTTGGCGATCGTCATTACTTCGTCCACCCCGCCGGGAATTTCCCGGATCACGAGGTACAGGATCAGCAATGCGCCCAGGGTTTTGATAATGGCCTGCACCACCTCTGTCCAGATCACGGCAGCAATACCGCCCATCACGGTGTACAGGATGATGCAGATGCCCATCACGATCATGATCGACGACATGGAAAATCCCGTCAATGCCTGCAGGCTGAGCGCCATCCCAAAAAAGATAGAGCCCATTCGGGCAAACTGGGTGAGGAGGAAGCACACCACGGCATAGGTCCTGGCCCAGGGACCAAACCTTTTTTCCAGGTTGGTATAAGCCGACACTTCTCCGGTGCTGCGGTAAAAAGGAACAAAATATTTCGCCGCTACCCAGGCCGCCAGCGGCATAGACAGGCTGAAGACAAACGCATTCCAGTTGCTGCCAAAGGCCTTACCCGGTACGCCGAGAAATGTATTGCTGCTTAAAAACGTGGCATAGATCGACAGGCCGATGGCCCAGCCCGGTATCTTACCGGCGGCTACGGTGAATTGTTCTGCATTCCGGTTGCGCCGGGAAAAATAAAACCCGATGAAGACCATGGCAGCCAGGTACGCCAGGATAATGGCGATATCGAATACAGGCAAGCTATTCATGATAGTTAATCGTCGGAGGGTTTAGTAACCGTTTGTACCGCCCCGGGCCACTGTTCGTTCACGATCGGCCTGGTGACCAGTTTGGACGGATCGATCTTCACATATTTGATGCGTTCGCGACGCCAGGTGTATACGATATGCACCATGCCATCGTCTGTTTGAATCACCGACGGATAGGAATACTGGCTGATGGGCGAATCTTCCAGCACCAGGGCAGCATGCCAGCTCTTCCCGTCCCTGGAAACGGCCACGTTGAGCGGTGTACGCGGGCCTTTGCCATTCGGCAGCTCCGGCAGGGGTTTCACATGATTGTACACCAGCAGCTGGCGGCCATCCTTCAGCGTTACCGCATCGGTACCTGAATTATTATTCGGCAGGGAGGAGGCCTGCATCGGCGACCAGGTTTTGCCGCGGTCATAGCTCCAGGATTCATTGATCGTCCTGTTCTTGCTCCTGCAAAGAATTTGCTGCGAATCATCGCGGTAGGTCAATATGCTTGGCTGAATGGCACTGACGATCTTGCCATCGTTGAGGTCACTGCTCTTTGTCCATGTTTTCCCCCAGTCAGCGGTATATTCAAAATGTACTTTCCAACCATCTTTCTCTGTACTGGAGGGACAGACAAGCTGACCACCGATCAGCAATGGCTTGTTTTTGATCGGTCCAAGAAATCCGGCCGGCAACGCCTCTCTCGGGCTCCAGGTCTTTCCATTGTCTTTGGACCGCGTCATCCAGCCGGTCCAGCCGGCCACATTGGGACCGATCTTGAAAAACAACAACAATTCGCCGCCCGGTACCTGGAAGAATACAGGGTTATAACAGGCATAGCGAAGGGTATCATTCATCACTCCGTCTGCAACCTGGTAAGGGGCCGTCCATTTATCGTTTTCCAGGCGGCTGGCCCAGATGCACACATCTTTTGCGCCTTCACGGGTACCGCCAAACCAGGCCGCGATCAGCCCGGCCGGTGTTTGGGCAATGGTGGCAGCATGAGCCGATGGAAAGGGCGCTTCAGTATAAATAAATTCATCCACCAGGATGCCTTTTTTAAACTCCTGCGCTGCCGCAGGAAAGCTGGTTACAAGAAATAATGCCAGGCATATGGGCAGTACAGTTCGTAAGTTCATCGTTCTCAATTTGTTTTTTTACTTTGTTTTTCCGCTTCTTTCTGCGCTTTTACTTTATCTACATAAGCTTTATACAATTGCTTCCAGCTTCGCCCGTTGCTGTTGAGATATTGTTCGCATTTGGTTTTGTATATCTCGAAGATAGCGGACACCTGGGTCATGTTTTTATAATCGATCGCCTGCTCCCGCGCCTGCTTCAGGTATGCTGTGATCTTTGTTTCTTCTTCGGTTGTCAGGTCGGGAACGATCGCTTTGTAACCCTTTAACGTAAAAGCTACTTTGCCGATGGTATATTGATCCAGTATGGCTTCCACCTGGGCTGCTGTAAGGTCGCTTTGCAAGGCCTTCATCAGGTCCTGGTGAATGGTAACCGGCATGGCGGAATTAGCGATCACCTGCCTGTCCAGGTCTGACAACTTATTTCCCGTTGCCGGGTTAATGCCTGCGGGAACAGTTGTAAAAGGATGACTGTTGTTCCAGTCGCGGATCAGCTTCAGGTGGGTAGCAATGGCTTCGCTTACCCGTTTTTCTTTGGCCTCATCGCTTAGCTGCAGTGCGGCTACCCACTCCCCTGCCTTTTTATCCGCTTCCGCGTTGGCTTTCAGGGTAGCCTCATCGGCCTTTATTTTTATACTATCCGGGGCCTGGCCGTATCCGGCAGGAGCGATAAACAGTGCGGTGAGTAACAGTGCTTGTTGTATTCGTTTTATCATAGCGGTTGTTGTTATTACTTATTCGGCAGTAAAGTGATAGGACCCGCTGCCCACTTCGAACAGGGCATAGCCGGCATCCATTTTTATGAACCGGGTGTCGCCCGAAGCAGCTACAGCTTTGCCTCCTTCTTTGACGTTCGCAGGCTTTGCGGCCGGTATGTATACGAGGGCCCGGGTGTTAAAAGGTACCTGGATATCCCAACTCAGCGCAGCTCCTTTCTTTGTCCATTCGCTGACGATCATTCCGTACAGCGAGCCGTAACCCGCTTTTACCTGGGTCAGCCCCGGAACAAAGGACGGTTTCATAACGATGGTTTTAAACGCCTGCGTGTCCCCGCCGGACTTGATCCCGGCCAGGTTTTCATACAGCCAGATCAGCAGGTCGCCCAGCAGCATCACGTGGTTTTGCGAATTCATCTGCGGGTTAGCCGTATTGCCGTTCCACAATTCCCATATCGTGGTAGCACCCTGCTCCACCATGTATCCCCAGCTGGGATAAGTCTTGTTCGAGGCCAGTGTAAACGCCAGGTCAGCACGATCATACCGGGTCAGCCCGCGCAGCAGCCATTGGGTACCGATCACCCCGGTGCTGATATGGGACCGATCGATCTTCTCTATCCGGTTGAGGATATGATTAAACACCGTCGCCCGCCACTGCGGCGGCGTGATACCAAAATACAACGGCAGCAGGTTGGCCGTAACCGTGTTGTTGTCATAGCAACCACGCTCCGGTCTGTAAAACTTTTTGTTGAAAGCAGCGGCAATGTTTGCCGACAGCTCATTGCAGGAGGCGATATCGGCCGTGTTGCCGCTGATAGCTGCAAATTTCTTCATCAGCTCCAGCAGCATATAATAGTAGGCCGTAGCGATCAGCGCACCGTCTGTGTTGCGCAGGCTATCGCGTGAACGGATCATTTCCAGGCTTTCCGGCGGTACGCACCAATCGCCGTACTTGTCTTTGGTCACGATATAATCCTTCATGTACCGTGCTTGCATGTACTGCATCCATTTCTTCATCGATGCATAATGCTTCACCACGGGTCGTTCATCGCCGAAATGGCGATACAGCAGGTCGGCCACGAGCAAATAAGTACCCGGCCAGGTCACGTTGTCGGTATAATAATTCCAGAAGGCAGGCGCCACGTCGGGGATGGCGCCTTCGGGTGTTTGCGATTGTTCGATATCATCCAGCCATTTGGCATACAGTTTTGAATTGTCGAACACAAAGGCCTCGCCCCCGGATCCCGTGGCCCGGTCGCCCAGCCAGGGTTGCCGCTCATTCCGTTGCGGGCAATCCACCGGCATTCCCTTGTAATTGGAGGCGATGCCCCACCGGGCATTCCAGTGTATCCGGGTAAGAATTGAATCTGAACAGTTGAAATAGCCGGTAGCCGGCAGGTCATCAAATACAAAATTTCCCTCGAAGTCCTCCAGCCGCGGTTCACCCGGGTAATTGGTAACCTCCACATAGCGAAACCCATGATAGACAAAGGAAGGATGCCATTGTTCTTCTCCTTCGCCTTTTAAAGTATAGATATCGGTCACTTTTGCATCGCGCAGGTTAGCCACATACAATTCTCCGTTGGGCTGCAGGCTTTCTGCATACCGTAGCTTTACCTGGTGGCCGCGTTCACCCCTTACGTTCATTCTCACCCAGCCCGAAATATTGCGGCCAATATCAAGAATATACCTGCCGGGCCCGGCAGGCTTTATCGTCACAGGTCCGAGCCTGTAGATCACCTTCATCGGCTCATTCATCTGCGCCACGATCCTACCGGCCGGCGCTCCTACCAGTTCAGGTTTTATCCACTTCGCATCGTCATAACCCGCATCGCCCCATCCTTTGAACTCTTTTGTCGCATCATACTCCTCCCCGTCATACTCATTGTTGGTACGTATAGGGCCGTCTACGTTCAGCTTCCAGGTTTCGTCACTGGCGATGATCTCTTTTGTTCCGTCCTCGTATTCCACCTCCAGCTGCATCAGCATTTTGGGATAGCCAAACGTATTATGTTTTTGCGTTTTATAGTTCTGGCGCATGGTAAAGAACCGGCCATTACCCAGCACGGCAGCAATCACGTTCGCCCCCTTTTGTAAATCGCCGGTCACATCCAGGGTATTGTACATGACAGATTTACGGTAGTCCGTTGGTGCCGGCGCCAGCACCCGGTCGCCGGCTTTTTTGCCGTTGATATATAATTCATACAGCCCGAGGCCGACAATGTACACGGTTGCCCTGCGGATATGTTCCGGGGCCCGGAATTCCTTCCTGAAGTAGCGTGCCGACAATCTTGACCACTGTGTAATGCTGTCCCAGGGAGAAGCTTTGTCATACCCGATCCATTTCCCCTTCCAGTCGGCGGCGTCGAGCAATCCCATGGTCCAGTACGATTCACGCCAGTCGGATTCACCCTTATTGGTAAAAATTTTTACTTTCCAGTAGCAGGTCATCCGGCTGGTCAGCGGTTTTCCTTTGTACACCACATGAACAGATTGGGCAGAGCTAACCCTGCCGGAATTCCAGATATCGCCTTCGTTCTTTTTCAGCTTCGCTTCGGTGGAGGAAACGATGATATGATAGCCGGTCTGCTGCACATTTCTTTTATCGGT